>NZ_JBQEQC010000004.1:0-395798 GCF_052044195.1 Variovorax sp. 22077
TCAACAATCTGCTTTGGCTTGCGGCCGAGATGGCGCGCAAGGCTGGAGATCTGTTCCAGATGAGCGAGAAGGCGCGGCGTGGGGCGCCTGAGACCGGCGGTTAGCGGTCGGTCTGCGGGCCGCGGATTTCGCGGCCTGCGTGAAGGCTTCCTGGAGTGAGAGGCTCAGCGCCTGGCCCGCCCGAATGGCCGAGAGCAGGCGCAGGTCGGATTCGGTGAACTCCAGGCAAGGCCGAGACCCGCCGGCCGGCCCTGTGCGCGGCGACAGCAGGCCTTCGCGCAGGTAGTGCCTGACGGTCGTCTGCCTCACTCCTGCGCGGCGCGCGAATCTCGACTGGCCACTCGGCAACGTGCAAGCCGCAGTCGTCCACGACGCCCCCGATCATGTCGCCAGGAAGTCGGGGCTACCGCTTCAGGCCTTCGTGCCATCTTGCGGCGAAGCGCCGACGACTGGGCAGAAGCGGCGCGCGTGAAGTTGAGAGTCAGTCGAAGGCAGCGCACCTCGACCTGCATTGACGCCAACTAGGGTCTCGACGACCGTTCCTCGAAGATCGGCCCCGATTTTCCGGTTGCAGATTTCAGCTGCGCGTTGGCGAGTTCTCCAAGATTTCTTATAGCCCCTTCCAAGCGCGGGTCGCCGAGATGCCCGTAGTTGATGCGCAGGTGCCGGGTGTATCGGCGGTCGGCTGAAAACAGATGGCCCGGTGCTACGCCTATGCCGAGCTGAAGGGCGTCCTGGTGCAGTGCGAGCGAGTCGACGCCCTCTGGCAGCGCGAGCCACAGGAAATAGCCACCCTCGGGGCGCGTGACCCGCGTTCCAGCCGGAAAGTATCGTTCGATGAGTCGCAAGCATGCAGCCTGCTGGCGGCTGAGCGAATGCCGCAGGGCGCGCAGGTGACGATCAAAACTCCTGTGTTGGAGGTACTCCTGCAACGCCAGTTGCGAGGGGAGTGCCGTCGCCAGCGAGCTCATCAACTTGTTCCGACCCAAAGTGGCTGCAAAGCGACCGCCCGCTACCCAACCGATGCGATATCCAGGTGCCAGGGATTTCGAGAAGGAACTGCAGTGCAGCACCCAGCCATCCCGGTCCCAGGCCTTGGCTGGTGGCGGTCTCCGAGCCCCATGCGCGAGTTCGCCATACACGTCGTCTTCGATCAGCGGTATGGCGCGGGTGGCGAGCATGCTGACCAGTTGCTCCTTGGCTGCGTCGCTCATGGTGCAGCCCATTGGATTCTGGAAGGTCGGCATGAACCAGCAGGCCTTCACCGGATGCTGGTCGATCACGCGAGCAAGAGAGCTGAGATCTACGCCCGTACGCGGGTGGGTCTCGACCTCGACCGCGCGAAGACCGCGCCGCTCCAGTGCCTGCAACGCACCATAGAAGGTTGGCGTTTCGATCGCCACGACGTCGCCCGGCTGCGTCACCGATTCGAGCGCAAGATTGAGGGCCTCCATCGCCCCGCTGGTGATGACCAGTTCAGACGCAGGAACATCCATTCCGACGCTGCCGTAACGCAGGGAGATCTGATGGCGTAATTGGGCGTTTCCTGGTGACAGATCTTCGACGGTCTGCCAGGGATCCATCCGCTTGAGCGCTCGCGTCAGGCCGGCGGCAAGTTGTTCGAAGGGAAACAGCTCTGGCGACGGAAAGGCCGAGCCCAGCGGGACCATGTCGCGCTCCCGAGCCTGCGCAAGGACCTGAAAGACAAGCGACGAGACGTCGACCGGCATGGACCGGAGGACAGGCTCGGTGGCGGCGAGTTCATTGGTCGGCATTTCCGCCACCGCTCGAACGAAGTATCCCGACCGCTGCCGCGCTTCGACAAGCCCCTGCGCCTCCAGCAGGTAGTAGGCAGAGAACACGGTGGACGCGCTGATGCCCATTTGCGACTTCAGTTCGCGCACGGAGGGAAGGCGATCGTTCGCCTTCAGGCTGCCCGCGCGAATACGCTGGGCGATGTTGTCGGCAAGCTTCTCGTAGCGGTTCATGGGCATCTCTTTCTGATACGGGCGTTCTGGACCGCTCCCGAGATTGTCGTATCAGACGTGTGCCTACCCGACGCGACTACCGATCTCCTTGCATCTGATACGGAGATTTTCAGCCGATCTGGTTCTGTACGTATCAGCCTGGAAGATGAACACTCGACAGCACGATGAGAGTGCTTCTGTGTGCAGGCGGACTGCTCCGCCTTTCGACGCGTCTTGCAGACGCCCATTCAGCTGACCGCTACGTTTCGTTGGATTGATTAATCAACCAATTAATTAATCTTTCCGTTTCTTCATCGGTCTATTGAGCTGCTCGCCGCACTCGGGCATTTCTCGGTCTGTCACCTGATGTCTTTTCAATCATGAATTCAATCCCTATCTCCTTTGTTATTTTCAAGGTTCTCGTGCTCAGCGTGGGCATGTATTTGGCCGTCAAGTGGCATTACGAACGGGGACAGAAGTACAAGAATCAAAAGACAGCTGCAGTGGTCCTGACATCCATCAAGGTGGGCTCGGCGTTCATCGCTTCTGCGTTCCTCGTGCTCTTCCTCACCTTTGAGTTTTGCAATTGGATCGGTCTGGACCTGACCATGCGGTGATTGGAGGTTTTCGGTCGATGGCCTGAATACGGTGCGACTAACGGCTCGATCCGCTCGATCCGCTGGATTGCTGAGCTATCGAAGGTGCCATCTGCCAGAACATGAGTGAAGTAGTAGCCCTGGTGCAGCAAGAAAACTGCTGCAACTGCTGCACTTGGTGGCAGGGTCAAAGATGCGCCGAAGCCACGATGCGCCGGGCATAGTCGCTCAGCTCGGCCATTCGCAGTGACTGGCGCAAAGCCTGGGTATCAGCAAACACGGGCATGAGCGGTCAGTCGCATGGGTAGTTGACGCGCGCGAGATCGAAGCGTCGCGCAGCGATACCCGCGGCGAAGTAAAGGACGAGCGCGAAGCCCGGGGGACATTCGCAGAGGCGAGTACCCCGTGGCCTGTGCACTCGCCCCGAACAACGCGAGGACAGAGCAGTTTTAGACAGCCTGCTTGTGCCGCTCGATGCAGATATCCAGCGTCTCCGCGCCAGGCCGCTGCCACCAGTCGAGGTTCGAAAAAATCTCCACTTCGCTGAAACCAGCGAAGCCTGCATCCTCGACCCACCCGCGGATCTTCTTCAGCTCGACCACGCCATCGCCCATCATCCCGCGGTCACTCAGCAGATCGCGCGTAGGCGTGAGCCAGTCGCAGACGTGATACGCCAGCAGGCGCTCGCGGCCGGCGCGGGCGATCTGCTGCTGCAGCTTCGGGTCCCACCACACGTGGTAGATGTCGAGAGCCACGCCGAGCATGCCGCTCCTGCCCGCATCGAGCTCGTCGCACAGGTCGAGCGCGTGTTCGAGCGTGTTGATGCATGCACGGTCGGCCGCCTGCATCGGGTGCAGGGGCTCGATGGCGAGAGGCATGCCGACCTCGCGGGCGTATTCGAGCGATGCGGCGATGCCGTCGCGCACTTCGCTGCGCGCGCGACCGATGTCCTTGTAGGCGGCCTTGCCGTCGAGCGCGCCGGGCAGGGCGCCGACGACCAGCACGAGGCAGGGGGCGTCGAGCGTCTTGGCCTCGTCGATGGCGCGGCGGTTGTCGTCGAGCGCGGCCTTCAGGCCGGCCGCGTCGGGCGCGGGGAAGAAGCCGCCGCGGCAGTAGCCAGAGAGACAGATGCCGTGCGTCTTCAGCTGCTTCGCAATCTTGTCGAGGCCGACAGCCGCCACCTGGTCGCGCCAGGGGCTGATCGCGCGGATGCCGCGTTCGGCGCACTGGTCGATGATGCGGTCCAGCGGCACCTCGGCGCCCGATTGCTTGCGCACCGTGGCGGTGTTGATCGAGAGCCAGTCGTGGTTCTGCGAGAAATCGCGCATGCTCGTCTTCAGCCTTCCACGCCGTGCAGGGCCAGCAGGGTCTTCATGCGCCGCACCGCCAGCTCGGGCTGCTCCAGCAGGTTGGCTGCATCGGCCAGCCTGAACAGTTCGGCGAAGTGCTGCAGCGAGCGCGTGCTCTGCTGGCCTCCGACCATCGTGAAGTGCTTCTGGTGGCCGTTGAGCCAGGCCATGAACACCACGCCGGTCTTGTAGAAGCGCGTGGGCGCGGCAAAGATGTGACGCGACAGCGGCACGGTGGGGCCGAGGATGTCGTGGAACTTCTTTTCGTTGCCTTGCGCCAGTGCACCCAGGGCTGCGCTGGCCGCCGGCGCGATCGCATCGAAGATGCCCAGCAGCGCATCGCTCTTGCCGTGCGTGGGTTCGCTGCCGACGCCGTCGCCCGCGATCAGCTCGGCGTAGTTGAAGTCATCGCCGGTGTACATGCGCACGCCCGGCGGAAGGCGGCGGCGCATCGCGATCTCCTTGTCCTTGTCGAGCAGGGAGATCTTGATGCCATCCACCTTGTCGGGATGCGCGGCGATGATGCCCAGCGCCGTGTCCATCGCGGCATCGACGTCCTTCGTGCCCCAGTAGCCTGCGAGCGCCGGGTCGAACATGTCGCCCAGCCAGTGCAGCACCACCGGCTGCTTCGCCTGGCTCAGGATGCGGTCGTACACGCGCTCGTAGTCGGCGGGGCTCTTCGCCACCCGGGCCAGCGCGCGGCTGGCCATCACGATCAGCTTGCCGCCCAGCGCCTCGATGGCGGCCATCTGTTCCTCGTAGCCGCGGATCACGTCGTCGACGCTCTTCACGCTGTCGATGTCCAGGTGGTCGGTGCCGCAGCCCGAGGCGACCAGCGCGCCGGGCACGTCCTTCGCGGCATCGAGCGAGCGGCGGATCAGCTCCAGCGAAGTCGGCCAGTCCAGGCCCATGCCGCGCTGCGCGGTGTCCATGGCCTCGGCCACGCCCAGGCCCAGCGAGAACAGGTGGCGGCGGTAGGCGATGGTGGTGTCCCAGTCGACCGCGCACTGCAGCCATGGGTCGATGGCGGCCATCGGGTCGGCCACCACGTGGGCGGCCGAGTAGGCGATGCGGTTGAACTTGACGCCCGCATCGGGCTTCACCGGTGCAGTGCCGCGCAGCGCGTAGGGCGCGAGCGTGCCGCCCGCGGTAGGAAGGTTCAGCGAGAGAGCCATGCCGCGAACCTCGTCAGACCTTCAGCGCGGGCACGTCGACCCAGCGGCGGTCTTTCCACGACTCGAGCGCGGCCTCGACCAGCTGCACGCCCTTGGCGCCTTCGGGCAGCGTCCACTTGTAGGGGGCGTCTTCCACCACGTGGCGGATGAAGTGTTCCCACTGGATCTTGAAGCCGTTGTCGTAGACCTGCGAGTCCGGAATCTCCTGCCACTGGTCGAAGAAGTTCATGGTCTGCTTCTCGTCGGGGTTCCACACCGGGCGCGGCGTGGCCACGCGCGACTGGGCGCGGCAGCTCGACAGGCCCGCCACCGCCGAGCCGTCGGTGCCGTCTACGTGGAAGGTCACGAGGTCGTCGCGGCGAACGCGCGTGACCCAGCTCATGTTGATCTGCGCGATGACCGGCTCGCCGTTGTGGCCGGTGAGTTCGCAGGTGGCATACGCCGCGTCGTCGGCGGTGGCCTCGTAGGGCTTGCCGGCCTCGTCCCAGCGCCTGGGGATGTGGGTGGTCCCCAGGCAGCTCACCGACTTCACCTCGCCGAACAGGTTGTCCAGCACGTAGCGCCAGTGGCACATCATGTCCAGGATCATCCCGCCGCCGTCTTCCTTGCGGTAGTTCCAGCTCGGGCGCTGGATGGGCTGCAGGTCGCCTTCGAACACCCAGTAGCCGAACTCCAGGCGCACGCTCAGCATGCGGCCGAAGAAGCCGGCGCGGCGCAGCATGTCGAGCTTGCGCAGGCCGGGCAGGAAGAGCTTGTCCTGCACGGCGCCGTGCTTCAGGCCCTTGGTCTTCGTGGCTTCCTCTGCCAGGCGGGCGATCTCGACGGCCTCGTTGAGGTTGGTGGCGATGGGCTTCTCGCAATACACATGCTTGCCGGCGCGGATGGCCTTGGCCAGCAGGGCGGGGCGCATCTGCGTGGTGCCGGCGTCGAAGAAGATGGTGTCGTCCTTGTTCTCCAGCGCCTTGTCGAGGTCGGTGCCCCAGCGCGGGATGTTGTGCGCCTTGGCCAGCGCTTCCATCTTCTCGGCGTTGCGGCCGATGAGGATCGGGTCGGGCATGACCTTGTCGCCGTTCGACAGCGTGACGCCGCCCTGGGCGCGGATGGCGCAGATCGAGCGGATCAGGTGCTGGTTCATGCCCATGCGCCCGGTGACGCCGTGCATGATGATTCCTAGACGTTGGGTGGCCATCGTTTTCTTCCTTGGGTGCGAGAGATTGGTGCGGGCTGGACGCGCGCTTCAGTAGACGGAACGCATCGCGTCCCACGAGATGCCTGCGCCTGGCTTGCCGGTGGCGAAGCCGGGCGCGGCGTTGAGCGAGGACAGGTCGAGCTGCCCTTCGCGGATGGCGAGGCGCACTGCGCCGTCGCTGGTTTCGTAGAGAACCGGGTGGGCGCGCAGCAGCGCCAGCTGTTCGGCCTCGGGCGCCGCCGCGAGACCATTGACGTAGTGGTGGCCGTTGCGCTCCACGTGCGAGAGGCCGAGCCAGGCGACGAGCGCCAGGTCCTGCTGCACGCCGATGCCGGCCTGCATGGTCAGGTCCTCGCCCGAGAGAAAGTAGCGCGGCTTCTCCAGCTCAGCGTTCCATTGCGCGCAGCGCGCGGCATTGATCACCGATTTGTAGAAGCCCTTGCAGCTCTTGCTCGACACGCCGGTGTAGCCCAGTGCGCGGGCCTGCACGAAGGCGTCGAGCGTGGCGTCCGATTCGTCGATGAGCAGCGGAATGCGCTTGCCCAATGCCGACACGTCGCGCTGCAGCGCCGCGTCGCGCCGGATCGGCTGTTCGACGAAGACCGTCTTCTGCGCGAGCTTCCACAGCGTTGGCGTGGAGAGCATGCGGTCGAGAAAGGTGGCGAAGTCGTCGGCGTCCGCGTATTGCTCGTTGCCGTCGAGCGTGACCAGTTGCGCCTGGCCGTCGATCACGCGGGCGATGCGCTGGAGCCGGTCGATGTCCTGCGCGGTGTTGCCGCACAGCTTGAGCTTGAAGTGGGTGTGGCCGTAGCGCCGTACTGCGGCCTGCAGCGTCGTGGGCAGGCCGTCGGTGGGTGCATCTGGCGAGGCGTCGTACTCATCGATGGCGTCCGCCAGCCCGACCGTGTGGCGTGCGGCGATGCTGTTTCGCGGTGACTGCTTCGCCAGGAAGGCCGGCATGTCGAAACCCGCGAGGTCGTCGACCAGGCCGCTGCCGGCGATGTCGATGCCGCACAGGTTGGCGCTCATCGCCGCCGCGAAGCTCGTGCCGCTGTGCAGGCACAGCGCATCGAGCAGGGCGCGGTCGATCAGCGCGGGCCCGTAGCTGGCCACCAGCGGCTGCAGCCCCTTGGCCCTGGCGCGCGACTGCAGCGCTGCGTAGTTGGAGGCGAAATGCGTCCACGCGGTCTGCGCATCGGGCTCGGCGGTGTAGGCCTCGCGCGCATCGCGCAGGGCGAAGCGCAGCTGTTCGAAGTTCTGCTCGTTGGTGAGCGCCGGGTTCTTGTCGAACCACTTCGGAATCATCATCTCCGCAGCGCAGCCCTCGGCCGTGCGGCCGTCGGCGAAGCGGATGCGCGCCTTCACGTAGACCTGCGGGCAGGCCGTGACGGTGGCGGCGCCGAAGCGGAACGGCAGCCGCAGCGCCACGTTGCGCTCGGCGAAGCGGATCTCCTCGACGTGAAAGCGGATCGCGTCCATGGCCTGCATCTGCTCTTCAGTGGTCCAGGATGCCCTGCGAGTAGAAATGCGCGCGCACCAGCTTCGTGTAGGCGCCGAACTCGGCCGAGGCCATCACGTCCAGCGTGCGCGGGCGCGGCAGGTCGATGTCGTAGACGGCCGCGATGGAGCCGGGGCGTTCGCTCATCACCATCACCCGGTCCGACAGGAAGATCGCTTCGGGAATGCTGTGGGTGATGAGCAGCACCGTCTTCTTCGACGTCATCCAGATGCGCTGCAGCTCCAGGTTCATCTTCTCGCGCGTCATCGCGTCGAGTGCGCCGAAGGGCTCGTCCATCAGCAGCACCGACGGGTCGTGCAGCAGGGCGCGGCAGATCGATGCGCGCTGCTGCATGCCGCCCGACAGCTGCCAGGGGTACTTCTTCTCGAAGCCCTTCAGGCCCGCCATCTCCATCAGCTCGCGGGCACGGGCGCGCGATGCCTCCGACGGAAGGTGGCGCATCTCGGCCTGCAGCAGGATGTTGTCTTCCACGCTGCGCCAGGGCAGCAGCACCGCGCTCTGGAACACGATGCCCACGTCCTTCTGCGGGCCCTTGATCGGGTGGCCCGCCAGCGTGAGGCTGCCGCCGCTGATGGGCAGCAGGCCCGCCACCATCTTGAGCAGCGTGCTCTTGCCGCAGCCCGAAGGGCCGACGACGGAGACGAACTCGCCTTCCTTGATGGCGAAGTCGAGCGGCTTGAGCGACTCGACGGGGCCGTCGTTGCTTGGGTAGATCTTCGAGACGCCGCGCGCTTCGATCAGGTTCACTGGAGACATGGAGCGTAGTTAAAGGACGAGGCGAATGAGGAGACGCAGCGCTTGTGTTTTTTCCGGGAACACCGCGGAACCGGCTTTGCCGGGCCGCAGGTGTTGCCCCCGGTAGGAGGTGGGAGAAGCGACACGAAGTGCGCGGAGCCTGGGGGCGAGTCTGTTTACGGCAGGAAGTCGAGAGTGACGTAGTCCTCGGGCTTGCCGCGCGTGGAAGCATCCATGCCGCCGTACTGCACCAGCAGGTCGAGCGAATCGTTCACGTTCTTCATCTGCACGCGGAAGGGGCGCTGGTTGGCGGTTTCCTTCGTGTGGTACAGGGCCACGCTCTGCTTCATGCCCACGATGAGCGTGTCGCGCACGCCGGCCTTGGGGTTGGCCTTGAGCATCGCGTCGACCGCGGCCTCGGGGCTCTTCTCGGCGGCTTCGGCGGCCTTGGTGGAGGCGCGCATGAAGCGCTTCACCAGGTCGGGGTTCTCGGTCAGCAGGTTCTTGTTGGCGATGATCCCGGAGCTGATCTGGTTCACGCCCGAGTCGGCGAAGCGGATCGGCGTCACCGGCTTGCCCGTGGCGTCCTGCAGCTTGATGGCCTGGTCCATCACGTAGCCCAGCAACAGGTCGGCCTGGCCGTTGATCACGGCATTGAGCTTGGTCTGCGCGTCGCCCGAGACGGTCTTGATCTGGTCGGCCTTGATGTCGTTCATCTTCAGGAAGAGCGGCCACATCTGCGACATCGAGTCGCCCGGCGTCACCGCCACCGTCTTGCCGACGATGTCCTTCGGCGTCTTGATGTTCTTCTCGGTGAAGCCCATCACCGACATCGGACTCACCTGGAACAGCACGCCGGTCGACTTCAGCGGCGCACCCTTGGCGGCGGCCTTGATCATGGTGGTCACGTCGATGTAGCCGAAGGTCGCCGACTTGGCGGCCACCGCCTGCGCGGTGACGGCGGAGCCGCGGCCTTCCTGGATGTCGAGGTCGATGCCTTCCTCGGCGTAGAAGCCCTTTTCCTTGCCGAGGAAGAAGGGCGCGTGCTCGCTGTACAGGTACCAGTTGAGCATCAGCGTGACCTTGTCCTTGGGCTTGTCGCCCTGGGCGTGCGCGGGTGCGACGGCGAAGGTGGCGAGCGCGGCCGCGGCGAGCAGCGTGGGGAGCAGTTTCTTCATGGTGTTGTCTCCGGGAGTTGTCAGGTATGGCAAGGGAACTTGGACTTTCGCGGCGCCATGTCTACCCCGGCTGCGAGAAGCGGGCATGTCTTGCCAGGGATACCGCGGAACCGGCTTTGCCGGGCCGCTGGTATCGCCCCCGGAAGGGGGTTGGCGAAGCGACACGAAGTGCGCGAAGACTGGGGGTGAGCCCAAGCCCCCGCGGAACCGGCTTTGCCGGGCCGCTGGTATCGCCCCTGGAAGGGGGTTGGCGAAGCGACACGAAGTGCGCGAAGACTGGGGGTCATCTCAATGAGTGTGGCGCTGCGAGGCGTGCCAGGGGATCATCACGCGCTCGACCAGGTCGACGGCGACGAAGAGGATCACGCCGATGCTCGAAAGCACCACCAGCGCCGCGAACATCAGCGGCAGGTCGAAGTTGCCGTTGGCCACCTGCAGCACATAGCCGATGCCCGAGTTGGAGCCGACGAACTCGCCGACCACGGCGCCCACCACCGCCAGCGTGACCGACACCTTCAGCCCGCTGAAGATCTGCGGCAGGGCCTGCGGCAGGCTGATCTTGAAGAAGGTCTGCAGCCGGCTCGCGCCCATCGAGCGCGAGAGATCGAGCATGTCGGGCTCGACCGACTTGAAGCCCATCACCGTGGACACCACCACCGGGAAGAAGCCCAGCAGGAAGGCGCTGATCACCTTCGGGAAGATGCCGAAGCCGAACCACACCACGAACAGCGGCGCGATCGCCACCTTGGGAATGCTCTGCGAGAACACCAGCAGCGGATACACGTACGACTCGACGACGCGCGAGTAGGCGATGACCATCGCGATCGGAATGCCGATGAGGATCGTCAGCCCGAAGCCGCCGAGCGTGGCGAGCGTGGTCTTCCAGCTCTCCGCGAGCAGGCGCGGCCATTCGGCGACGAGTTGCTTCACGACCTCCCACGGCGGGGGAATGAGGTAGGCCGGAATCCTGAACAGGCGGATCGCCAGGTCCCACAGCACCAGCAGCAACAGGATCAGGAGGAAGGGGCGCAGGGCCGGGGAGAGCAGGAGCTTGCGGAACATGGCGGGAGCCGGGGCTTTCAGGAGGAGCGTGCGGGATGGCTTGCGTGGCTTACTGTTGGACCGAGAGGCCGGCCGCCTTCACGAGCTGCGCGTTGCTCGCGATCTCTTCCTTGATGTAGGCGTCGAACTGCTCGGGCTTCAGAGTCCAGGCGTCGGCACCGAGCTTGGCGAAGCGCTCCTTCACCTCGGGCGTGGCCAGCGCCTTCGCCACTTCGGCGTGCAGGCGCTCGACGATGTCGCGCGGCGTCTTGGCCGGCGCCATCATTCCGATCCAGAAGTTGAACTCCGAGCCGGGCACGCCGGCTTCGCTGGTGGTGGGCACGTCGGGCAGCGCGGCCGCGCGCTTGGGCGAGCCCACGGCGAGCGCGAGCAGCTGGCCTTCCTTGATCTGCCCGATGACCGGCGCGATGGGCGAGAAGTAGTAGTCGACGCGGCCCGAGAGCACTTCGGTCACGGCCTCGCCCGATCCCTTGAAGGGGATGTTGGTGGCATCGATCTTCGCGGCCATCTTGAACTTCTCGGCATTCAGGTGCGTGGCGCTACCCTGGCCGGCCGAGGCGAAGTTCATGCTGCCCGGCTTGCCGCGCGCGGCGGCCAGCAGCTGCGGCAGCGTCTTGATGTTCTTGCTCGGCGAGATCACCAGCGCGTTGGGCAGCGACGAGATCGGCGTGATGCCGGCGAAGTCGTGCACCGTGTCGAACGGCAGCTTGGCGAAGGTGGAAGGGCTCACCGTGTGCGACGACGAATGGATCATCACCGTGTAGCCGTCCGGTGCGGCCGTGGCCACCGCGTGCTGGCCGATGGTGCCGCTCGCGCCGCCGCGGTTGTCGATCACCAGCGTCTGGCCCATGCTGGCGCTCATCTTGTCGGTGATGGCGCGGGCAATGATGTCCGTGGTGCTGCCCGCCGCGAACGGCACGATCACCCGGATCGGCTTGTTCGGATAACCGTTCTGCGCCGCCGCCAGCCCCGGCAGCAGCGCCGCGATGCAGGTCAGGGAGGCGAGGGCCGCTGTACGCGCCGCACTGCTGGCAATGAACTTCATGGATGTCTCCGCGCGGTCGGGCCGCATTCTTGAAATCGATCAATTCACCATTGAGTGAATTATTGATTTTAGGAACGGCCGCGCGGCAGCGTCAACGGGTGCTCCCTAGTGAATACCCGCAGGAGCAGGTTCAGTGGTTTTCAGGTGCGACTGCGCAGTGCACGGTCGTCGGAACCGGCACGGGCCAAGGTCGGGAACACCGTGGAACCGGCTTTGCCGGGCCACCGGTGTTGCCCCCGGTAGGGGGTGGCGAAGCGACACGAAGTGCGCGAGCCTGGGGGGCGAGCCCAGCCTTACCGCGGAACCGGCTTTGCCGGGCTGCTGGTGTTGCCCCCGGAAGGGGGTTGGCGTAGCGCACGACGTGCGCGAAGCCTGGGGGCTATTTCAGTACGTAGCCAAGGACCAGGTCGGTCATGTGCGAGAGGCGTTGCGCCATCGCCTTCGGCGCACGCAGGTCGCGGCCGAAGATGGCCGATAGCGTGTGGTTGTTCGAGAGGTAGAAGTAGCAGAGCGAGGCGATGGAGATGTAGAGCTGCACCGGGTCCACGCCCGCGCGGAACAGGTCGTCGCGCCGGCCGCGTTCCAATACGGTGTCGAGCAACTGCACCAGCGGCGAGTTCATCTCCTGGATGCGGTCGGAGCGCTTCAGGTGGGCCGCGCAGTGCAGGTTCTCGCTGTTGAGCAGCGTGATGAACTCGGGGTGCTCGAGGTAGTAGTTCCAGGTGAACGACACCAGCTGGCGGATGGCCTCCACGGGGTCGATCTCTTCGAGGTGCAGGCGCTGTTCCGCTTCGCGGATGTCCGCATAGACGCGCTCCAGCACGGCAAGGAACAGGTCGTCCTTGCTGCCGAAGTAGTAGTAGATGAGGCGCTTGTTGAGGCCCGCGCGCTCGGCGATGCTGTCCATGCGCGCGCCTGCGAGGCCGCGCGCGGAGAACTCGTCGCGCGCCGAGGCGAGGATGGCGAGCTGCGACCTGTCCGCATCGCGCGAGCGTGGTTCGATCGCTTCGATCGCGATGTCGGGCGTTGGGTCCTTGGGGGCCTTCATGGCGCGAATTTAACCATTTGGGGAATTAACGCAAGGCGTCCGGAGCGGGCGCACATAATTGCCGAAGACATTTGCAGCTGAGGTTCCTACTTCCCATGAGTACATCACAACCCGCAGGCCACCTGATCGTGGAATGCCTCGTAGAGCAAGGCATGGAGATCGCATTCGGCGTGCCTGGCGAGAGCTTCCTGGCAGTGCTCGACGGCTTCCACGCCTACCGCGACCGCACGCGCTTCGTCGTCAACCGGCAGGAGGGCGGCGCCGCCTTCATGGCCGAGGCGCACGGCAAGCTCACCGGGCGGCCGGGAGTGTGCTTCGTCACCCGCGGGCCGGGCGCGACCAATGCGTCGATCGGCGTGCACAACGCCTTCCAGGACTCCACGCCGATGGTGCTTTTCGTGGGTGACGTCGGCAGCGACTTCCGCGACCGCGAGGCCTTCCAGGAAGTCGACTACGGCAGCTTCTTCGGCCCGAGCACCAAGGGCTTCGCCAAGCGCGTGGAGCGCATCGACGACGCGAACCGCATTCCCGAGTACATCGCACGTGCCTTCGCCACCGCGATGAACGGCCGTCCGGGACCGGTGGTGCTGGTGCTTCCGGAAGACATGCTGCGCAGCGAGACCACCGCGCGTCCGCTGGCGCGCGTGGAGGCGGTGGAGCCCTGGAGCGATCCGGGCGCGCTGCGCACCCTGCGCGAGCTGCTGCTGAAGTCGCAGCGCCCGCTGGTGATCGCCGGCGGCGGCGGCTGGACGGCGCAGGCCGCGCAGGCGCTGCAGCGCTTCGCCGAGAACTGGCGCCTGCCGGTGGCGAATGCGTTCCGCTTCCAGGACACCTTCGACAATCACCATCCGCAGTACGCGGGAGATGTCGGCATCGCCATCAACCCGAAGCTCGCCCAGCGCGTGAAGGACGCCGACCTGATCCTGGCCATCGGCCCGCGCCTTGGCGAGATGACCACCAGCGGCTACACGCTGCTCGAGGCACCCAAGGCGAAGCAGACACTGGTGCACATCCATGCGAGCGCCGAGGAGCTCAACCGCGTCTACCAGGCCGACCTGGCGATCAACGCCGGCATGAGCGCCGCTGCGCGCAGCCTCGAGGTGCTGAGCGCACCGCCGACGCTGCCGTGGGAAGAATGGACGCTTCAGGCCCATGCCGACTACGAAGCCAACCTCGTGCCCCAGGCTTTGACGGGCATGCCCGCCGAGACGCCGCGGGGTTCGGTCGACATGGCGCAAGTGGTCGCGCTGCTGCAGAAGCATCTGCCCGCGGACGCGGCAATCACCAACGGCGCGGGCAACTTCGCGAGCTGGGTGCACCGCTACTTCCGCTACCACGGCCTGGCCAAGGGCGCGAAGACGCAGCTGGCGCCGACCAGCGGGGCGATGGGCTACGGCGTGCCGGCTGGCATCGCGGCCAACCTGGCGACGGGGCGCGTGGCCTTCACCATCGCGGGGGACGGCGATTTCCTGATGACCGGGCAGGAGCTGGCGACGGCTTCGCAGCACGGCGGCAAGAGCATCGTCGTGCTGCTCAACAACGGCATGTTCGGCACGATCCGCATGCACCAGGAGCGTGAGTATCCCGAACGCACCAGCGGCACGGCGCTGCGCAACCCCGACTTCTGCGATCTTGCGCGCGCCTATGGCTACGCGGCCGATCGGGTGACGGAGACGGCGCAGTTCGAGGCGGCGCTGCTGCGCGCGCTGGAGGCCGACACCGGCACGCTGATCGAGATTCCGCTCGACCCCGAAGTCATCACCACGCGCGGTACGCTGTCGTCGATCACGCGCTCGGCGAAACAGGCGAAGGGCTGATCGCGGCGCGATGGCGGGCCACCTCCGCGCGCAGGAACGGCGAGCGCAGCTCGAACACGTCGAACAGGCCGAGCGCGTCGAGGGTGGGGATCAGCGAGGCGAAGTCGTCCTCTGCGGCCTGCCTGTCGGCCGGGGACGTGCCGGCGTCTTCGAGGATGCGCGCGTTGGCAAGGAAGGCGGCGACCGATCCCTTGCGCAGTGCGCGGCCGTTGATGGTGGTGAAGTCTTCGCCGTCGGGGAGTACGTCCTGGGCTTTCATGGAGGCTGTTCCTTGGTTGGAGTTGAGAGGGTTTCGATGCTAGGCAGCGCCGCTCCTTCGGGCTTGCGGAGCGGGGCCAATCGATACCGCCGGCGGGCCACCCATGGCTGAACGGACGCCCGCGACGCTGTGGATCACCGCCTACGAGGCGCCGCGCGTCACCGGCTACCACTCGCACGACACCGGGCAGCTGTTCGCCTTGCGGGAGGGGCTGCAGGTCATCGAGACGCCGTCGGGGCGCTGGGTGCAGCCGCCGGGGTGGATCGGCTGGATCGCGCCGCGCTGCGCCCATGCGGCGCAGACCTTCGGCGCCACCGCGGGCTGGAGCCTGCACATCGATGCAACGACGGCACAGGCGCTGCCGGGTGTGCCGCACGTGTTCGCGGCGACGCCGCTGGTGCGTGCGCTGGTGAATCGGCTGACGGGCATGGACGCATCCGATCCCCTGCTGGAGCCCCGCCGAGGGCGTCTGGTGGGTGTGCTGATCGACGAACTCGCGGCGGGCGACAGGCCGTCCCTCCATCTGCCGATGCCGCAGGACGGCCGGCTGGCAGCCATGGCTGCCGCGTTGGCCGACGACCCGGCGCTGCCGGACGGCATCGACCGATGGGCCGATCGCATCGGCATGGCCCGAAGGACGCTCACGCGCCGATTCGCTGCCGAGACGGGACTGAGCTTCGCGCTGTGGCGCCAGCAGGCGCGGCTGCTCAAGGCGCTGGAACTGCTGAGCCTGCAGGAGAGCGTCACCGCGGTCGCGCTGACGGTGGGCTACAGCTCCGTCAGTGCCTTCATCGAGGCTTTCCGAAAGCACTTCGGCTCGACGCCGGCGCGTTTCTTCGAGGACGGCGGGGCAATGCTGCAGGCGAAAAAAAAGCCCGCGTGAAGCGGGCTTTCTGATTCAGGAGCGCGAGGCCCCCGAGGGCTTACTTGACGTGCTTGCCGATCAGCGCTGCCAGTTCGAACATCGACACTTGCGGCTTGCCGAAGATTTCCTTCAGCTTGGCGTCGGCGTTGATGTTGCGCTTGTTGGCCTTGTCCTGAAGGTTGTTCTTCTTGATGTAGTCCCACAGCTTGCTCACGACAGCGGTGCGCGGCAGCGGCGTGGAGCCGACCACGGCGGCCAGTGCCGGGCTGGGGGTCAGTGCCTTCATGAACGCAGCGTTGGGCGTGCGCTTCTTGGCGGGAGCGGCCTTCTTCGCGGGGGCCTTCTTGGCGGGAGCCGCCTTCTTCGCCGGTGCGGCCTTCTTCGCAGGAGCCGCCTTCTTGGCCGGAGCGGCCTTCTTCGCCGGAGCCGCAGCCTTCTTTGCAGGAGCGGCCTTCTTTGCCGGAGCTTTCTTGGCCGGAGCCTTCTTTGCAGTTGCCATGGTTGATTTCCTTTTTTGGTTGAACACTCACCAATGAAAAACTTGCGTCTCCAGTGGCATTGCGGATGCTAAAGGAGAAAAAACGCGTTTCCAAGGGAAAAAGCGCTTTTTTCATTGGGAGCTGTTGTTTTTTCAGAGGGGAGAAGCCCCGTTTTTCACGTCCGGCGCCCGGGCCACGTTGCGAGCACCACGCCGATGAGCGCGACGACGAACGCAACCAGCTGTGGGGAAGAGAGGCTTTCGCCCAGCACGAGCACGCCCACGAGGGCGGCGCTCACGGGCAGCAGCACGGTGAAAACACCCGCTTGCGCGGCTGGTACGTTGCGAAGTCCGGTCATCCAGAGCCACACCGTCCAGATGCTCGCGGCCAGCGCGTAGGCCACGAGCAGCGCCCAGGTGCCGAAGCGCACCGCAGCGAAGTCGAACTGCAGCGCGAGCCAGATGCCGAAGGGCATCGACAGCATGAATCCCCAGAGGTTGATGAGCGACGCGATGCGCTTGGGCCCGAGGCGCCCGGTGAGCGACTTGCCGATCACCGCGTAGGCCGTCTCGCAGAGCACCGCGCAGAAGACGAGCAGGTTGCCGAGCCAGGGCATCGACGTCGACGCCGATGAGTCGGCGCTGGAGGCCGGTGCATGCGATGCCGCCGGCGACAGCGCCAGCAGCCCGATGCCGACCGCCGCGCAGGCGATGGCCAGGCCGATGCGTACGGTGATCCGCTCGCGCAGGAAGAGCCAGCTCGCGACCGCGACGCACGCCGGGATCGACGCCATGATCACGCCCGCCGACACCGCGCTCGTCAGGCTCACGCCGAAGAGCATGCAGATCGAGAACAGGAAGTTGCCGAGGAAGGACTCGAGGAACACCAGCCAGCGCGTGCGCGTGGTCATCGGTGGTTCGTCGGGCGAGCGCCTGAGCCAGTGCGGCATGGCCAGCGCCGCGATGCCGAAGCGCAGCCAGGCGAGCAGCAGCACCGGAAAGGCGGCGACGAGGGGCTTGGAGAGGGCGACGTAGCCGCCGACGAGCGACATGCTCAGGGCCAGGCAGCCATAGGCCACGAGGCGGCCTGATGCGGGTGCAGCGGAGTTCAATAGACTGGACGACGTGTTGTTGTGAAGGAAGGATGCGCTTTCGATGATGCCCCACGTTTTTGTCTACGGCACGCTGCGCCGCGGCGGACGCAACGACATCGCGCGCTATCGGCCCGAGCCGAGGTTCATCGGCGAGGCGAGCATCGCCGGCACGCTGTTCGATCTCGGCGCCTATCCGGGCGTCGTGCTCGGCGGTGTGCAGCGGGTGAAGGGCGAGGTCTACGCCATCGAGCCCGCGGTGGAAACGGCGCTCGACGTGCTGGAGGAGGTGGCAGACGACGACTCCGGCGAGTACATCAAGCGGCAGGTGCGCGTGGAGGTGAACGGGCAGTGGTTCGAATGCCTGGTCTACGAGATCCACCCGACGCGCATCGCCGGGCTCGATGTGATCGAAAGCGGCGACTGGATCGCCCATGCAGCGCGCTGCGCTGCCTCGTTTTCACAACCGAAAGATTGATTGCGCATTGCGGAATGGCTGGCTGCTGCGCCGCAATATTTTTTCTCGATATGGGAAAAATGATTCTGCATTGAGAAATATCGCGCTAACTAGTTGATTTTATTGGCGCAAAAATATGTCTTCTATAAGACATAAGAGTCTGGGGCGGAGTTACAGTAACTCCACGGCCGCAGCGCCAACCTTTCAATCAACCTCACGGAGTGACCATGCCCCAGACCCTCACAGAACAACTGAGCCGCGAACAGCAGATCGCCGCACTCGAGAAAGAATGGGCCACCGACCCCCGCTGGAAGGGCGTCAAGCGCGGCTACAGCGCGGCCGACGTCGTGCGCCTGCGCGGTTCGTTCCCCATCGAGCACACGCTGGCCAAGCGCGGCGCGGAGAAGCTCTGGGACAAGATCAACGGCGGCGCCAAGAAGGGCTACGTGAACGCCTTCGGCGCGATCTCCGCCGGCCAGGCGATGCAGCAGGCCAAGGCCGGCCTCGAGGCCGTGTACCTGTCGGGCTGGCAGGTTGCCGCCGACGGCAACACCTCCGAGACGATGTATCCCGACCAGTCGCTGTACGCCTACGACTCGGTGCCGACGATGGTCCGTCGCATCAACAACACCTTCCGCCGTGCCGATGAGATCCAGTGGGGCCGCGGCATCAACCCGGGCGACAAGGAGTTCATCGACTACTTCCTGCCCATCGTGGCCGACGCGGAAGCCGGCTTCGGCGGCGTGCTCAACGCCTTCGAACTGATGAAGAACATGATCACCGCCGGTGCCGCCGGCGTGCACTTCGAAGACCAGCTGGCCGCCGTGAAGAAGTGCGGCCACATGGGCGGCAAGGTGCTCGTGCCGACGCAGGAAGCCTGCGAGAAGCTGATTGCCGCACGCTTCGCCGCCGACGTGCTCGGTGTGCCGACCATCGTGCTGGCCCGCACCGACGCCGAAGCCGCGAACCTGATCACCTCCGACCACGACGCCAACGACAAGCCGTTCCTGACCGGCGAGCGCACGCAGGAAGGCTTCTTCCGCGTCAAGAACGGCCTGGAGCAGGCCATAAGCCGCGGCGTGGCCTACGCCCCCTACGCCGACCTGGTGTGGTGCGAGACCGGCGTGCCGGACATCGGCTTCGCCCGCGAATTCGCGCAGGCCGTGCACGCCGCCTGCCCGGGCAAGCTGCTGTCGTACAACTGCTCGCCTTCCTTCAACTGGAAGAAGAACCTCGACGACAAGCAGATCGCCTCGTTCCAGGAAGACCTGTCGGCGCTGGGCTACAAGTACCAGTTCATCACGCTGGCCGGCATCCACGTCAACTGGTTCAACACCTTCCAGTTCGCCCATGCATACGCTCGCGGCGAAGGCATGAAGCACTACGTGAACATGGTCCAGGAACCCGAGTTCGCCGCACGCGACAAGGGCTACACCTTCGTGTCGCACCAGCAGGAAGTGGGTGCGGGTTACTTCGACGACGTGACCACCGTGATCCAGGGCGGTTCGTCGAGCGTGAAGGCGCTGTCGGGCTCGACCGAGGAAGAACAGTTCCACTGATCGGTCGATCGATCCTCGCCGGATCGATCTCTGACAGGCAGGTATTCGCTGTCACCTTCAGCCCGGCCGCGCGCCGGGCTTTTTTGCGCCCGTTAGATCTCGAGGCGTACCTCGCGCACGCCGCGCCCCAGTCGCTGGCGCAGCAGGGTACGCAGCGTGACGCCATCGGCGTAGCCCACCATGCCGGCGATCTGCTCGAGGCTCCTGTCGCTGGTCTTGAGCAGGTGCACCGCGCGCTCCACGCGCAGATCCTGCACGTAGGAGAGCGGGCTCTTGCCCAAGACCTGCTGCATGCGCCGGGCCAGCGTGCGCTTGCTGGTTCCCGCGGCCTGCGCGGCCTCGTCGAGCGAGAAGCCATGGGCCAGCCGGCCGCGTGCCCAGTGTTCGAAGCGCTCCACCAGCGGGTCTGAATGGGAGAGGTGGTCGGAGATCACGTAGGCCGATTGCGACGGCCGCGGATCGACGATCAGGTAGCGCGCGACCAGCGTGGCGAGTTCGGGGCTTGCCTGGCGCACGATCCACAGCGCCAGATCGACATGGCTCAACGCCGCGCCGGCCGTGATCAGGTGGCCGGAATTGACCAGCATGCGCGAGTCCTCGAGCTGCACGCTGGGATAGCGCTGGCGAAACAGGGTGGCGAGCCACCAGGTCGTGGTCGCGTTGTGGTGATCGAGCACGCCCGATTCGGCGAGCACGAAGGTGCCGATGCAGGCGGCGGCCACACCGGCGTTCCTGTCCGAGCGTTCCCGCAACGCGATGCAGGCGTCGCGTACGTCGGCACGCTGCAGGGCGGGCTCCAGCGTCTCGGGCATCTTGCAGCCCAGCGCGGGAACGATCAGCCAGTCTGCAGTGCCGGTACCGAGTGCGCGAGCCACTGGCACGGAAAGACCTTGCGAGGTCCGCACGCGTTTGCGCACGCCTGTCACGGTGACCTCGAACGGGGCTGCGTCAGGCTGCAGCATGGCCGCGAGCTCGTTGGCAGTGGTGAACACGTCGAGCACCGTGGACAGGCCGGTGTCGAATACGCCGTCGAGGGTGAGTACTTCGAGCTTCATGGCAATAACGATATCAAAGATGTCAAAAATGCCAATAGCTCTAAAGGTGAGGGCCGCCTAGAGTCGGTGCCGACGCCGCGCAATCTCGCGCGCCGTTCAACGCAGGAGATGACCCATGATCAAGTACGCACTGTTCGCCCGGCTCGAAGCCAAGCCGGGAAAGGAAAGCGATGTCGAGAAGTTCCTTGAGGCCGGTCTTGCGATGGCGCGCGACGAGAAAACCACACCGATCTGGTTTGCGCTGCGCCTGTCGCCGAGTACCTTCGGCATATTCGATGCATTCGAGAGCGATGCAGCACGCCAGGCTCACCTGGCCGGTCCGATCGCCCAGGCGCTGATGGCGAAAGCGGCCGAACTGTTTGCCGGGCCGCCGTCGATCGAGCCTATCGACGTGCTGGGCCTCAAGAACGCCGCGCCTGCATCCTGAAGCGGGCAAAGGCTAGAATCGCCGTCTCTGCACTCAACAAGAGCGAGAAAGGCATCTTGGTTATGACACCGCGAACTACCTCGCAAGGATTCAGCGGCTTTTTCTTCACCGAAGGAAAAGGCCGGTAGCCCGCGCTCGCTGGTTTTCGCCAGCTACACAACCAAGCAAAGCGCGGTCATCCACCGCGCTTTTTTGTTTTTCTCCCCGAGGTTTCCCAAAATGATCCAGATCACGCTCCCCGACAACTCGCGCCGCGAGTTCCCCGGCCCGGTTTCGGTGGCCGAAGTCGCCCAGTCCATCGGTCCCGGCCTGGCCAAGATGACTGTGGCCGGCAAGGTCGACGGCAGGCTCGTCGATGCATGCGACGTCATCGACCATGACGCGAAGCTGCAGATCATCACGCCCAAGGACGAAGAGGGCCTGGAAATCATCCGCCACTCGACGGCGCACCTGGTCGGTCACGCGGTGAAGCAGCTCTACCCGACGGCCAAGATGGTGATCGGGCCCGTGATCGACGAGGGCTTCTACTACGACATCGCCTACGAACGCCCGTTCACGCCCGAGGACATGGCCGCCATCGAGGCGCGCATGCGCGAGCTGATCGCGCAGGACTACGACGTGATCAAGAAGATGACGCCGCGCGCCGAGGTCATCGAGGTCTTCAAGTCGCGCGGCGAGGACTACAAGCTGCGCCTGGTCGAAGACATGCCCGACGAGCAGGCCATGGGCCTTTACTACCACCAGGAATACGTCGACATGTGCCGCGGCCCGCACGTGCCGAACACGCGCTTCCTGAAGGTCTTCAAGCTCACGAAGCTGGCCGGCGCCTACTGGCGCGGCGATGCCAAGAACGAGCAGCTGCAGCGCATCTACGGCACGGCCTGGGCCGACAAGAAGCAGCTCGACCAGTACATCCAGCGCATCGAGGAAGCCGAGAAGCGCGATCACCGCCGGCTGGGCAAGGAACTCGACCTGTTCCACATCGACGAGGTGGCGCCGGGCGTGGTGTTCTGGCACCCGAAGGGCTGGGCGATCTGGCAGGCGGTCGAGCAGTACATGCGCGGCATCTACCGCGACACGGGCTATTGGGAAGTGAAGGGCCCGCAAATCCTCGACAAGAGCCTTTGGGAGAAGACGGGCCACTGGCAGAACTACCGCGAGAACATGTTCACGACGGAATCGGAAAAGCGCGACTACGCGCTCAAGCCGATGAACTGCCCTGGCCACGTGCTCATCTTCAAGAGCGACCTGCGCAGCTACCGCGACCTGCCGCTGCGCTACGGCGAATTCGGCCAGTGCCATCGCAACGAGCCCAGCGGCGCGCTGCACGGCATCATGCGCGTGCGCGGCTTCACGCAGGACGACGGCCACATCTTCTGCACGGAAGACCAGATCCTTGACGAATGCATCGCCTATACGGCGCAGCTGCAGAAGGTCTACGCAGACTTCGGCTTCACGGACATCCTCTACAAGGTCGCGACGCGTCCCGAGAACCGCGTCGGCTCCGACGAGCTGTGGGACAAGGCCGAGCACGCTGTGATGGAATCGCTGCGCCGTTCGGGCGTCGACTTCGTCATCGCACCCGGCGACGGTGCCTTCTACGGCCCGAAGATCGAGTACACGCTGCGCGACGCGATCGGCCGCCAGTGGCAGTGCGGCACGATGCAGGTCGACTTCAACACTGCCGAGCGCCTTGGCGGCGAGTACGTGACGGAATCCAGCGGCCGCGCGCACCCCGTGATGCTGCACCGCGCGATCGTCGGCAGCCTTGAGCGCTTCATCGGCATGCTGATCGAACACCACTCCGGCGCGATGCCCGCGTGGCTCGCTCCGGTGCAGGTGGCGGTGCTGAATATCAGCGAAGGGCAGGCCGATTACGCCTCGCAAGTTGCGAAAACGCTGCAAAATCAAGGGCTTAGGGTCCAGCTCGACCTGCACAACGAAAAGATTACGTATAAAATACGGAAGCATTCGTTGCAAAAGCTCCCTTACATCGTTGTCGTAGGCGACAAGGAAAAGGAAGCAGGTGCCGTCGCAGTGCGCGCCCGGGGCAATCAAGACCTCGGTGCAATGTCCCTCGAATCGTTCGTTCAACGGCTCGTTCAGGATGTTGCCGACAAGCGTTGATTTGTCTTCGGAAAACCCCATATGTTTCCCTGCCAAATCGTGCCGCTTGTCCGCGAGAGCTGAGCGGCTTCCGCTACAGATTTTGTAGCAAATTTTGAAGGATCCTGACCATCGCTACTGCATTCCGCGACCGCCGCCACCGCGAGGAACGCCAACACCGCCTGAACCGGGAAATCATGGCCCCGGAAGTCCGCCTGATCGGCCCGGATAACGAGCAATTGGGTGTCGTGAGTCTTGCAGAGGCTCTACGCCTTGCCGGTGAGCAGGACGTGGACCTGGTGGAGGTCGTCGCCGCGGCCAATCCGCCCGTGTGCCGCCTGATCGAATACGGCAAGTTCAAGTACCACGAGCAGAAGAAGGCGGCCGAGGCGAAGTCGAAGCAGAAGGTCATCGAGGTCAAGGAAATCAAGTTCCGGCCCGGTACCGACGATGGCGACTACAACATCAAGATGCGCAACATCCGGCGCTTCCTTGATGAGGGCGACAAGTGCAAGATCACGCTGCGCTTCCGCGGCCGCGAGATCACGCACCAGGAGCTCGGTCTGGCCCTTCTGCAGCGCATCCGCGACGAGTTGGGCGACTCGATCATCGTCGAGCAGTTCCCGAAGCTGGAAGGCCGGCAGATGATCATGATGATCGCGCCGGGCCGCAAGAAGCCCGGCGGCGGTGGACAGAAGCCGGCGACCGACGCCGGTGCCGCTCCGGCGGCGACTCCCGCAGCGGCCTGACTGGCCGGGGCTGGAGTCGAAGCAGAGAGGTTTTGAAGGGATTTCGCCTTTGCCCGCATTTCGAAAGAAATGCAGGCAGGGGCGGGATGAAGAAGTGTCTCGGGGCCAACAAGTCCGTGGAGCATCCATGGCGCCTCACGAGCACAAACTAAAGGAGCATTCACATGCCCAAAATGAAGACCAAGAGCAGCGCGAAAAAGCGTTTCCGCGTTCGTCCCGGTGGCACCGTCAAGCGCGGTCAAGCCTTCAAGCGTCACATCCTGACCAAGAAGACCACCAAGAACAAGCGTCACCTGCGTGGTGCAGTCGCAGTGCATGAAACCAACATGGTTTCTGTCGCCGCCATGCTGCCCGGCCGTGGCATCTAACTCAGACGAACAAGGAGTACACACATGCCTCGCGTCAAACGTGGTGTAACGGCTCGCGCCCGCCACAAGAAAGTTCTCGCACTCGCCAAGGGTTTCCGCGGTCGCCGCGGCAATGTCTTCCGCGTCGCCAAACAGGCGGTGATGAAGGCAGGCCAATACGCCTACCGTGACCGCCGTACCAAGAAGCGCGTGTTCCGTCAGCTGTGGATCGCGCGTATCAACGCCGCCTCGCGTGAACTGGGCCTGACCTACAGCCAGTTCGCCAACGGCATCCGCAAGGCCGGTATCGAGATCGACCGCAAGATGCTTGCGGACATCGCCGTGCACGACAAGGCCGCTTTTGCCGGCATCGTGGAGCAGGTCAAGGCCAAGCTGGCTGCTTGATTCTGCACAGCAGGAGTGCCGCTCCAGGGCGGCTTCCTGCGCCCACGGCTCAAGGGCTGGCGCTTGAAAAGGCTCCAGCTCTTTTTTATTTCCCCTCGAAGATTTTTGTTGCTATGAACGAGTTGGACTCCCTGGTCGACACCGCACGTGCCGCCTTCGCCGAAGCGAAGACACCCGCCGAGCTCGAAAACGCCAAGGCCCAGTTCCTCGGCAAGTCGGGCCGCATCACCGAGCTGATGAAGGGCATGGCCGCGCTGAGTGTCGAAGAGAAGAAGTCCCGCGGCGCCGCCATCAACGTCGCCAAGCAAGCCATCGAAGCCGCGCTGACCGACCGTCGCCAGCAACTGGCCGACGAGGAGCTTTCGCTGCAACTGCGTGCCGAGTCCCTGGACGTGACCCTGCCCGGCCGCCGTCGTATTTCGGGCGGACTGCACCCCGTGAGCCGCACCCTGGAGCGCATCGAGGAGATCTTCTCCAGCATGGGCTTCGACGTGGCCGACGGCCCCGAGATCGAGAGCGACTGGCACAGCTTCACCTCGCTCAACAACCCGCCGAACCATCCTGCGCGCTCGATGCAGGACACCTTCTACGTCGACCTGAATGGCGACGACGGCATCCCCTACAACCTGCGCCCGCACACCAGCCCGATGCAGGTGCGCTATGCGCATCAGCACATCAAGAAGTACGCAGCCGAGTTCGCTGCTGCCGCTGCCGACACCACAGGCACCTTGAAGGCGCCCGAGATCCGCGTGATCGCCCCCGGCCGCACCTACCGCGTCGACAGCGACGCCACCCATTCGCCGATGTTCCACCAGTGCGAAGGCCTGTGGCTCGGCGAGAACGTGAGCTTCAAGGACCTGAAGGTCGTCTTCACCGACTTCTGCCGCACCTTCTTCGAGCGCGACGACCTCGTGCTGCGCTTCCGCCCGAGCTTCTTCCCGTTCACCGAGCCGAGCGCCGAGATCGACATCCAGTTCGCGAGCGGCCCGCTGGCCGGCCGCTGGCTCGAGGTGTCGGGTTCGGGCCAGGTGCACCCGAACGTGGTGCGCAACATGGGCCTCGACCCCGAGCGCTACATCGGCTTCGCCTTCGGCATGGGCCCCGACCGGCTCACGATGCTGCGCTACGGCGTGAACGACCTGCGCCTCTTCTTCGACGGCGACCTGCGTTTTCTCTCGCAGTTCCAGTAAGCACCCAATCACAGAAAAAACCAGATCGAGATCGAAGAGATGCAATTCCCGGAATCCTGGCTGCGCGAGTTCTGCAACCCGCCCATCGACAGCGCCGCACTGGCCGAAACGCTCACCATGGGCGGTTTCGAGGTGGAAGAGCGCCGACCGGTGGCGCCGCCTTTCACGCGCATCGTGGTCGGCGAAATCAAGGAAGCGGTGCAGCACCCGAATGCCGATCGCCTGCGCGTGTGCCAGGTCGATGCGGGGCAGGGCGCTTTGCTGAACATCGTTTGCGGCGCGCCGAATGCGCGCGTCGGCATCAAGGTGCCGTGCGCGCTGGTCGGCGCCGAACTGCCCCCGGGTGAGGACGGCAAGCCCTTCCTCATCAAGCTCGGCAAGCTGCGTGGCGTGGAAAGCCAGGGCATGCTGTGCTCGGCGCGCGAACTGCAGCTGAGCGAAGACCACGGCGGCCTGCTCGAGCTCGACGCCGATGCGCCCATCGGCGCCGACGTGCGCGAGGTGCTCAAGCTCGACGACATGCTGCTCACGCTGAAGCTCACGCCCAACCTGGCGCACGGCCTCAGCGTCTACGGCGTGGCGCGCGAACTGTCCGCGCTCACGGGCGCGCCGCTCAAGACGCCCGACATCGCGCCGGTCGCCACCTCGTTCGCCGATGTGCTGCCGGTGAAGGTCGAGGCGCCCGAGCTCTGCGGCCGCTTCTCGGGCCGCATCATGCGCGGCGTGAACACCAAGGTCGCGACGCCCGCCTGGATGGTCGAGCGCCTAGCGCGCTGCGGCCAGCGCAGCGTGACGCCGCTGGTCGACATCTCGAACTACGTGATGTTCGAGTACGGCCAGCCCAGCCACATCTTCGACCTCGACAAGATCCATGGCGGCCTCACGGTGCGCTGGGGCAAGCCGGGCGAGCAGCTGAAGCTTCTCAATGGCAACACGATCACCGTCGACGACAAGGTCGGCGTGATCGCCGACGATCGCGAGGTCGAGTCGCTCGCCGGCATCATGGGCGGCGACGCCACCTCTGTGTCCGACGACACGCGCAACATCTACGTTGAAGCTGCCTTCTGGTGGCCCGAAGCCGTGCAGGGCCGTTCGCGCCGATTCAACTTCTCGACCGACGCCGGCCACCGCTACGAGCGCGGCGTCGATCCGAGCCGCACCGTCCAGATCATCGAGCGCATCACTCAGCTGATCACCGAGATCTGCGGTGGCCAGGCCGGCCGTATGGACGACCAGACGCTGAGCGTGCCCGAGGCCGTGCCCGTCACGCTGCGCGTGGCGCGTGCATCGCGCGTGATCGGCATGCCGCTGACGCAGGCCCAGTGCGCCGAAGCGCTGAGCCGCCTCGGTTTCGCGATCACCGAGGGCGATGGCACGCTGACCGTGACCCCGCCGCCGCACCGCTTCGACCTGCTGATCGAGGAAGACCTGATCGAGGAAGTCGCGCGCCTGATCGGCTTCAACAACCTGCCGACCACCGCGCCGCTCGCGCCCATCACCGCGCGCGTGCGTCCCGAGGCGCAACGCAGCCGCTTCGCGGTTCGCCGCAGCATCGCCGCGCTGGGCTACCAGGAAACGATCAACTTCAGCTTCGTCGAGGCGCACTGGGAGCAGGACCTGGCTGGCAACGCCAACCCGGTGAAGCTGCTGAATCCCATCGCCAGCCAGATGAGCGTGATGCGCTCCTCGCTGATGGGGTCGCTGCTGCAGGTGCTCAAGTTCAACCTCGACCGCAAGGCGCCGCGCGTTCGCGTGTTCGAGCTCGGCCGCGTGTTCATGCGCGACGACAGCGTCGTCACGACCGACAGCACCGTGCGCGGCGTGAACCAGCCGATGCGCGTGGCGGGCCTCGCCTGGGGCGATGCCGACGAGGCGCGCTGGGACGGCAAGCCGCAACGCATCGATTTCTACGACGTGAAGGGCGATGTCGAGGCACTGCTCGCGCCGCTGCAGCCCGTCTTCGAGGCGGCCGAGCATCCGGCGCTGCACCCGGGCCGCTCGGCGCGGGTGCTGGTCGACGGCAAGGCCATCGGCTTCGTCGGCGAGCTGCACCCGCGCTGGCGCCAGAAGTGGGACTTCTCGCAGGCGCCCGTGCTGTTCGAACTCGATCTCGACGCCGTCACTGCGCGCCTCGTGCCGGTGGCGCAGCCGGTGCCCAAGCATCAGGCTGTCGAGCGCGACATCGCGGTCGTGGTGGCCGAGGCCGTCACGCACGACGCACTGATGCAGACCATCCGCTCCACTGCGGCGGCCAAGGGCCTGCTGCGCGACGCGACGCTGTTCGACATCTATCGTCCGCAGCCGCTGCGCGAGGGTGCGGTGGCTGCGCCGGGTGCGCTGGCGCAGGGCGAGAAGAGCATGGCAGTGCGCCTGAGCTTCCAGAGCGACAGCGCCACCCTGACGGACGAGCAGGTCGAGCCGGCCGTCCGCGCGATCGTCGAACAACTGGGCGCCAAACTCGGCGGCCGCTTGAGGGGATGATGAGAATGAACGCTGCCGAATTCACGCTCGAGGCTCTCGAAACGCCTGCGCTCACCAAGGCGCATCTCGCCGACCTGCTCTTCGAGCAGATCGGCCTGAACAAGCGTGAGTCCAAGGACATGGTCGAGGCCTTCTTCGAGCTCGTGGCCAACAGCCTCATCGAAGGCACGGACGTGAAGATCTCGGGCTTCGGCAACTTCCAGATCCGCGTGAAGGCGCCCCGGCCGGGGCGCAATCCGCGCACCGGCGAGGCGATTCCGATCGGCGAGCGGCGCGTCGCGACCTTCCATGCGAGCGCCAAGCTCAAGGAACAGATCCACGGAAGCATCGACCAGGGCAGTACCTCCGAAGTCGAATGGAGCCTCGGCTCCGAATAAGTGCTTGGTGCTGCGCGGCTGCGTGGAGTAATCTCTGAGGTTTCCCGCGCACAGTCTTGATTTCAATGGAGAAAACGCTCCCTCCGATCCCCGTCAAACGCTACTTCACCATCGGTGAGGTCGGCGAGCTGTGTGGCGTCAAGCCGCACGTGCTGCGTTATTGGGAGCAGGAGTTCACGCAGCTGCGCCCGATGAAGCGGCGCGGCAACCGCCGCTACTACCAGCACCACGAGGTGCTCATGATCCGCCGCATCCGTGACTTGCTCTACGACCAGGGCTTCACGATCAGCGGCGCGCGCAACAAGCTGCAGGAACTCGTGCAGGGCGAGCGCGACCGCCGCAAGGCGGGCGAAGTGCCGCTCGAAGGCGTGGAGGCCATCGAGATCGACCAAGAGGAATTCGACGCCGCCATCGTCGAGGATTCATCCGCGTCTGCGGTCGTGCAGACGGCCGATCTGTCGCAGCTTCTGCACCTTCGGCGCGAACTATTTGAAATTCGTGAGCTGCTGACCGTCGGACGCTGAATTTCCAAGGCTATAATCGAGAGCTTCGGTGTGTGGCGCAGCCTGGTAGCGCACTTGCATGGGGTGCAAGGGGTCGAAGGTTCGAATCCTTTCACACCGACCAAAGTCAGTAGATGGAACAACGGCTTACGCTCAAAAGGCGTAAGCCGTTTTTCTTTGGGCCGCGGTGCTTGCCGTGCCTTCGGTTCAGCACTCAAAAAAAAGCTCACCCGAGGGTGAGCTGAAGGACCCCGTTCTCGCATGGGGTCGGAGGGAGGAGCCCGCCGGAGGGAGGCGGGCGAATCGATGATCGCGGCCAATCTGGGAGACATCGAGGACGAGTTCTCGATTTCGGGGCTCTCGCACATCGATTCCGAAGAAATGCAGATACCCCGGAATTAGTTCCTTTGTTTGCTGTGCCTTCGCGCCTATCCTTCGCGCCCAACATGAATGCCGCACAGCAACTGCAACTCCTCGTCGACCTGCCCGATGGCTGGTCCAGCCGCATCGATATCAAGCGCACCACCAGCGGCCGCTATGCGGGCGTTGCCGAACTGAACCTGCGCGGTCTCAAGTACGGCGTACTGGTCTTCATGCAGCAGCCCACGCTGGAAGCGGCGCTGCAGCGCGTGCGGCTGCGGGCCAGCCAGTTCGCGCGAGAGAGGCTCGGTCCGCTCGACGTGGCTTCGGCAAGCCTGGCAAGGTTGGGCTGATCCGACTCGTCGCCGCGCGAGGGTTGGAGTTGGCTATCCCGCGGATGAGGATTGCCAACCCACGAAGTGCTCCTTCTGCGGCACCATCAGGTGTCGATACCCGAACAAGGAGCACGCCATGAAAGCATTCAGAAAACTCGTCGGCGGCGCGATCTCCGTCGCTGGCGCCGTGGTGCTTGTCGCCCAGCATCTGTAGGCGACCGCCGGTCAACCGAAGGTGAACGCGTAGGCCTGCGCGCCCGCGTCCAGGAATTCGATCTCGAAGAGGCGATCCTTCTCGTTCGCCGTCTGGCGCACCAGCTGATAGAGGCGCTGCCCGTCGATGACGCCGTTGCCCTGCGCATCGGTATCGGTGCCATGGTCGCCGAGCGGCGGCGCGCCGTCGATCCGCACCCTGAAGCGCACCGGCTTCCCATCGGCCGCGGGCCCTAGCACCAGATGCAGGTCGCGTGCATGGAAGCGATAGGCAATGCGCCCGTTGGGCTGCACCAGCACTGCGCGCTCGCCTTCCACCTTCCATTCCCCTGCCAGCGTCCATTGGTTGGCGCGCAGCGATGAAACACCGGCGTAGACCCGCGCGCGGTCGTTCGAGATGCCGCCGGGCGATGCGAAGTTGCGCGCCTGCTCGTAGCCTAGGTAGGTCTCGCCCGAGAGGGCAGGCTCCGCGGCTGCCGCAGCCTGCGTGCCCTTGCCCTCGGGCGAGACCATCCCCGCCGATGCGACGGGCCGTCCGGCCTCCGCCAGCAGTTGCTGGATGGCCTGCTCCGACTTCGCGTACTGCCCCTCGCCGAACTGGTGATGCCTGATGCGCCCCTGCGCATCGACGAGATAGAAGGCCGGCCAGTACTGGTTGCCGAAAGCGCGCCAGATCGCGTAGTCGCTGTCGACGGCCACCGGGAAACCGATATCCAGATCCTTCGTCGCCCGGCGCACGTTGGCCGACTGCTTCTCGAACGCGAACTCCGGCGTGTGCACGCCCACCACCACGAGGCCCGCGTCCTTGTACTTCTCGGCCCAGGCGCGAACGTAGGGCAGGGTGCGCAGGCAGTTGATGCAGGAGTAGGTCCAGAAGTCGACCAGCACCACCTTGCCGCGCAGGCTCTCGGGCGTGAGCGGGGGCGAGTTGATCCATTCGGTGGCGCCCGCGAGCGAGGGGAGCCTGCCTTCGTCGGGCAGCGCCAGCGCAGGCTTCTTCGGCTCGGGCTGCGTCGACGCGAGCATCAGGCCGCCGGGGTCGACGGAGGCCTGCGGCGCGGACGAAGGCTGCTGCGATGGCATCGGCATGTCGATCTTCTCCACCAGCGCCTTCTCCAGCGCCGAGGTCGTGCCGATCGAGAGCTGGGCGAGCAGCCCCGTGTCCAGCCCCGACGCGATCGCACCCACCCCCGCGAGCACCGCCACACCGGCCACGCGCCGCATCCATTCACCCGCGTGCAGCGAGCCCTTCATCGCCGAGAACACCCGCCCGCCGAAGAGCAGCGCAGCCGCGAGCGACGTGCACGCACCCGCCGCATAGGCCAGCAGCAGCAGCGAAGTGCCCACGCTCGCACCGTTGAGCGCGGCACCCGTCAGGATCAGCCCGAGGATCGGGCCTGCGCAGGGCGCCCAGAGGAATCCGGTGCCGATGCCCAGCAGCAGCGGCGAGAGCACCGACGACGCCTTCGCGTCCGCCGCCGGACCGGACAGCCGCAGCCCGAGCGCCACCAGAGGGCGGGTCAGGCGGTCGGCCACCGAAGGAAAGAGCAGCGTCACGCCGAACAGCGCCAGCAGCGCGATCGCCGCGCCGCGCCCGTACTCGTTGAGCGTCACGACCCAGCCGCCGCCCACCGCCGCCAGCGTGGCGACGGCTGAGAACGCCAGGGCCATGCCCAGCAGCATCGGCAGGCCGTGCGAGCGGAAAGGCCGGTCGGCGCGTGCGAACACGAAGGGGAGCACGGGCAGGATGCACGGGCTCAGGATGGTGAGGACGCCACCCAGGTAGGCAACGATGAGGAGGAGCATTGTCGGGTCCGGTCGGTGTGATGTTGTGGGTGAATGAAAGCGAAGGCAAGCCAAGGCAGCGGAATGCAGGGCGAGCGGAGCCCTCGCGGTCTCGCCCGGCGAGCCGCATCCCTGTCGGTGCTGGTGTGGATGGCGCTGGCCGCGCGGCGGCTCAGTCCTCGTGCGGCGCGTCGCGGGTGTTCATGGTCAGCCGGGCTTCGAGCCCGCCTCCGTCACGGTTTCGCAGCGTGAGCTCCGCGCCCATCGCTGTGGCCAGTTGCTGCGCGATGGCCAGGCCGAGGCCGGTGCCGCCGGTGTTGCGGTTGCGCGAGCCCTCGACGCGGTAGAAGGGTTTGAGCACGTTCTCCAGCTGGTCTGGCGGAATGCCGGGGCCGTTGTCGACCACCGCCAGGGTCAGCCGGTGGCCGGCGTCGGCCTGCACCTGCACCTGCAGCCGCACTTCGGTGCCGAACTTCAGCGCGTTGTCGATCAGGTTGGTCAGGATGCGCCTCAGCGCGTTCGGCCGCGTCACCATGGGCTCGCCGACGCGGCCTTCGAGCAGCACCTGCTGGCCCGCGTCCTCGTAGTCGGCCACCATGCTCTCGAACAGCGCGTCGGCGTCGATGCGGCGAGGCGGCTCGGTGGCGCCATGCAGTGTGCGCGCGTAAGTCACGCCCTCGCGCACGAGCGTGTGCATCGCGTCGAGGTCCTGGCGGAACTTGTCGCGGTCATGGCCGTCGTCCATCAGATCGGTGCGCAGCCGCATGCGGGTGATGGGGGTCTGCAGGTCGTGCGAGATGGCCGCGAGGATCTCCACCCGCTCGGCCATGTAGCCGGCGATGCGCTTCTGCATCGCGTTGAAGGCGCGCGCCGCGTGCTGCACCTCGGTCGGGCCTTCCTCGGCCAGCTGCCGGCCCTTCAGATCGGGGCCGAGGTCGTCGGCCGCGTCGGCCAGCTGCGCCAGCGGCCGCGTGACCAGCCGCACCGCATACCAGGCGCACACTGCCAGCACCAGCAGCTGCACCCACAGCAGCCACATCACCCAGCTCGAGACCGGCATGTCCACCCGCCGCGCATGCACCACCACCGAAGAGCCGTCGGACAGCCGCACCTGGATCTGCAGGCCCTGCGGCGGATTGCTCACCTGGCCGACCTTGACGATATCGAAGGGGCGCATCGCGTCGGTGATGGCCTTGGCGAACTGCTGCGACAGCGGCGTGTCGGGCGGTATGCCTTCGGCGCTGCCGCCCAGCACGAAATGGTAGTTGCGCCGTTCCAGCCGCGCGAGCCAGTCTTCGCGCTCGGCGGCGGGCAGCCGGTCGAGGATGGCGACCGAGCTGGCGATGTCGCGTTCGATGCCGATCATCATCAGCTCGCGCATCGCGATGCCGCGCTCGTAGCCGATGGCGATGAAGGTCAGCAGCTGCGCGATGGCCAGCCCGACGACGATGATCAGCGTCACCCGCGAGAACAGCGAGCGCGGAAGCAGACGGCGCAGGCCCGTGGGCGCGGGGGAGTACGGGGCGATGTCGGCGGGAAGGCTGTCGGCGGATGTAGGCATGGGCAGGTTTATAGACCCGCCTGCGCCCTGGAGCGGCCCGCTTTGTATTCCAGTGTGTTGGGCAGCGCGGGCCGACATACAACATTACCCGTTCACCCCGGCCTGCCGTCCCGGCGCGCGCCAGGCAACATAGTGTGGCCGCCGTGTCCGCGAGATACACGGAAATACAAAACGGCCCGATCCGGCCCCCGCCCGGGCTACATTGCGCCTACCCCTCGCGCCAGAGGCGAATCACAGCACAGCCATGAACATTGCCAAGAGCTCCGACCACATCCTCATCGTCGACGACGACCGGGAGATCCGCGAACTGCTCTCCACCTACCTGGTCAAGAACGGCCTGCGCGTGGTGACGGTGCCCACGGGGCGGCACATGCGCGCGGCGCTGGAGGAGTCGGGGCCCTTCGATCTCATCATCCTCGACCTGATGCTGCCCGGCGAAGACGGTCTCACGCTGTGCCGCGACCTGCGCACGGGAAAATACAAGGCGACGCCCATCCTCATGCTCACCGCGCGCAGCGAGGAGGCGGACCGCATCCTGGGCCTGGAGATGGGCGCCGACGACTACCTGGCCAAGCCCTTCTCCGCACGCGAGCTGCTGGCGCGCATCCGCTCGGTGCTGCGCCGCACGCGCATGCTGCCGCCGAACATGCGCTCCACGGAGTCGGCCTCGAAGCTGGCCTTCGGCGACTGGCAGGTCGACACCACCGCGCGCAACCTGATCGACGACAGCGGCGTGATGGTGGCTCTCAGCGGCGCGGAGTACCGGCTGCTGATGGTGTTCCTCGACCATCCCCAGAAGGTGCTGAGCCGCGACCAGCTGCTGAGCCTCACCCAGGGCCGCGAGGCCGAGCTCTTCGAGCGCTCCATCGACCTGCTGGTGAGCCGCCTGCGCCAGCGCCTGCGCGACGATGCGCGCGAGCCGCGCTACATCAAGACGGTGCGCAGCGAGGGCTACGTCTTCTCGTCGGCCGTCGAGGCGCTGGATTGAGTCTGGGGCCGCGGGCCTACACTCGCGGAATGATCAAGCCACTGTTCTTCCCGGCGGGCGCGCTTCTCTCGCTTCTACTGGTTACTGCGTGTGCCCAGCCTGAGCCGCCCCGGCCCGCGCCGCCGCCGGTCGGCATGGCGAATCCGGCTTCGGTCTACTGCAACAGCCTCGGGGGCAAGACGCTCATGCGGTCGAACGACAAGGGGCAGTACGGCATCTGCCAGCTTCCGGATGGTCGGCAGATCGAGGAATGGGAGCTCTACCGCCGCGATCATCCGGCGAAGTAGCGCTGTAGCAGCCTCGCTTCTACGGTTCGGGCGAGCGCAGGCGCTGGCCGTCTTCGCGCCTGGACGAGATGCACTGGCAGCTCACGGGGTTGCGTACTTCATGTGCGACGCCGCCTGCGAAGAAGAGCAGGGCGAGCCAGAGTTTCTTCATTTGTTTTGCTTCCTGCGGTTCGTGGGTGTTCGTGTCCGGGGTGCGCGCACAGGCCGCCGGGTACTCCCCTCCGCGAATGTCCCCCGGGCCTGCGGCCCTCCTCCTTTGTTTCGCTGCGGGGAGCACCCGACACCCTGTGCACGTGGACGCAGCGCCTGTGAGGGCTGATGAACCGGTGCTCTGAGTGATCACGACGATGGAGTGCCTTGCGCAGCGAAATAAAGGAGGAGGCCGAAGGCCGGGGGACATTCGCGGAGCAAGGTACCCCGTCGGCGTGATCGCGCCCTGGGCGACAACCGCTTCAGGTACCCGAAGGCGAAGGCTCGGCCAGCAGCGCCTGGATCTTCTTCTCGGTCGTGCCGTAGCTGCCCTCGCCGAAGTGCGAGTAGACGATCTTCCCCTGCTTGTCGATCAGGTACACGGCGGGCCAGTACTGGTTCCGGAATGCCTTCCAGGTGCCGTAGCCGTTGTCCTGCGCCACGGCGTGCTTGATCTGCAGACGCTCGATGGCGTCCTTCACGTTCTTCGTCGACTTCTCGAACGCGAACTCCGGCGTGTGCACGCCGACCACCACCAGGCCCTTGTCCTTGTACTTCTGGTTCCAGTCCTTCACGTAGGGAAGGTGGTTCAGGCAGTTGATGCAGGTGTAGGTCCAGAAGTCGACCAGCACCACCTTGCCGCGCAGTTCGCTCAGCTTGAGCGGCTGCGAGTTGAGCCAGGTGTCGATGTTCTGGAATTCGGGCGCCGCGACGGCTTCCGAAGCAGGGATGTCACCGCCGAACGGCGAGGGCGCGGCGAAGGTCAGCGTGAGCGCGGCCGCCGAGGCGGCGATGGCGACTGCGAAGTAGAGGGCGGAAGAGCGAAAGCGCATGGCGGTTCCTTCGGAAGAGTGACGGACGTTCGTCTATGAACGAAGCCGATTCTTCGCCGGGCCGCCCGTGCGTGGAGCGGATTGCGTATGCCTCTGTATCTGCCGGGTGCAGGCCGCACACTACGTTTCACACCTCGCCAGATGCGAGGGTCAATCGACCCGGATGTTGCGCGAGCGCACCAGCGCGCTCACCCGCGAAGTCTCTTGCTGCACGAACTTCGCGAAAGCCTCCGGCGTGGTTCCGGCCGGCTCCAGGCCCAGTTGCAGCAGCTTCTGCCGAACGGCAGGATCGTTGACCGCGGCCTGCACCGCCTTGCCCAGCTTCTGCACGATATCGGCCGGCGTGCCCTTGGGCAGGAACACGCCGTTCCACTCGACCACGTTGTAGCCCGGCAGGCCCGACTCGGCGAGCGTCGGCACATCGGGCAGCCCCGGCACGCGCTTGCTGGAGCTCACGCCCAGCGCGCGCAGCTTGCCGCTCTTCACATAGCTCAGCGTCGAGGCCACGTTGCCGAAGTAGGCCGACACCTGCTCGCCCATCACGTCGGTCAGCGCCGGTGCGCCGCCCTTGTAGGGCACGTGCATGAGGTTGATCTTCGCCTGCTCGTTCAGCGCCTCGCCCGCCAGGTGCGAGCCGGTTCCGCCGCCCGCCGACGCGAAGCTCAGCCTGCCCGGGTTCTTGCGTGCGTAGTCGATGAACTCCGGCACGGTCTTGTAAGGGGCGGTCGCGGGCACCACGAGGATCTGGGGCGCCGTGGCCACCAGCGACACCGGGATGAAGTCTTTCGCCGCATCGAACGGCAGCTTGCGCAGCGATGGATTCACCGAGAACGCCGAGGCGTCGTAGAGCACGGTGTAGCCGTCGGCCGCTGCCTTGGCGACGTTGTCGGCACCGATCACGCCGCCGGCGCCCGGCTTGTTGTCGATCACGATCTGCTGGCCCAGCGCGGCACTCATCTGCTGCGCGACGATGCGCGCCGTGTTGTCGGCGCCGCCGCCTGCTGCGTAGGGCACCACCATGCGGATCGGCTTGTCGGGCCAGGCGGCCCAGCCCAGCAGGGGAACGGCGCAGGCGGTGAGCGTGGCGATGGATTTCAGGAGGAGTCGCTTCTTCATCTCGATGTCTCGGGTCTTGTGGGTCATTGAAAGTCGTAGAGCTGCGCGGGGTTGTCGACCAGTACGCGGCGGCGCGCGGCCTCGTCGGGCACCCATCGGCCCAGCAGGTCGAAGAGCTGCGCGTCGTCGGGCTTGGCCGTGCGTTCGGTGGGGTGCGGCCAGTCGCTGCCCCATACGACCCGCTCGGGGGCCTGCGTCGCCCAGGCCCGGGCGACGTCGACGGTGTCTGCGTAGCCGCCTTCGGCGCCGACCGCGGAGTCGAGATACGCGCCCGAAAGCTTGATCCAGGTGCGGCCTTTGTCGAGCAGCCGGCTCACCACGCGGTACGCGGAGTGCGATGGCCCGTCGGGCTGCGGCAGCCGCGCCAGATGGTCGAACACCACCGTGCAGGGCAGGCGATCGAGCAGCGCCGAGTGCGCGGCGATCTGGTCGGCGCTCCAGTGCAATTGCACATGCCAGCCGAGTTCGTGAACGCGACGGGCCAGCGGCTCGACCATCGAGAAGTCCGTTGCCGCGTTCGCCGATGTGTACAGCGTGAAGCGGATGCCCCGGATTCCGCCCTCGTGCAGCTGCCCCAGCTCGGCATCGCTCACCTCGGGACGCACCACCGCCACGCCGCGCGTGCGATCTGCACCCAGCGCCTGGATGGCATCGAGCGTCACGCTGTTGTCGGTGCCGTGCACACGAGGCTGCACGACCACCGTGCGCTGCGTGCCGGTGCGCTGCTGCAGCAGGCGGTAGTCGCCGGCGGTGGCGTCGTCGAGCATCGCGTCGGGCGAGCCGTGCATCGGAAAACGGCGGTCGTACACGTGGATGTGCGCGTCGCATGCGCCTTCGGGCGCCGCGGTGAGCGGCTTGCGCGTGCCGGCGCTGTGAGGCACTGCGATCTCGTCGGCCATGGCTCAGTCGCCTGCGCGTCGCTTGGCCAGCACGGCGGCCGTGTGCTGCCCCAGCGTCGGCGCCGCGAAGGGCTCGGGCCCGGGCGTGCGGCCGAAGCGCACCGGGCGGGTGAAGCCGCGATACGAGCCCAGCGTGGGGTGCGTGATGTTCGCGACCATGTCCTCGGCCAGCACCTGCTCGTTGTCGAACATGTCTTCCACGGTGCGCGCGGCGGAGCAGGGCACTTCCTCGCCGAAGATCTCTTCCCACTCGAGCGCGGTGCGCCCGGCCAGCGCGGCGCGCAGCTTCGGCACGATCTCGGCCGCGTGCTGCGCGCGCTTGCGCACCGAGTCGTAGCGCTCGTCGGCTGCCAGCTCGGCCAGTCCGACCTTGGCGCACAGCGCCTGCCAGAAGTGCGGCGTGTTGGCCGAGATGTAGATGTGCCCCTCGCGCGTGGGGTGGATGCCGGTTATGCCGCCGGAGCGCATGTCGCGCCCCACGTCCTTCGGCTCGCCCTCGGCCCACACCATGCGCGCCGACTGCATCGTGAGCGCCGAGCGCAGCAGCGACACGCCCACGAACTGGCCCTCGCCGCTCTTCTCGCGCTCGTACAGCGCCGAGGCGACGCCCGCGGCCACCAGCGCCGCGGCGTAGTAGTCGACCACCGAGCCGTAGATGATCTCGGGCGGCTCGCCGCGCTTGCCCTGCAGCGCGCACATGCCGGTCATGGTCTGCAGCACCTGGTCGTAGCCGGCCTTCTCGCGCAGCGGACCGGTCTCGCCGTAGCCGGTGACCGCGCAGTAGATGAGCCGCGGGTTCACCGCCTTCAGCTGCTCGTAGGCGATGCCCAGCCGCGGCGGCACGCTGGGCCTGAAGTTGTGCACCAGCACGTCGGCGCCGCGCACCAGCTCCATCAGCGCAGCCAGGTCCTCGGGGTTCTTGAGGTCGAGCACAGCGCCCAGCTTGCTGCGGTTCACGCCGATGAAGGCGCGGCTCTCGGCTTCCAGCGTCGAGGGGTACTTGCGCAGGTTGTCGCCGGCGGGCGGCTCGATCTTGATGACCTCCGCACCCTGGTCGGCCAGCAGCGAGCAGCCGTACGGGCCCGCGATGTAGGCGCTCAGGTCGAGCACGCGCAGGCCGCTGAGCGGGCCGGCGGGGCCCCGGCGTTCGGGCAGGCGCGTGTCGTCGGGGGCGGTGATGCTCATGGGCTCTTTCTCTTTCTTGCCTGTATCGGCGATGACGTTCAGTCGGCGGTGATGTTCTGTTGCTTGGCCAGCTTCTTCCAGCGCTCGACGTCATCGGCAATGACGGCGCCGAACTGCGCGGGCGTGAGCGGCGTGGCGATGGCGCCTTCGCGCAGGAAGCTGGCGCTGATCTCGGGCTTGGCCAGGATCTGGTTGACGGCGCCGTTCAGCTTGGCGACCACGTCCGGCGGCGTGCCCGCAGGCGCCAGCAGGCCCCACCAGAGCTCGAACTCGTAGCCGGGCACGGCGGTGGAGATCGGCGTGAGGTCGGGTGCGATGGGGCTCGGCTTCAGGCTGGTGATGCCGACCGCGCGCAGCTTGCCGGCGCGCACCATCGGCAGCAGCGAGGGGCCGCTGGAGATCAGCAGCTGCGTCTGGTTGCCGACAAGGTCGGTCACCGCCGGGCCCATGCCCTTGTACGGGATGTGCGCTATCTGCAGGTCGCCCACCTTGGCCTTGAGCAGCTCGGTGCCGAACTGGTTGACGCTGCCCGAGCCGGAAGAGGCGTAGTTGTACTGGCCCGGCTTCGCCTTGATGGCGGCGATCAGCTCGGCCGGCGTCCTGGCCGGGAACTCGTTGTTGACCGCGACGATGAACGGCCCCTTGGCGAACATCGCCACCGGCGCCAGGCCCTTGACCGGGTCGAAGGGCAGCTTCGACTGCACCGCCGCGTTGGTCGTCATGCTCGAGGACACCGCCACCAGCGTGTAGCCGTCGGGCGCTGCCTTGGCCACCTGGCCCGTGCCCGTGTTGCCGCTCGCACCGGGGCGGTTGTCGATGATGACCGGCTGCTTGAGCTGGTCGCCCAGCTCCTTCGCCACCTGCCGCGCGAAGGTGTCGTTCGAGCCGCCGGCCGGGTAGGGCACGACGATGGTGATGGTCTTGTTGGGATAGCCGCCCTGGGCGAACGCGGCGCCGGCGAATGCGGCAATCGCGACGACGGCGAGCGCTCGCGGGCGAAGGAAGGATGGGAAATGCATTTTCTTGTCTCCGGTTTCTTTTATTGATGGAAGGCAGGTCGGCCTGGAAGCAGGCCCTGGCTCAGCCTGGAAGCAGCCCCAGGCTCAACTCGGAAGCAGCCCCAGGCTGCGTGCGCTCTCGACGATGGCGCGCGCGCGGATCACGAAGGGGATGTCGATCATCTTTCCGTCGACCACATAGGCGCCGACGCCCCTGGCATCGGCCTCGCGCGCCGCCTCGACCACCTTGCGGGCATGGGCGATCTCCTCGTCGGTCGGGCGGAACACCTCGTTGGCGATGGCGATCTGGCTCGGGTGGATGCAGGTCTTGCCGAGGAAGCCGAGGTCGCGCGCCAGCTTGGCCTCGGCTTTGAAGCCCTCGGCGTCGCGGATGTCGGCGAAGGCGCTGTCGTAGGCATACAGGCCCGCCTCGCCGGCCGCGATGCGCACCGCGAACATCGCATGGCGGATCGCCGAAGGCTCGCGGCGGGCGATGCCCAGCGGCTCGAACAGGTCGCCCAGCCCCAGCTGCAGGCCTGCCACGCGGGGATGCGCCACTGCGAGCTCGGCGGCCATGCGCAGGGCGGCGGGCGTCTCGATGTTCAGCAGCAGGCCGATGGGCGCCTGCACGCCGTTGGCCCGCTCCGCGCGCTCGATGGCGTCGGCCGCCGTGCGCACGTGCGCGGGGCTCTGCGGCTTGGGCAGGTTGATCAGGTGCACACCGGTGCGCGCGACCGCCGCGATGTCTTTTTCGAAGTGCGGCGTGTCCATGGCGTTGACGCGCACGATCAGCGTCTTGCGCGACGAGGCGGCCTCGCCGGCTTCGAGGAACCTGCGCACGGTCTCGCGCGCCTCGTCCTTGCGCGGCTCGGACACGGCGTCTTCGAGGTCGAGGCTGATGGCGTCCGCCTCGCCGGCGAGCGCCTTGGCGAACAGCTCGGGGCGGGTGCCGGGAACGAAGAGTTTGCTTCTCATGAGGGCAGTGTCGGCAGTTCATGAGAAGAGAAAAACAGCTGTTTGCTGCGATCACATCGTAGAAAATCTATCTTCATGGAAACGGCCTACCTGCAAAGCTTTCTTCTGGTGGTGGAGTCGGGCTCGATGTCCGAGGCCGCGCGCCGGCTCGACCTGACGCCCGGCGCGGTGGCGCAGCAGATCCGCGCGCTGGAGCGCGAGCTCAACGCGCCGCTGCTCGCGCGCGCCGGGCGCACGGTGCAGCCCACCGAGGCCGGGCACCGGCTGGTGCAGCGGGCGCGCACGCTGCTGCGCGAGGTGAGCGACATCAAGGCGCTGGTGGGCAGCGAGGCGGCGGGCGGCGAGCTGGTCGTCGGCACCATCAACACGGCCATGCACAGCCTGCTGCCGGACATCCTCGCGCGCTTCGTGAAGACGCATCCGGGCGCCAAGGTGTTCCTGCAGTCGGGCACCACCGCCGCGCTCTACAAGGCGATGCAGCAGGGCGAACTCGACGCGGCCGTGTGCCTGTATCCGCCGTTCGCCCTCGCCAAGACCTTCGACTGGGCGCTGCTGCGCGAGGAGCCGCTGGTGCTGCTCGCACCCAGCCGCCTCGCGCGGCGCGATCCGCACGAGCTGCTGCGCACTTCGCCGCTGATCCGCTACGACCGCAACCTCGGCGGCGGCAAGCAGGCCGACCGCTACCTGCGGGCCGCCGGCATCGTGCCGCAGGAGCGCTTCGAGCTCAGCTCGCTGCTGGCGATCGCGATGATGGTCGACCGGGGCCTGGGCGTGTCGGTCGTGCCCGACATCGCCTCGCCGCTGCTCGACGGGCAGCGCATCGTGAAGATCCCATTGCCGCTGCCTTCGGAGACGCGGCGCTTCGGGATCCTGTGGATGCGGTCATCGCCGCGGCTGAGGCTGATCCAAGGCTTCGTGGAGAGCGCGGCGCTGGTCACTGCTGCAAAGGGCGAGGGCGGCGGTTCCCGCAAGCGCTAGCGTCGGCGCTCGCCGTGTCTCCTGGCATCCGCGTACGCGGCCGTCGCCTGAGCAGCCCGGCCGCGACGTCGAAGCCGCGGCTCGCCCCGACTGCTGCCGCACCGGTGACCGCCAGCATCGCCACCATGTGCACCGCCACAGCCGCGAAGGCCAGCGCCAGCGAGCCTGACGCGGTGATCTCCCGGGCCGCCGGCGCTTCGCTCATGCACAGCGGGATCAGCGCCGGCACCAGCATCAGTCCGGCGCCGTGGGCGGTGGACATCATGAAGGACCAGAGTGCGAGCCCGGCATGGCCGGCCTTCCGGCCGCGACACAGGTGATGCGCGACAACGGCGACGAGCATCGCCCCTGCTGCCCACTGCAGGACGATGCGATCCATCGATGGAGCGAACAGGACCGCGGCAGCCACCAGCGCGACGGACGCAGCATGTCCGACGGCGATCGGCACCAGCGCCCGCAGCACCCGCGACCGACCGCGCGAACCGACTCCCAGAGCGGCCGCGAAGGCCCATCCGGTGGCCGGGTTCAGGCCATGCAGCGCGCCGACCCCCGCGACCGCGAGCCATGGCCAGAGGCTTGCCATGATGCGTCGCCTTCACGCCTCGAAGCTGTCGCCGGTCGCGTCTCAGGCGCGCTTGTCGCAGCAGCACGCGCCGATGGCGGGGGCTTCAGCCTGCTGCTCGTAGCGGTCGTGGTGGCGCACCCATTCCATCTTGTAGGGCGCCTCGCGCTCGTCGCGGCCCTTGGGCATGAGGTCCATCAGGTTGTAGGCACCCATCATCACTTCCACGCCGCGGCCGTAGGTCGAATAGGTGTGGAACACCTCGCCGGCTTCGTTCCTGTAGAACGCGCTGATGCCGGGCGCCTCGTCGTGCGGGAAGGGCAGCTTGCCGTAGTTGTAGTAGACCTCGCCGGTGGCCAGTTCCTCGGGCGTGAAGCTGACGTGGAAGTCGAGGTTGAAGTCGCTGCCGTTCGACGACACCCAGTCGAAGCGCCAGCCCATGCGCTCGCGGAACTGCATGATGCGTGCGAGCGGCGCTCGCGAGACGGCCACCAGCGTGATGTCGCGGTGCGCGAGGTGCACGTTCATGCCGTCGGTGTGGTCGGCCATGAAGGAGCAGCTCTGGCAGCCTTGCTCCCAGTCGGGCCCGAGCATGAAGTGCTGCACCAGCAGCTGGCTGCGTCCCTTGAAGAGTTCGGCCAGCGTGCGTCTGTCCTCGGGCGTGTCGAAGACGTAGTTCTTCTGCACGCGCTCCCATGGCAGCGAGCGGCGCTCGCGTGCGATCTGGTCGCGCAGGTGCGTGAGCTCCTTCTCGCGCGCCAGGAATGCCTTGCGCTCGGCGAGCCACTGCTCGCTGGAGACGACGCGGTGGTTCGTCGTTTCGGGTCTCTCGATGGTCGTGGTGTTCATGCTGGCCTCCTGGATCGCTGCTTACTGCCGTTGGCTGGAATGGGGCCGGCGCACCGCGCGGACCTTGCCGCTCGCGCCGCCGCCTGCGTAGAAGAGATCGGCGCCGTCGGACTCCAGCCCGCTCACGCCCGCGCCGCGCGGCATTTCGAGCCGCTCCAGCACGGCGCCGGTCTGCGGGTCGATGCGGCGGATGTCGCTTTCTTCCGCTTCCCAGGTGCCGTGCCAGAGCTCGCCTTCGACCCAGGTCACGCCGGTGACGAAGCGGTTCGACTCGATGGTGCGCACCACGGCGCCGGTCTCGGGGTCGACCTGGTGGATCTTGCGGTCGCGGTACTGGCCCACCCACAGGCTGCCTTCGGCCCAGGTCAGGCCCGAGTCGTAGCCGTTGCCCGGCGCGGGAATCGATGCCAGCACCTTGCCGGTGGCCGGGTCGATCTTGTCGATGCGCGATTCGGCGATCTGGTAGAGGTACTTGCCGTCGAAGGCGGTGCCGGCGTCGCAGGCGACGTCGAGCGTCTGGCTGGTTTCGCCGCTGGAAGGGTCGAAGGCCACCAGCTTCGCGCCGGTGGCGGCCCAGACGCGGCGGCCGTCGTGCGTCACGCCGTGGACCTGGCCGGCACCGCCGAACGGGCCGTATTCGCGCACGATCTCGGCGGCGCGTACCGTGGGATTGCTCTTGCCTGTCTTGCTGCTCATCGTCGGCTCCTTGTATGAAGCGCCCCGAAACAGGCGCCTGGAAGCAACTCTATTCAATGGGCAGCGCGGCGGGGAGTAACAAGATCGTCGTGAATCCGGCCAGCGGCGGCGCGAGCCACTTCTGCGACCGCGCCTTGCCGATGGAACGCACGCGGCCCTGCGCCTCCAGTTCGACCAGCGCGCGCTGCACCGTGCGCTGGCTGGCCCCCAGTGCGAGCGCGAGCGCCGAGGTGGACCATGCGGCGCCATCGGACAGCAGCGCCACCAGCGAGGCCTGCTCGCCATCGATGGGCGGCGCCAGCACGGCCACGCCGCGTCCGCCGTGCGGCCTGAGCACGAACCCGCGCGGCGTGGCCTCGATGCCCGCCATCGCGGAGACGAGCGCGCGCAGCCGGCCGATCTCCACGCGCAGCCGCGCGCGGTGCGTCTCGTCGGGGTGGCGGGTGCGGAAGGCGCTTTCGATCAGCGCTTCGCGATCGACATCGCTCGGCCATGCCTCGGCCAGCGAGCGTGCCAGCGAGAACAGCACCGGCCGCCGTGCCAGCGGCCGCCAGGCATCGCCGGCGCCAAGGCCGCGGCGGCAGGCATCGACCACCAGCGTGTCGGAGGCGAGGAGGGCAGCGACCTCGTCCAGGCGCAGCGGCTGTTCGCCGTCCGAGCCGATCCGCCGGGCGGCGGGGCGGTCGAAGGCGGCTTTCGCCTCCGTAACTTCGGCGAGCAGGGCGGGCACGCGCGCGCGAACCGCGGCTTCGTGCGCACGGCCCAGTGCTGACTTCGCCGGCACAACGCGCAGGGAGCGAAGCGACAGCTCGGCCGCAGCCAGTTCGGCCACGGCCGCCAGCGTCGGCGGCAGGCCGCGCGTGTCGAGATGCGCGAGGGCCTCTTCCGCGTCTTCGAGCCGGCCCAGCAGCAGCATCCGGCGCGCCGCGATCAGCCGGGCCTGCACCGCGTTGGCGTGGTCGTCGTGGGCCTCCAGCGCGGCGGCGGCATGCGTCAGCGAGCGCGTCGATCCGCCGAGATCGCGCATCGCCAGCGCGACTTCGGCCTCGGCGACGATGCAGCGCGCGCGCGAGAGCTCCTCATGCGCACCGAAGCCCCGCGCGGCACGCCGCAGCAGCTCGCGCGCCCGCGGATGCTCGCCGAGCTGCGCCATCGCGATGCCGCGCAGCGCCAGCGCCGGCGGGTCGTCGCGCAGGGCGACCCGCTTGAGGGCGCCGAGTGCATCGCCGGCGGCAAGGGCGCGGGCGGAGGCGGCGATGAGGGAGTCCATGGAGGCGGATTATCTTGATGGCGGCCTGCAGGGCCAGCGCCGCCCTGAAAGTCGAGGGGCGCCGTGCGCAGCCCGCACAACACTTGTCGCCGCGCGAGCCTAGGCGCGAAGGAGGGCCGTTCCTAGACTTTCCTCCATCACTTTCGATGGATCTACAGGAACAGCAAGCATGTCTTTCTCATCAGGACTCTCCCGCCGCGGACTCATGGGCGCGCTCGTCGCACCGTACGCGGCCGGCATTGTCGGCACCTCCTCGGCCGCAGCAGCAGCGACGGGATTGCCCACACCCTCCATCCGCGCCATGTCGGGCGCAAAGCCGGTGCAACAGCTGCGTCGCAGCGCTACGGCGTTGCTGGTGATCGACTTCCAGAACGAATACTTCACCGGCCGGATGCCGATTGCCGACGGCGCGAGTGCGGCGGCCCAGACGAGGCGGCTGCTGGCTTGGGCCGATCGGCACGCAATGCCGGTCTTCCAGGTCCAGCACATTGCACCCGAAGGAGCCGCCACCTTCGCCAGGGACGGCAGTACCGTCAGGTTCCATCCCGACATGCAGCCCCGCCCGCGCGACAAGGTCGTGCAGAAGACGACCGTCAGCGTCTTCGCGAGCACCGACATCGCGCAGCAGCTGCGTTCGGCCGGTGTGCAGACGCTCGTGATCGCCGGCCTCATGACCCATGCCTGCGTGGCCGGGGCGGCGCGCGACGCCGGGCCGCAGGGCTTCGACGTGGTGGTGTCTTCCGATGCCACGGCCACCCGCGCGGTCCGCCGCGAGAACGGCGACGTCGTGTCGCACGACAGCCTGCACCGCGCGGCGCTGGCGGAGATCGAGGACACCTTCGGCGACGTGCTGACCACCGCGCAGATCCTGGCCCTGCCGGTCGCCTGACGGAAAATGCACAGCCTCTGAAGCACCCGTGGGAGGCGGCGCATGGACCAGGTGAAAGCGATGCGGGCCTTTCAACGCATCGCGCAGGCGAAGAGCCTGTCGGCGGCCGCGCAGTCGCTGGACACGACGCACTCCAGCCTCTCGCGCCAGCTGCAGGCGCTCGAGAAATCGCTGGGCGCACAGCTGGTGCGGCGCGATACGCGCGGCATCACGCTGACGGAGGCGGGCAGCCGCTACTACGCCGCCTGCACCGACATCCTTTCAAGGCTCGACGCCGCCCAGGCGGAGGTCGCGGCCGACGGCAAGGCGCCCTCGGGCACGCTGAAGGTGAGCATGCCGCTGGCGATCGCGACGCTCGACCTGCCCGAGTGGCTCCCGGCCTTCCAGGCTCGCCATGCCGGTATCAGGCTGGAGGTGGTCTGCACCGATCGATTCACGAAGCTGGTTGCCGAAGGCATCGACGTCGCCCTGCGCATCAGCGCGGAGCTCGAGGATGCCTCGATGATGGCCAGGACGCTGGCGGTTTCGGACATGGTCCTCGTCGCGGCGCCACGCTACCTGGCGGACCACGGCCTGCCCATGACGCCTCAGGCGCTGTCGGAGCACGAATGCCTGCTCCACAGCGGTCCGGAGAGCCCCGCGCACTGGACGCTGCACATGCCCGATGGTCGGCAGCAGACGTTCAGGCCGGAAGCGCGCCTTGCCTGCGACACGATCACCGCGCTGTATTCGGCCGCGAAATGCGGGCTCGGCATTGCCGCGCTGACATGGCACACGGTGCGCTCCGACCTGCAGTCGGGTGCCCTGGTCCGCGTGCTGCCCGAGGTCACGCTCGGGCGGCGCACCTACGCGGCGCTGTATCCGCGCACGCGGCATGTGCAGCCGGCGGTGCGCGCCTTCATCGACTTCATGGCGGGCTACTACCGGTAGCAGCGCCGGAGCCGGCTACGCCTCCTTCAGCTCCGGAAGCACCGAGGTCAGCGCGAAGTCGACGAGGTGCAGCCAGGTCTCCTCGAGGCCCATGATGTTGTGGTGGTCCGATTTCGCAACGGTCGTCACGCTGACCGGCGTGGGCCACGCCGCGATGAGCTTCTGCGAGCGCTCGGGCAGCACCACGTCGTCGCTCTCGGCCAGCAGCACGTGGGTCTTGGCCGCGACCTCCTTGCAGTGCTCGAGCGAGTTGAACTGGTGCCGCAGCAGCAGCGACAGCGGCACGAGCGGAAAGCGCTTCTTCGCCACTTCCAGCATCGAGTCGTAGGGCGTCACCAGCTGCAGGCTGGTGAACTCCTGCCGTGCGACGAGCTGGATGGCCACGCCGGTGCCCAGGCTGCGGCCGACCACGTGCAGGCGGGCCTGCGGGAAAGCCTTGCGCAGGTGCCTGGCGAACTGGCAGGCGTCCTGCACCGAGGCGATCTCCGAAGGGTGCCCCTGCGAGTCGGCCACGCCGCGGTAGTTGACGGCCGCGAAGCCGAAGCCCTCGGGCAGCCAGTGCAGCGTCTGCGCGGTGGCGCGTACGTCTTCGCCGCGGCCCGCGAAGTAGATGAAGAGATCCTGCAGCGCTTCCTCGCCCTGCGGGTGGTAGACATAGCCGCGCACCATGCCGCCGGGTACGGTGTGGGAGTAGGTCGAGAAGTCGTCGGAGAGCGGAACGACCGGCAGCTTGCGGGCGTTGAAGAGGATGTCGCCCTGGCGCGCGGCAAGCAGCGCCCAGTACGCGGCGATGCTGCCGATGGCTGCGGCCGAAGCGGAAAGGGCGATGCGGGCGGCTTTGGATGACAAATGGTGCTCCGGGAGAAAGGCAGCGCCTAGTTTCGCCTCTTTCTCCGCCGCGCCGCGCTTGCCGGTCTTTGCGCCTGTTTCGCTTTCTTTCCTTTCAGTGGGCCGCGATCAGCTGCTGGCGGCCGGCGCCGATGCGCATCGGCTCGGCAGCATGGGCGTCACCATGCCGCTGTTCCAGCCTGAACTTGCCGACGATCAGCGACAGGCTGCCCGCCTGTTCCTGCAGCGACTGGGCTGCCGCCGAGGCCTGCTCGACCAGCGCCGCGTTCTGCTGCGTGGTCTGGTCCATCTGCGTGACGGCCTGGTTGATCTGCTCGATGCCCGAGGTCTGCTCCTGGCTCGCGGCGCTGATCTCGCCCATGATGTCCGTCACGCGCTTCACGCTGCCCACGATCTCTTCCATGGTGCGGCCCGCGTCGGCCACCTGGCGGCTGCCTTCCTCGACCTTCTCGACCGAGTCGCCGATCAGCGCCTTGATCTCCTTGGCTGCGGCGGCCGAGCGCTGCGCGAGGCTGCGGACTTCCGAAGCCACCACGGCGAAGCCGCGCCCCTGGTCGCCCGCGCGCGCCGCCTCGACGGCCGCGTTGAGCGCGAGGATGTTGGTCTGGAAAGCGATGCCGTCGATCACGCCGATGATGTCCACCACCTTGCGCGAAGAGGCATTGATCGAGCCCATTGTCTCCACCACCTGGAACACCACGCTGCCGCCGCGCGCCGCCACTTCCGATGCGGAGGTGGCCAGCTGGTTGGCCTGGCGCGCGTTGTCGGCGTTCTGCTTCACGGTCGAGGTCAGCTCCTCCAGCGAAGCGGCCGTCTGTTCCAGCGAGCTGGCCTGCTCTTCGGTGCGGGAGGACAGGTCCTGGTTGCCCACGGCGATCTGCGAACTGGCGGTCGACACGCTGGCCACCACGCCGTGCACCTGCGCGAGCGAGCCCTGCAGGGCGCCGCGCATCTGGTCGAGGGCGCGAAGCAGGTGGCCGGTCTCGTCGCCCGCGTAGCTGGACTGGGGCTTGCCCGTCAGGTCCATCTCGGCGATGGCCTGCGCGATGGTTTCTGCTCGGCGCAGCGGCTGCGTGATGCTGCGAGCCAGCATCCAGGCCAGCAGGGTGCCGAGTACCAGGCTCACGGCGGAGCACACGATCAGCAGGTTGCCGGTCTGCGCGCGCAGGTCGTTGGCGCGCACGGCGGCCGCGTCGAGGTGTTCGCGCTGCATGTCCACCACCTGCTGCACGCCGGCGATGTAGCTGACGGAGGTGGGCTGGAACTGCGCATCGAAGACGCGGGTGGCGCCTTCGAGGTCGCCCGCGAGCTTGAGCTTGCTCACTTCCTCGCGCGCGGCCAGGTAGGCCTTGCGCAGGCTGGCGACCTTTTCGAGCAGTGCGCGCTCGTCGGGCTGGACCAGCTTCTCCTCGACGAACTTCTGCAGCTCGTTGGTGTTCTTGATCGAGGCCGCGGTGGCCGGCGCGAAGTAGTCGATCAGGCTGGGATCGCTGCTCTTGGCGATGGCCGCGGCCCGCTGCACGCCTGCGGTGGTGTGGCGCAGCCAGTCGGAGCCGGCGCGCTCGACCTTCAGGTTGTCCTCGATCATGGCGTCTATCTCGCGGCTGAGCTGGTGCAGCTTCCACACCGCCGCGGCGCTGGTGGCGACGAAGAGCGCCAGGATGATGCCCAGCACGATGGCCAGGCGCTTGCCGATTGAGACGTTGCTCAGGAACATGGTCGAACTCCGGAAACCAGGAATGAGAGGACGAAGGGCGACCGTCGGGTCGCCCTTCATCGCTGGTTATCGGCCGTTCAATTGAAAACTTTAGAAAACTCCTGGGAGTTCCCGCCGGCTCCCGGCTCAGATCTTCAGCGGCGGGAACGACTTGACCAGATCGTCCAGGGCCTTGATCTGCGTGAGGAAGGGTTCCAGCTTGTCCAGCGGCAGGGCGCTCGGGCCGTCGCACTTGGCCTGGGCCGGGTCGGGGTGGGCTTCGAGGAAGAGGCCGGCCAGGCCGACCGCCATGCCGGCGCGCGCCAGGTCGGCCACCTGCTCGCGGCGGCCGCCCGATGCGGCGGCGCCGGCCTCGCGCTGCTGCAGCGCGTGGGTCACGTCGAAGATGATGGGCAGGTTCTGCGACACCTTCTTCATCACGCCGAAGCCCAGCATGTCGACCACGAGGTTGTCGTAACCGAAGCAGGTGCCGCGGTCGCACAGGATCAGCTTGTCGTTGCCGGCCTCCTTGAACTTTTCGACGATGTTGAGCATCTGCGAGGGGCTCAGGAACTGGGGCTTCTTGATGTTGATGACCCGGCCGGTCTTCGCCAGCGCCACCACCAGGTCGGTCTGCCGCGCCAGGAAGGCGGGCAGCTGGAGCACGTCGACCACCTCGGCCACGGGCGCCGCCTGGGCGATCTCGTGCACGTCGGTCAGCACCGGCACGCCGAAGCTGTCCTTCACGGCCTGCAGGATCTTCAGGCCCTCGTCGAGGCCCGGGCCGCGGTACGAGTGGATGGAGGAGCGGTTGGCCTTGTCGAAGCTGCCCTTGAACACGTAGGGAATGCCCAGCTTCTGCGTGACGCGCACGTATTCCTCGGCACTGCGCAGGGCGAGGTCCTTCGACTCGAGGACGTTGACGCCGCCGAAGAGGACGAAGGGGGCCTCGTTGCTGGTGGCGACTTGGGGGGTGATGGTGACGGTGGACAAGGTTTTTCTCCTGACGGGGGTGCTTCGGTGCAGGGGCCTATTGTCGTTCCGCCGGCCCGGGGGGGCTCAGCCTCCGGGCGTCACCGTCAGGTAGAAGGGCGTGAGCGTGCCCGCCACCGGCCGAAGCAGCTTCAGCAGCAGCGGCTTGCCGTAGCCTTCGCCCGCCAGCCGCTTGAGCAGGTCGGACAGCTGTGCCAGCGGCACGCCGTCGCAGCCGACGAGGATGTCGCCGCTGCGCAGCCCGTCGCGCGCGGCGGCCGAGCCGGCCACCACTTCGACCACCCGCACGCCGGTGGCCACCGGCCATTCGTTCTCGCGCACCCAGCGCCGCGGCAGGGCCACCGCCGCGCACTGCACGCCGAGCTTGCCGCGCCGCACGGCGCCGTGGCGCATCAGCTCGCCGGCCACCCAGCGGGCGGTGTCGATGGCCACCGCGAAGCTCAGGCCCTGGGCCGAGGGGATCACCGCCGTGTTCACGCCGATGACCTGCGCGGCGCTGTCCAGCAGCGGGCCGCCCGAATTGCCGGGGTTGAGCGCCACGTCGGTCTGGATCACGTCCTCGATCATCCGGCCGCCGCGCGAGGGCAGGCTGCGGCCCAGCGCACTCACGATGCCCGCGGTCACGGTGAAGTCGAAGCCCAGCGGATTGCCGACCGCCACCGCCAGCTGGCCCGGCTGCAGCGCGGCCGAGCTGCCCAGCGGCAGGAAGGCGCTGGGGTGCGACTCGATGCGCAGCACGGCGATGTCGGTGGAGGCGTCGGTCCCGACCAGCCGCGCCACGCTCTCGGTGCCGTCGGCGAAGGCGGCGCGCAGCTCGCCGGCGCCCTCGACCACGTGGGCGTTGGTGATCGTGAAGCCGTCGGGGGTGAACAGGAAGCCCGAGCCGCTGCCCTGGGCTGCAGGACCGTTGCCGCGCTGCGCGGCCTTGCGGACCTTGATGTGGGCGACCGCGGGGCTCGCGGTGTGGGCCACCTGGGTGACGGCGGCCGAGTAGGAGTCGAGGATGAATTCGTCGCGCGCGCCCATGGAGTACCTCTTCTTTCAGTCGGCGGAACCTGAAGGAAATGGCGGTGCGCGCCTGGTTTTCAACCCGGCGCCGGGCGTTCACGAAGCCTTCAGCGAAGGCTCAGCGATTCTTCAGCGGGCCTGCCCACACTCGGCTTCCCGGCAACAACACCCATGCCCACGGGGACACCAGCTTGAAGCACCTCATTCTTCTGGTCGCCATCGCCGCGCTCGCGGCCGGCTGCGGCCACGATCGCCACCGCCACGACAGGGACCGCGACCACAACGGCATTCCCGACCGCTACGAGCGCAACCGCGACAGCGACCGCGACGGCATCCCCGACCGCTACGACCGCCGGCCGTACGACCCGCGCCGCTATTGATCGCGCAGGGCGATCACGGCGCCTTCGGCTGCGACGACGGCTCCCACGAGTCGGGCGTGGTCGCTACCAGCGACTTGAAGTCCTTCCACGGCCGCGCGCCCGGGATGGTGCGCCCGCCGACGATCAGCCCCTTGGCGAACACCACCATGCGCTCGCGCAGGTAGGCGCGGTCCGATTCGGGCCATGTCTCGATGGAATGCGGGCCGCGCGCGAGCACGATCTCCTTCAGGCCGCGGATGCGGTTGTAGGCCGCCACCGTGCCTTCCAGCGTTTCCGCGCGGTCCCACAGGCCCTTGCCGAAGAAGGCTGCGGGCCAGCGGTCCATGCCCGCGAGCGTGGACGAGTTGGGATAGAACACGATGTGGTGCTCCGCCGCCATGCCGCCCAGGAACAGGTTGCGGTCGGCCAGGTCGGGCGAATCGCCCACGTAGCCCGCGCCGCTCGCAAACGACGACAGCAGCAGCGCGCCGCGGATGTTGCGCAGCCCCTTGGGTGGGGTGCAGCTGGGCTGGGGCATGTCGAAGCTGCACTGGGCGACGTAGTTCTTCGTCATCGCCCAGGCGGTGGACATTGAACCGCGCGAATAGCCGCCGAGCACCAGCGGGATCTCGCTGGCAGGCATGCCCGCCAGCAGACGGCCCCGCGTGGCCTCGCCCTGCAGCAGTTCGCCCTTGGGCGTGAGGATGCGCAGGCCGCGCCCGGTCTCCAGCGCCGTGAGGGCGCGGAACACGTCCTCGCCTTGCTCCAGCGTGTTGGTGTCGCTGAAGCCGCCCGACAGCCCCTCGCCGCGCCGGTCGTAGGCCAGCACGTCGAACCCGGCCTGGTTCAGGGCATACAGGTTCTCGCGCCACCAGCGCTGGCCCATGGTCTCGGTGGTCGCGTTGGGGAAGCTCACCGGCATGGTCTTGCCGGTCTTCTGGTCGATGCGGTACGCCACCTCGTCGGGATGCTGGATTGCCGTGAGCTGCCCGCCGCCGCCCGGGGCCATGACGACCAGCGCGCGCGTCTTCTTTCCCTTGCCGTCGTCGATGCCCGCACCCTCGATGTACCAGCCGCGCAGCTTGATGTCGCCCGTCATCTTCAGGTCGATGCGCTCGAAGGTGTCGCGCGGCGCGGTGAACTCCACCACGTAGGTGCGCGCGTCGGCCTCGGCGATGCCCTCGCGGTAGGGCGCCCTGGCGAAGAAGGCGGGGCGGCGGATCTGCCTGAGGTCGACGTTGCCGTCGGGGTCGATGCGCCCGGACGGATCGACAACCCCTGTCGAGCGCGTGGCGCGCTCCTTGTTGGGTGGCAGCCAGCGCTGCATCTGGGCGTCGATGCGCTTGAAGCAGGCCGGATCTTCCTTGCAGGCGCGCCAGCGTGCCTTGAGCTTGTCGTCGGTGAACTCGCTGATGTAGTAGTTGCCGCCCGCATAGCCGGCCGGCGGATGGTTGGCCGTCATCAGCACCGGCACGCAGACCTTCGGGCCTCTGGCGTCCTTCGGATTCTTCGGCAGCAGGTAGCCGCCCATCATCGCGTTGCGGTCGGTGCCGACCCAGGCGGTGCAGTCGGTGGGCGGCGCAGAGGTCACTTCGGCCTGCCGCTGAGCCTGGCTGGGCCCGCCGCATGCGCCGAGCTGGAGGGCGAGGGCGCCGACGGCCAGCGCGGCCGCGACGCCATGCAGGCGAGACCGGGCAGGGCGCGCAGGGCCGGTGGGGATTGCGGTCGTCGGATCTGGCCTTGCGGCCGGGAGAGAAAAAGGCATGCAGCGAAGCGCAAGTCGAGAGAGCCCGATCTTCGCCGCATCGGCGCGCGGAAAACGAAGCCATGGTCGATTCAGGGTGAAAGCGCTCGCCTCGATCTCTGTAGGACGCTTCCTGCGCGCTCATGCGCTGCTTTCTCCGCTTTCAGGTGGGACGGCACGCGCTCAATCGCCGTCGACACAAATGAAACCGCTGGAAACCGCCGCAGGCACAGGAGACGACTGAGATGAAGAATTTCGAAGGCATCTATTGCTTCGACACGGCGAGCGTGCGCTTTGCCTTCTATCCCGAGGGGCCCGAGGGCCCGCGCGTACTTGCACAGATTTCCGAGGAAACCCTGCACGACGAATTCGGCGTCCGCGAAATCGGCGAACACCTGCTCGGCGCGTGCCGGGACCACTTCCACGCCATCGAACCGGCAGCCGTGGCGCGCTACCGGGCCACCCCGGACCAGGCCATCACGCTCACCATCACGGACTTCGGGCTCCACGCCTGACCGAGCCGAGATAGCCGTCCACGGGATCACCCGGTACCGGACGGCTCGCGCTGGCAGCCGCGCCGGGCATGGGCCACTCTCCGACAAGGCGAGGCGGCCCGAGCCTTAGCCGCGGCCCTGGCCGCCCCGTCACATTGGTATCAGGCCTGATCACAGGCAAAACGAAAGAGGGCGCACGCCGCACAGGCCGGAGTGCCCGTCATCACGACGCGCCCGTTCCGTGCGCGTGCGGTGCCCGGTGCCGGATCTCGCTTTGCAGGGCCCGCTGGCCTGAGGAGAGCGCGAGCTCGTAGCTCTCGGCAGGCTCGTAGGCCCTGCGCAGGACGCGGGGATGCGTGCCCTGGTCGTCGGTTTCGAGCAGCTGCCAGATGTAGGCGCCCGGCAGCGGCTCCTCGATGGTGAGTTCGATGGGATGTGTCATGGCGCCACCATGGTGCTGCACGCCGGCTCTGTCTGTAGGCCTGGAACGACGTTGACCAGCATCTCAAGAGAAAGAAAGGACCCATTCCATGCAACAAGCAACCCCCTCAGCCTTCGAGGACCGCCTCGTCACCTTCAGCTATCGCGGTCGGCTGTTCCTGTGCCGCGCCGAGCGGCTCGATGACCAGACCTACAGGCCCGTCGTGGTCTGCCGCGCTGCGTCCCCCGGAGAGGACGACATCGAACTGCCTGCCGATACCGACAACGCCTCCTACGGCACCGAGGCCGAGGCCCTGCGCCACGCCGAGCAGCAGGCCATGCGATGGGTGCACGACAGGACGCAGGGGGCGCAGGGGCAGGCCTGAGCAGTCCTTCGCGCCAGCCCGCATCAGCGCCGCCGCTCAGCCCGCCTTGCGGAAGGTGAGGTTGATGCGCACTGCACCCAGCAGCGGGTGAGGCTCGTCCTTCAGCGGCAGCACGCCGTGGAAGCGCAGCCGGTCCTCGCCGCCCCAGACCACCACGTCACCGTGCGCGAGCGGCACGCGCGCCGCCTTGTCGGTGCGCACATGGCCGCCGAACAGGAACACCGCCGGCATGCCCAGCGACACCGAGACGATGGGCGCGCCGTAGTCGCGCTCGTCCTTGTCCTGGTGCAGCGAAAGCCGCGCGCCGGGGGCGTAGCGGTTGACGAGGCAGGCGTCGGGCGAGAAGCCGTCGAAGCCGGCTGCCGATGCGGCCTCGCGTGCCAGCCGCGCCAGGGGTTCGGGCATGGCGGGCCAGGGCTTGCCGCTGTCGGGATCGGTCGCGCTGTAGCGATAGCCGCGCCGGTCGCTGGTCCAGCCCAGTGCGCCGCAATTGGTGAGCGCGACCGACATGGTGAAGCCGCCCGGCGTGACGAGGTGCCGGAAGGGCGCCGCCTCCGCCACCGAACGGATCGCTGGCAGAAGTTCGTCCACGAAGGGCAGGGCGAAGCCGGGCAGCACGAACGCGCCGGTGCCTAGCGCCTCGCGCGCCGGCCGGGGCGGATCCTCGAAAAGGGCCAGGTTGGCGCCGGAGTTGGCGCTTGTCTTCTTCGCTTTCATGCTTCCCGATCTTTGCCCAAAAGCCGGGCAGCAGCCTCGGCTTGTTCGCCCCTGTGTCGGTGGGGCGGCCGGTTTGTGGGCCGACCGGTGCGCCGATGCCTCCCATGTTCGCGTGATGCGCCCGGCGCGCGCAGCCATTAGCCTCCTCACCCCTCCGTCCCAAGGTAGTACCTAGGGTTTAAATTCATGGAAGTGCGTAAATAAATGGGCTATGGTGATCCCATCATGGACGGCGCTCGACTGGCTCTCAGCGTTCCGGACGGCTGGACCGGCTGGCTCGAGCTCATGCGCACCCCCAGCGGCACCTACGCCGGCATCGCCGAACTGAGCTTCAGCGGCATCCCGCGTTGTGCGCTGGTCATCACCCAGCAGTTGTCGTGGGACGCTGCGGTCGAGAGGGCCACGCTGCGGGCCGATCATTTCGTCAGGCAGTGGGGGCCTGCGCGCGGCTCCTGAGCGGGCCTTCCCCGGGTCTTGAATCTGCCGCTGCGGTGCAGCACATGGAGCGGGCTCGTGGTAGAAACCGCGAGCTTTTCCGGGCACTGGCCCGAACCAAGATTCCCGCTCCAACCCACGCGCCGCCATCCATGCCGAAATCCCACCGCCGGACTGCCGACCAACCGCATGTCCGATGGCTGGCCTGGCTGCTGCTGGGCATCGCGGCGCTGTTCATGGCGGGCTGTGCCGGCCTGCCGTCGCAGGTGCAGCGCAAGCCCTCCACGGCCATCGCCGACGGCGCCGACACGCCGCTCGGCCGCCTCGTGAAGGCCGCGGCGCCGCCGGGCGAGCCGCTCAGCGGGTTCCGCCTGCTGCCCATGCCGCAGTTCTCGCTGCATGCGCGCATCGAGCTCGCGCGCCGGGCGCAGCGCTCCATCGACGTGCAGTACTACCTCGTGCAGAACGACGAGACCGGCCGCTACCTGCTGCGCGCCCTGCGCGACGCGGCCGACCGGGGCGTGCGCGTGCGCCTGCTGGTGGACGACCTCTACACGGCCGGCGCCGATCCGCTGTTCACCAGCTTCGCCTCTCACCCCAACGTGGAGGTCCGGCTCTTCAATCCCTTTCCCGCCGGGCGCGACCGCTTCGGCACGCGCTGGGCATGGTCGATCCTGGACTTCGACCGCGTGCACCGCCGCATGCACAACAAGCTCTACGTGGTGGACAACACCATCGGCGTGATGGGCGGGCGCAACATGGCCAACGAGTACTTCCTGCGCGACGGGGGCTCGAACTTCATCGACATCGACACGCTGGTGGCCGGCGCGGTGGTGCCGAAGCTGTCCTCGCTGTTCGACATGTACTGGAACAGCCCGTACGTCTATCCCATCGAGTCGCTGGTGCCGCCGGGCGGCGAGACGCCCCGGCAGCTGCGCGAGCGCTTCGACCGCCTCACCACCGGTCCTGAAGAGCTGCACCCCGAGGAACCCGGCTCCACCGACCTGCTGGGCAACAACTCGCTGGCCAAGGACCTTGCAGCCGGCGAGCTGAAGCTGGTCTGGGCGCGCGCCGAGGCGTATGCCGATCCGCCCGCCAAGGCGCTGGGCCAGACCGACGAGGCGCGGGGCCTGCCGGCCGACGAGTCGAAGGACAGCGTGCTCTACAACGTGCGGCGCTACCTGCGCGGCGCCGAGAACGAGATCATGCAGACCACGCCCTACCTGATCCCGGGGCGCGGCGGCATGGAGACCATCCGCCTGGTGCGCGGCAACGGCGTGAGCTACACCATCGTCACCAATTCGCTGGCCGCCACCGACGAGTCGCTGGTGCACATCGGCTACCGCCGCTATCGCGCCGAGATGCTGCGCCTGGGCGTGGAGCTGTACGAGCTGAGCCCCAAGCGGGTGGAGCAGACCAAGCGATTCGGCATGTACGGCTCGGCCAGCGGCCGGCTGCACGGCAAGTCGGCGGTGGTCGACCGCAAGATCGTCTTCATCGGCTCGATGAACTTCGACCCGCGCTCGATGCTGCACAACACCGAGGTCGGCATCTTCATCTTCAGCCCGCAGATCGCCCAGCAGCTCACCAGCCTGATCGGCTTCATGCGGCTGGACGGCGCCTACCAGCTGCAGCTGGGGCCGAAAGGCGCCATCGAGTGGGTGAGCCCGGCCTCGGGCGACGCGGCCGACACCATCCTGCACCAGGAGCCCGAGACGGACTTCTGGTCGCGCTGGAAGCTGGAGCTGCTGGCTCCGCTGGTGCCCGAGAGCCTGCTCTAGGGCCGGGCGGTCCGCATCCTCAAAACAGAGGATGGTCGGAGGCGGGGGCCTCCAGAAGAATCGCAACGCTCGTGTTACGAGTTGATTCTTTTGTTTGCTCCTTTACCGCCAAGACCATCATGAACACAAACTTCGCGACCCCCGCGGCCCCCGGCCGGTCCTTCTTCCAGATGACGCGCTGCGCATTCGCGGTGGCGTTCCTGGTCTCGCTCGGCGCCTGCGGCGGGGGTGGGGGCGGCGGTGGCGGAGGTTTTGCCGGCTTTCCCGCCTCGAGCAACCCGCCCAGCAGCCCGCCCGCGAGCAATCCGCCGGCCAGCAACCCGCCGGCCAGCAACCCGCCGGCGGCGTCTGTTACGTTTTCGGGCACGGCGGCTGCCGGCCTGCCGCTGGTGGGTACCGTCACCGTCAAGGACGCCAAGGGCGCCAGCAAGACCGTGCCGCTGGTCGACGGCAAGTACACCGTCGACGTGAGCGGCATGACCGCGCCCTTCGTCTTCCGCGCCGAGGGCACGGTGGCCGGCGAGCGCACGGTGATCCATTCGGCCGCCACCGCGGCCGACGTCAACGGCAACATCAACATCACGCCGCTGACCGACCTGGTGGTGTCCAACATCGCCGGCCGGCTGGCGTCGCAGTACTTCGACGGCGGCGAGTTCGCCTCGCTCTCCGCGGACGAGCTCAAGGCCGAGAGCGACGCGCTGAAGGCCAAGCTGCTGCCGGTTCTGCAGGCGATGGGCGTGGACGCCAGCATCGACCTGCTGCGCACCGCCTTCACCCCGCTGTCCAGCGCGCTGGACAAGGCGCTCGACGTGCTGCGCGTGAGCGTCGATCCGGCCACCAATGTGGCGACCATCACCAACATCGTCACCCAGCAGCAGATCGCCGACGACCTGGCGGTGAAGGCTGCGGCCGAACCCGCCGCCACGCCGATGAGCGGCTCCGGCATGGGCACCGCGGCCGACGACATCGCGGCGATCCGCAAGGTGTTCTCCGACTTCGTGGGCAAGTTCGCCACCGGTCTTCCCTCGCCGTCGCAGCTGCTGCCGCTGATGACCGACGGCACCAACCCCGTCACCGGCACCTACGGCTTCAGGTTCTCCGACCTCACCGCCTCGCAGTTCGCGAACGAGACGGCGACCGACGTCAACCTCATCGGCGCGAGCTTCACCGACGTGGTGATCCAGCGCATCAACTACACCATCGACGCGAACAACACGAGCCCGCGCGCCTTCGTCGAGTTCACGCACAAGGACAAGAACGGCATCGCATTCAGCAACACGCAGGGCATGCAGGTGGTCAAGGGCACCGACGGCGTGTGGCGCCTGCGCGGCGACGGTCGCGTGCTGGACATCAACCCGCACGTCCATGCCACCAAGGAGAAGGCGACCGGTTGCGTGAGCAGCTCGCTGCAGTTCGAGATCCAGGACATCAGCACCGGCAACAGCGACAACGTCGCGTCGGTGGTGGTCACCGGCCCGGGGCTGCCCCCGGGCGGCCTGCGCCACTCGCGTCCTTCGGGCGGCGGCGCATGGCCGATCGATGGCAGCCCGGACTTCAACTACTACTACCTGACGACGAACTGCAACGGCCGTCAGAACGCGGGCCTGACCGACAGCGCGATCGCCGCGCTCCCCGCCACGCCCGAGTACACCTTCACCGCGTACGAGAGCGACGGCACGACGGTGGCCAAGTTCAACGGCTTCGACATCGTCTACAAGCACCGCTTCCATGGCCGACCGCTGACGCTGGCGGAAGCCGCCGCAGTCGGCTATCCGGACTTCGCGACCACGCCGGCCCTGGCCTCCTATTCGGGCGGCAGCGACTTCTCGATCAGCGCCACGGGCCTGAACCCCGCCTTCGCGACGCAGTTCTTCCTGAAACTGATCGCCGGTCCCTCGGCCGGCGCGGAAGACCGGGCCGACGTGGCGCCTTCGGCCACGGGCACGGCATCGAAGAGCTTCAACCTGCCGGCGCAGGGCTCGGTGTCCTTCCGCGACATGTTCGTCAGCACCTACGACAGCAGCTGGCGCGAGATCGTGCTGCGCGACACCAAGGCCACCGTGTTGGAGTGACGCAGGCGCGGGGCGCAGTTTTCAGTGCGCCCCAGAAAGCCGAAAGCCCCCGAAAGGGGGCTTTTTCGTTGGCGGCGGCCGGGCCTGCGGCCGTCAGCCGTTACTGCAACAGCCGGCCGCTGAGATACGGCTCGGGATCGACCGGGCTGCCGTTCTTGCGGATCTCGAAGCGCAGCTTCACGCGGTCGGCGTTGCTGCGGCCCATCTCGGCGATCTTGTCGCCCTGGCGGACCACGGCGTTCTCTTTGACATAGATGGTCTGCAGGTGTGCGTAGGCCGTCAGGAAGGTCTCGTTGTGCTTGACGATGACCATGTTGCCGTAGGCGGGCAGTTCGCTGCCCACGTACACCACGCGCCCGTCGGCGGCGGCGACGATCGGGTCGCCGAGGTTGCCGCCGATGTCGATGCCCTTGACGCGGTCGCCGTCGAAGCGCGCGATGGTCGGGCCGTTGGCCGGTCGGATGAACAGCGCGGCCGGGCGCTGCGGCACCAGCGGCTTGGCGGCCGGAGGCGTCGTCGGCCAGGGGGTGTTGAGATCGACGGTGGTACAGGCTGCGAGGCCCGTGGCCAGCAGCGCCGCGGCGCCGAAACGTAAAACGAAAGTCTGAAGGTGCATGGGCTCTGTTCGAACGGGTTCGTTGCGGAGGGTTCCTGCAAACCGGCGCTCCCGGGGGTGCGCCACGCGGGCGATGCTAGCAAACCACCGAGGCGGCGCCCTGCGAAAGAGCAACCGGCTGTGAGGTGGGCATTGCGCGGGAGTCGCGCCGGCGGCCCCGCACCCGCCCCCGATGCTTGCTGCCAGTGCTTGCTGCCTGTGCCTGCTACTTGAGCGGGATCGGCGTCGCCCGGTCGATGGGCACCGCGGTCACGCTGTTCTTCGGCGAGCCGTCGATCAGCAGGTCGGAGTAGGTCAGGTAGACCAGCGTGTTGCGCTTGGGGTCGACCATGCGCACCACGCGCAGCCGCTTGAAGAGCACCGACAGCCGCTCGCTGTAGACCTCCTCGCGCTTGGGCAGCGGCTGGGTGATGCTCACCGGGCCGACCTGGCGGCAGGCGATGGAGGCCTCGGCCTTGTCCTCGGCCACGCCGAAGGCGCCCGCCAGGCCGCCGGTCTTGGCGCGCGAGACGTAGCAGGTCACGCCGTTGACCTTGGGGTCGTCGTAGGCCTCGATCACGATCTTGTGGTCGGGCCCGATGAGCTTGAAGGCGGTATCCACCTCGCCCACGGCGTCCGCCCTGGCTGCCGTTGCCGCCAGCGCGAAGCCGAGGCTGGCGCTGCAGAGGAGGGTGGCGCGCAGAGTCTTGTTCATGGATTTGGTCAAACGATGCTGAGTTCGTGCACGCGGTCGAAGCTGCCGCGTCGGCGGTCCGCGAAGTAGTGTTCGAGCGTCTCGCGCACCGTGCGAAAGGCGATCTCGTCCCAGGGAATCTCTTCCTCGGTGAAGAGCCGCGCCTCGATGGTCTCGTGGCCCGGGTCGAACTTGTCGTCGAGCAGGCGCGCGCGGTAGAACAGGTGCACCTGCCCCACGCGCACCACGCTGATCACCGAGAACAGGCCCTCGAGTTCGAAGTTCGCGCCGGCCTCCTCGTCGGTCTCGCGGGCCGCGCCCTGGGCGGTGGTCTCTTCGAGCTCCATGAAGCCGGCCGGCAGCGTCCACTTGCCCCAGCGCGGCTCGATGTTGCGTTTGCACAGCAGCACCTTGTCGCCCAGCACGGGGATGGTGCCGACCACGTTCAGCGGGTTCTCGTAGTGGATGGTGTGGCAGGCCGGGCAGACGGCGCGCTGCTTGGTGTCGCCGTCGTCCGGCACGCGGTAGACCACCGCGGTGCCGCAGTTCTTGCAATGCTTGATGGGGACGCGCAGGAGCATGAACCGACCGCCGTCTTCAGACGACCTTGACGGTCAGCTTGGGCAGGCCCGCGACCTCGCCCACGAGCGTGTCGCCGGCCACCACGGCCGCCACGCCTTCGGGCGTGCCGGTGTAGATCAGGTCGCCGGGCTGCAGCTCCCAGGCTGCCGAGAGGTGCTCGATGGTCTCGGCCACGTTCCAGATCAGCTTGCTCACGTTGCTGCGCTGGCGGTCGGCGCCGTTGACCTGCAGCGAGATCTCGGCCTTCTCTGCGTCGCCGGCCTGCGCCACGGGCACGATCGGGCCGATGGGTGCGCTCTGCTCGAAGCCCTTGCCGATGTCCCAGGGGCGGCCCTGCTTCTTCATGTCGTTCTGCAGGTCGCGGCGGGTCATGTCGAGGCCGACCGCGTAGCCGTAGATGTGCTTGTGCGCGTCGGCCGCGGAGATGTTCTTGCCGCCGGTGCCGATGGCGACCACGAGTTCGATCTCGTGGTGCAGGTTCTTGGTGAGCGACGGGTAGGCCATGGTGCCGGTCTGGCCGGCGTCGACCACCACCAGCGCGTCGGCGGGCTTCATGAAGAAGAAGGGCGGTTCGCGGCCGGTGAAACCCATTTCCTTGGCGTGATCTTCGTAGTTGCGGCCCACGCAGTAGATGCGGTGCACCGGGAAGCGGGCGGACTGGCCGGCCACCGGAACCGAAACGGCGGCGGGCGGGGCGAAGACGAACTCGGAAGCCATGGAGACGTGTCCTTTTCTCAGTTTCTCAGGGGGAAGCCAGGCGGGAAACCGGCAGTGTGCCAGAGGCGCGGGGCTCACAATAGACGGCCCGCGCGGCGGATTCCTTCTCCATTCCCCTCATTTCCCACCATGCCCATCCGAATCGGCAAGGCCGGCAAGGCCAACGCGCTCAACGAACTAGGCCGCCGGCTCGACGAGGAGGGCGACCAGGACGCAGCGCTGCAGGCCTATGAGCAGGCCGGCGCCGTGCTGCCGAACTGGTCGGCGCCCTGGTACAACATCGGCCTCATCCACAAGTACCGCGGCGACTGGGCCGCCTCGCTGCAGGCCAACGCCCGTGCCGTGCAGTGCGACCCGCGCAACGAGGGCGCGGTCTGGAATCTCGGCATCGCGGCCACGGCCCTGGGCGACTGGGCCACCGCGCGCAGCGCCTGGCGGCAGTACGGCATCGAGGTGCCCGAGGGCGACGGGCCGGTCGATCTCTTCATCGGGCTCACGCCCATCCGCGTGCATGGCCTCGAGGCCAGCGAGGTGGTGTGGGCCGACCGCATCGATCCGGCGCGCGCCATCCTGCGCAACGTGCCCACGCCCGACTGCGGCCACCGCTACGGCGACCTCGTGCTGCACGACGGCGCGGCCAACGGCTACCGCCTGCGGGGCGAGCGCGAGGTGCCGGTGTTCGACGCCCTGGAGCTGATCGCGCCGTCGGACTATTCGACGTACGAAGTCACCATCGAGGAGGCGACCAGGGAAGACATCGACGCGCTGGTCAAGCGCTTCGAGGCCGCCGACGCCAGCGCCGAGAACTGGACCACCAGCATGCAGATGCTCTGCCGCGCCTGCTCCGAGGGCCGGCCCTACGGCGAAGGCCTGCACAACCATGGCGAGGGCGAGGAGCCCGGCACCCTGGGGCCATGGCGCATCGGCATCGCCGCCCGCGAGGAAGAAGCCGCGCGCCGCATCCTCGGCGAGTGGCGCGAGGCCGTCGCCGCCACCTCCCCGAAGGCCGCGCTGCTGGACTTCCGCTGCGTGCTGGCGGCTATAGCCCGCTCCTGACGCTGTGCTTCGGAGGGAGCGCTATGCTTGCCGGATCATGAAGCTGCACAACTATTTCCGCTCCTCCGCCTCGTTCCGCGTCCGCATCGCCCTCAACCTGAAGGGCCTCGATTTCGAATACATCCCCGTGCACATCGCGCGCGGCGACCACCGCACCGGCCCCTACGCCGCCATCTCCGCCGACAGGCTGGTGCCGCTGCTCGAAGACGGCGGCGAGCGCTTCTCGCAGTCCATGGCCATCATCGAGTACCTCGACGAAACGCATCCCGAGCCCGCGCTGCTGCCGCGCGACCCGGTGGCCCGCGCCCACGTGCGCGCGCTGGCGCAGTCGATCGCCTGCGAGATCCATCCGCTGAACAACCTGCGCGTGCTCAAGTACCTCGTGAAGGACCTCAAGCTCGACGAGGAAGCCAAGAACGCCTGGTACCGCCACTGGGTGCGCGACGGCCTGCTGGCCTTCGAGCGCCAGCTCGCGCAGTACCCCGCCGGCACCTACTGCTGGGGCGACACGCCGACGCTGGCCGATTGCTGCCTCGTGCCGCAGATCTTCAACGGCCGCCGCTTCGACTGCGACTTCAGCGGCCTGCCGCGCACCATGGCCGCCTTCGACGCCTGCATGGAGCACGAGGCCTTCCAGCGCGCGCAGCCCTCGCAGGCCCCCGACGCGGAAGCCTGAAGCCGATGGATGCAAGCTGGCTGGTGCCCGAATGGCCCGCGCCGCCGAACGTGCGGGCCGTGTGCACCACGCGCGAAGGCGGTGTCTCGCCGGGGCGCTACGCGAGCCTGAACCTCGGCGACCACGTGGGCGACGAGCCCTCGCACGTGGCGGACAACCGCAACCGTTTGCGCGCGGCCATCGAGGCTCGTCCGGTCTTTCTCCAGCAGGTGCACGGGACGGGCGTCGTCGAACTCGATGCCGCCCCTGGCATCGTGAACGACGGCACGGCTGCAGACGGTTGTACCGCCACGGCGGCAGGCCTGGCCTGCACGATCATGGTGGCCGATTGCCTGCCGGTGCTCTTCACCGACGAAGCCGGGCATCGCGTGGCGGCGGCGCATGCGGGCTGGCGCGGGCTGGCCGGCGGCGTGCTGGAGCAGACGGTGAGGGCTTTCGATGGCGCTCCAGGAGTCATTGCCTGGCTGGGGCCGTGCATCGGCCCCAAGGCCTTCGAGGTGGGCCCCGAGGTCAAGGCTGCCTTCGAGGCGCATGCGCCCGAGGCCGCGACCTGTTTCCGGCCTGGGCCTGCTCCCGGCAAATGGCTCGCCGACCTGCCCGGGCTGGCGCGCCAGCGGCTGCGCGCGGCGGGCGTGGAATCGATCCATGGCAACGACGGCAGTGACAAGTGGTGCACCGTCGGCAATCCATCACGGTTCTTTTCGCACCGGCGCGACGGCATCAGCGGGCGCTTCGCTGCCCTGGTCTGGAAGGTCTGACCCCGTAGTTCCGGTGGGCCGGCTTGCTTCCTCGGCGGCTGCGCGGCGCGCGGCTTCCTGTGCCTCGAGTTCGCGCTGCCTGATGGCGCGCCGCCGTGCGGGCGTGCCCATCAGGTAAACCACCAGTGCCACGGGCGCCAAACCGTACAAAAGAAATGTGAAGATGGCGCCCAGCACGGTGCCGGTGGTGTTGGTGGCTTCGGCCACCGCCATCATCAAGGCGACATACAGCCAGCCGATGACGATCAGATGGACAAACACGGAAAGTTTCAGTTGGTAAGTGGTGGAGGTAGCGTTGTGAGCGCCCTTGGGATGCAGCATACTCAAATCACGCAAGCCATCCGTACCGTTTCAGGCGAGGACCAGGAGAGAAGATGAAGCAACAAGCAACGGGTGCCGATGCGTTCGCGCCCTTTCAGCAGGCTCTTTCGCAAGGATGGACCCAGGCGCTGGAATCGTTCCGGCAGTCCACCGCGCAGGCCGGCTCCGCCTTCGACATCGGAGGCACGCCGCTATGGCAGCTGCCGAAATTGCCGGAGCTGCCGCAGATGCCCCGCTTTTCCATCGACCCCGAGAAGCTCCAGTCGATCCAGCAGCAATACCTCGCCGAGGCCACCGAACTCTGGCGCCAGGGCTTCGACGCCAGGCCCGAAGGCGACAGGCGCTTCGCGGGCGATGCCTGGAACAAGAATCCGCTGTCCGCCTTCTCGGCGGCCGTCTACCTGCTCAACGGCCGCACCATGCTGAGCATGGCCGAGGCCATCGATGCCGACCAGAAGACCAAGGCGCGGCTTCGGTTCGCCGTCGAGCAATGGATGGCCGCCTCGGCGCCCAGCAATTCGCTGGCCTTCAACGCCGAGGCGCAGAAGAAGGCCATCGACACGCAGGGCGAGAGCATCGCCAAGGGCATCCAGAATCTGCTGAACGACGTCAAGCAGGGCCACCTCAGCATGACCGACGAGAGCGCCTTCGAAGTGGGGCGCAACGTGGCCACCACCGAGGGCGCCGTGGTGTTCGAGAACGAGTTCTTCCAGCTTCTCGAATACAAGCCCCTCACGCCCAAGGTTTATGAGCGGCCCTTCCTGCTGGTGCCGCCTTGCATCAACAAGTTCTACATCCTCGACCTTCAGCCCGAGAACTCGCTGATCCGCTATGCGAACGAGCAGGGCCACCGCGTGTTCGTGGTGAGCTGGCGCAACCCCGACGAGTCGATGGGCAAGGCCACCTGGGACGACTACATCGAGAACGCCGCCATCAAGGCCATCCACACGGTGCAGGAGATCAGCGCAAGCAAGCAGATCAACGCGCTGGGCTTCTGCGTGGGCGGCACCATCCTGAGCACCGCGCTGGCCGTGCTCGCGGCGCGCGGCGAGAAGCCGGCCGCCTCGGTCACGCTGCTGACCACCTTCCTCGACTTCAGCGACACCGGCATCCTCGACATCTTCGTGGACGAGCAGCTCGTGCAGTACCGCGAGATGCAGCTGGGCAACGGCGGCCTGCTGCCGGGCGGCGACCTGGCCTCGACCTTCAGCTTCCTGCGGCCCAACGACCTGGTGTGGAACTACGTGGTCGGCAACTACCTCAAGGGCGAGACCCCGCCGCCCTTCGACCTGCTGTACTGGAACAGCGACGCCACCAACCTGCCGGGCCCGTTCTACGCCTGGTATCTGCGCAACACGTACCACGAGAACAAGCTGGCCAAGCCGAATGCGCTCACCGTGTGCGGCGAGAAGATCGACCTTGGCCGCATCGACATCCCGGCCTACATCTACGGCTCGCGCGAGGACCACATCGTGCCCATCGGCGGCGCCTATGCCTCCACGCAGCTGCTGCCCGGCAAGAAGCGCTTCGTGATGGGCGCATCGGGCCACATCGCCGGCGTGATCAACCCGCCCGCCAAGAAGAAGCGCAGCCACTGGATCCGCGAGGACGGCAAGTTTCCCAGGACCCAGGCCGAATGGCTGGCCGGCGCGCAGGAGCATCCGGGCAGCTGGTGGACCGACTGGGCACAATGGCTCAAGGGGCACGCGGGCAAACAGATCCCCGCGCCCAAGGCGTACGGCAACGGCAAGGCCTACAAGGCCATCGAGCTGGCGCCCGGACGCTACGTCAAGGCCAAGGCCTAAACATGGCACACCCCCAGGCTTGCCCACTGCGTGTGGCCGCCAACCCTCTTGCAGGGGGCAACACCGGCGGCCCGGCAAGGCCGGTTCCGCGGTGTTCCTGGGTTGGGCTGTGGCTTGGCGCAAGTTGCGCCTGCAGTTTTGATACGCAGATTCCTTAATCACTTCAACGGAGAACCTCATGGAAGACATCGTCATCGTTTCGGCCGCCCGCACGGCAGTCGGCAAGTTCGGCGGCTCGCTCGCCGGCATCCCGGCCACCGAGCTCGGTGCAACCGTCATCAAGGAAGTGATTGCGCGCGCCAACCTCACGGCCGACCAGATCGGCGAGGCCATCATGGGCCAGGTGCTGGCGGCCGGCGCGGGCCAGAACCCCGCGCGCCAGGCGTGGCTGAAGAGCGGCGGCGCCAAGGAAACGCCGGCGCTCACGATCAACGCCGTGTGCGGCTCGGGCCTGAAGGCCGTGATGCTCGCAGCGCAGGCCGTGGCCACGGGCGACAGCGAGATCGTCATTGCCGGCGGCCAGGAGAACATGAGCGCCGCACCGCACGTGCTGCCCAACTCGCGCAACGGCCAGCGCATGGGCGACTGGAAGATGGTCGACACCATGATCGTCGACGGCCTGTGGGACGTCTACAACCAGTACCACATGGGCATCACCGCCGAGAACGTGGCCAAGAAGTACGGCATCGACCGCGCCGCGCAGGATGAACTGGCGCTGGGCAGCCAGACCAAGGCCGCTGCCGCGCAGGACGCCGGCAAGTTCAAGGACGAGATCGTCGGCGTGAGCATTCCGCAGAAGAAGGGCGACCCCGTCGTCTTCGACACCGACGAGTTCATCAACCGCAAGACCAGCGCCGAAGGCCTGGCCGGCCTGCGTCCCGCCTTCGACAAGGCCGGCGGCGTGACGGCAGGCAACGCCTCGGGCCTGAACGATGGCGCGGCAGCCGTGATGGTCATGACGGCCAAGAAGGCCGCGGCACTGGGCCTCAAGCCGCTGGGCCGCATCGCCAGCTACGCCACTGCCGGCCTCGACCCCGCCATCATGGGCATGGGCCCCGTGCCCGCATCGACCAAGGCGCTGCAGCGCGCCGGTTGGAAGGCCGCCGACCTCGACCTGCTCGAGATCAACGAAGCCTTCGCGGCCCAGGCCTGTGCGGTGAACAAGGAAATGGGCTGGGACATCAACAAGGTGAACGTCAACGGCGGCGCCATCGCCATCGGCCACCCCATCGGCGCATCGGGCTGCCGCATCCTGGTGACGCTGCTGCATGAGATGCAGCGCCGCAACGCCAAGAAGGGCATCGCCTCGCTGTGCATCGGCGGCGGCATGGGTGTTGCGCTCACCATCGAGCGCTGAGAAGGCGCGAACAAAGCTGCTGCGCTGCCCGAACTCGCACCTGCGGGCCTTACTTACCGTAGCTGGCTACGGTTCAGGTCCTCGGTGCGACCTTCGGGCCGTTCGCGGCGGTTTTTTCACACCCTCCCGGTCCACGGGCGCCAAGGCCCGTCGCTCAGCGTGCCATCGCCATAGACGGCCGCTGCGCCATCGCCGCGCGCCAGCGCAGCAGCTCGGGGTGCTGCTCCCCGGGCTTGACGCGCACCACGCGGGCGAAGTCCACCGCCACCACGGCGGTGATGTCGGCAATGCTGAAGCGGTCGGTGGCGATGAAGTCGCGGCCGGCCAGGCGTTCGTTCAGCGTGTCGAAGAAATGCTGGATCCGGGCGAGCCCGCGCTGCGCGAGCTCGGGAATCTGCGCGTAGTTGACCGGGCCGGGCAGCGCGCGGTCCGCCATCGCGGGTGAGCTGTTGCGCAGCGTCTCGGCGATGGCGAGCAGGCCTTCGAATTCGATGCGCCAGTTCCAGCTCGCGATCTCGGCCTTTTCCCGCGGGGTTATGCCCATCAGTGGCGGCTGCGGGTATCGGGCTTCCACCCAGGCCGCGATGGCGGCGTTGTCGGTCAGCAGCAGGCCGTCTTCGTCGTCGGTGCGCAGGGCAGGCACGGTGCACTGCGGGTTGATCGCGCGGTAGGCCTCGCCCAGCTGCTCACCACGGACCAGGTCGACCTGCACGGTTTCGTGTGCAATGCCCTTCTCGGCAAGCAGGATGCGCGCGCGCCGCGGGCTGGGGGCGGTGGCACAGTCGTAGAGAATGATCATCGTCGGTTCAACTCCAGGAACTCATCGCATGAATGGCACGACAGCCTACACGCCGCCCACCGTCTGGTCATGGAACAAAGAGAGCGGCGGCCGCTTCGCGAACATCAACCGGCCCATCGCAGGCGCCACGCATGAAAAGGACTTGCCGGTAGGCAGGCACCCGCTGCAACTCTATTCGCTCGCCACGCCCAACGGCGTGAAGGTGACGGTGATGCTCGAGGAACTGCTGGCGCTGGGCCATGCCGGCGCCGAGTACGACGCCTGGCTGATCCGCATCAACGATGGCGACCAGTTCGGCAGCGGCTTCGTCGCGGTGAACCCGAACTCCAAGATTCCCGCGCTGATGGACCGCAGCGGCGACAAGCCGATCCGCGTGTTCGAGTCGGGCGCGATCCTGCAGTACCTGGCCGAGAAGTTCGGCAACGCCTTCCTGCCGACGGAACGGGCAGAGCGGGCCGAGTGCCTGTCGTGGCTGTTCTGGCAGATGGGCAGCGCGCCCTACCTGGGCGGCGGATTCGGGCATTTCTATGCCTACGCGCCCACGAAGATCGAGTACGCCATCGACCGCTTCGCGATGGAAACCAAGCGCCAGCTCGACGTGCTCGACCGCCGCCTGGCCGAAAGCCGCTATCTCGCGGGCGACGAATACACCATTGCCGACATCGCGGTCTGGCCCTGGTACGGTGCGCTGGCCAAGGGGCAGCTCTACGAAGCGGGCGAGTTCCTGCAGGTGAGCGAATACAGGAATGTGGTGCGCTGGGCCGACGAGATCGCGAAACGGCCGGCCGTGCAGCGCGGCCGCATGGTCAACCGCACCTGGGGCCAGCCCACGAGCCAGCTTCACGAGCGCCACGACGCGTCCGACTTCGACACCCGCACGCAGGACAAGCTGCAGGCGCCGACCTGAGCACGACGCGGCCCCTCACCATCCACACAGCCGGAGCAACGACGATGAGCGACAAGATCCTGGTGTTCTACGGCTCCTACCGCTCCGACCGCATGGGCGTGCGCCTGGCCGACTTCATCGTCGCCGGCCTGCGCGAACGCGGAGATGACGCCGAGTTGGTGGACGCGAAGGCGGTCGACCTGCCCATGCTCGACCGCATGTACAAGGAATATCCGAAGGGCAGCGCTCCCGCCGCGATGGAGGCGCTGGCCGGGAAGATCCGCACGGCCGACGCCTTCGTCTTCGTCACCGGCGAATACAACTGGGGCCCGCAGCCCGGCCTGAAGAACCTCACCGACCACTTCCTGGAGGAGTGGTTCTGGCGCCCCGCAGCCATCGCGAGCTATTCGGCGGGGCGCTTCTCCGGCGTGCGCTCGGGCACTGTGTGGCATTCGATCCTGTCGGAGATGGGCATGGTCGTTGTGTCGAGCACCCTGGCCGTCGGACCGATTTCGCAGACGCTGGATGCGGCGGGCAAGCCCACGGGCCCGGCGGGCGAATCGATGCAGCGCTCCTTCGGCCGCTTCGCCGACGACTTGGCCTGGTGGACCGAGGCGGCGCGCGCACAGCGGGCGCGCAAGGCGCCGCCTTACTGATCGGGCAAGGCCTGCGGAAGGGTCCCGCGGAGCGGCTTGTTCACCGCCCAAAATTTGAGCAGATTAACTATTCCCTTTGTAAAACAACAACTTACGTTGCTTTTACAACGCTCCTCATCAGTTATCCCCAAAGTTGTGCACTGAAAATGGGGAAGAAGCCGGCTTTTCCACATTCCCGCCGCAAGTGGCTGATCCGATGGCGTTTTTCGCTCACCGGAAACCGTGAAAAATGGAGTCGAAAGGCTGTTTCAGGCCTGGACGAGGCGGTTTTGGCGGCCAGAGTTGTACACCGCCCAAAAATTGAGCAAACTAAGGAATACCCTTGTAAAACAACGACTTGCATTCGTTTTACAAGGCTCCTCATGAGTTACCCCCAAAGTTGCCCACAGAAAATGGGGACGGGGGCGAGTTGTTCAGCAATCGCGTGCAAGTTGCTGTTTTTGTGTGCTGGCAGCAGTCAGGTTGGCGAAGAGGCCTGCTGTTCGGCGTAGTGGCGGCATAGCGTGTCGACCAGCGCCTGTGCGTAGATCGGCAGCGCTGCGCGGTCGCGCACGAGCAGGTAGCGCTCCCGCACGCACCAGGCGTCGTCGAGGTCTATCAGCGCGAGCTGCATGCTTTCCTGGTTGCGCCGGGCGGCCGACTCGGGCACGACGCCGATGCCCACGCCGTTGCCGATCATCCGGCACATGGCGTCGAAGCTGCCGAGCTGGATGCGCAACTTCTGCCGCTTGCCCAGGTTGTCGGTGATCTGCGAGAGAAAGGTCTGCAGCGTGCTGCCTTGCTGCATGCCGATCGCGTCTTCGTCCAGCGTCTCGGCGAAGGAAATCTTCTTGCGCTTCGCGAAGCGGTGCTTGCGCGAGGTGGCGAGCACCAGCCGGTCGGTGCTGAAGTGGATGGCCTCCAGCCCCAGCGTGTCGACGCGGCCGGCGACGATGCCGATGTCGGCGCGGCCGTCGAGCACGCCGCGCGGGATCTGAGCATTCGGTTTTTCCTGAAGGTCGACGTTGATGCGCGGGTTGTGCGCCAGGAAGCCCGGCAGTATCTCGGGCAGGAAGTCGGTCACCGCGGTGGTGTTGGCAAAGACGCGCAGGTGGCCGCGCAGCCCTCCGCCGTACTCCAGCAGGTCGGCGCGCAGTTGCTCCGTCTGGTGCAGCACGAGGCGCGCGTGGTGCAGGAAGGCTTCGCCCGGCGGAAGCAGCCGCACGCCTCGGGCCTCGCGCTGCAGCAGCTGCAGCCCGGCCTGAGTTTCGAGCGCCTTGATGCGCGCGCTTGCCGCCGCGAGCGACAGGTGCTGGCGCTCTGCGGCCCGCGTGAGGTTGCCGAGTTCGGCCGTGGCGACGAAGAGGCGCAGGTCGGTAAGGTCGAAGAGCATGCAGCGATGGTAGGCGCCAGCATGCCGCCAGCCTTCGGCATTGCAGAAAGCTGGGTTCCGAAATCGCAGATTGCGCGCGAGGGTGGGGCGCCCGACCATTCGGGCCATGGAGACAACACGACACCAACGAAACCTGCCGGTGGCCAGCGGATTGAAAGTCCGTCGCCCTGCTGCCGGCACAAGATTGCGCGCATTGGCCCTGGTCGCACTGACCGCCGCGGCCGCTCTGGTCCAGTCCGGCCCGGCGAATGCGGACGCATACCCCTCCCGCCCCGTCACGCTCGTCGTGCCCCAGGCCGCTGGCGGCACCAACGACATCGTCGGCCGGCTCGTCGGCCAGAAGCTCGGCGAGGTGATGAACAACGCCAGCGTGGTGGTCGACAACCGCCCCGGCGCGGGCGGCAACATCGGCACGCAGCTCGTCGCCAAGGGCCCGAAGGACGGCTACACGCTGCTCATGACCATCAGCAGCAGCCAGGCGATCAACCCGGCGCTCTACAGGAATCCGGGCTTCGACCCCGAGCGCGACTTCAAGCCCGTGGGGCTCATCGGCTCGGTGCCCAACGTGCTGCTGGTCAACCCCTCGTTCCCGGCGAAGAACTTCGCCGAGTTCCTGAAGCTCGCGCGGGCGAAGGGCGCGAACTACCAGTACGCCTCGGCCGGCAACGGCACGCTCAACCACCTGCTCGGCGAAATGCTCAACAGCATGGCCGGCATCTCGATGCAGCACGTGCCCTACAAGGGCGTGGCGCCCGCTCTCAACGACGTGCTGGGCGGGCAGCTGCCGATCGTGTTCGCGAGCCTGCCTTCGGCGCTGCCGCACATCAAGGCCGGCAAGCTGCGCGCGCTGGCCGTCAGCGGCGAGAAGCGCTCGCCCGTGCTGCCCGACGTGCCCGCTATCGCCGAGGCCGTGCCCGGCTACAACGGCACGCTGTGGATCGGCCTGTTCGCCCCCGCGGGCGTGCCGCCCGACGTGCTCGCCACGCTGCAGGACGCCACGCGCAAGGCGCTGGCCTCGAAGGACCTGCGCGACAAGCTCGACCAGCAGGGCGTGGAGATCGCCGCGCCGACCACCCCCGAACAGTTCGCGGCGCTGCTGCACGACGATCTCGCCAAGTGGGCGCGGATCGTCAAGGCCTCCGGCGCCGCGGTCGACTGAACGACGAAGAGACCCATGAGCAACGACACACAGACTCCATCTCCCATCATCGACAGCGAGGCGCTGGCCAGGCTGCAGGCCTGGCAGGGCCGCAGCGAAACGCTGGCCGACGACATCACCGCCGCGCCGGTGCGCGCGCTCGCCGCCACGCTCGACCGCGACGACCTGCCGCCGCAGGCCGGCACCCGCCTGCCCGAGCTGTGGCACTGGCTCTACTTCCTGCCGCACCACCGCCAGTCGGAGATCGGCGAGGACGGTCACGCCAGGCGCGGCGGCTTCCTGCCGCCGGTGCCGCTGCCGCGCCGCATGTGGGCGGGCGGGCGGCTCGCATGGGAGCCGGGCAATCCGCTGCAGGTGGGCGACAAGGCGGAGCGCACCTCGCGCATCGTCTCGGTCACGCACAAGTCGGGCCGCACCGGCGAACTCGTGTTCGTGCTGGTGCGCCACGAGGTGCGCAACGAACGCGGCCTTGCGCTCACCGAGGAGCACGACATCGTCTACCGCGCCGCCGCCCAGCCGGGCGAGGCCGGCCCGCCACCCACGCCCGCCCCGAAGGACGCCGCCTTCAGCCGCGACATCGTGCCCGACGACGTGCTGCTCTTCCGCTACTCGGCACTCACCTTCAACGGCCACCGCATCCACTACGACCGCCGCTACGTCACGCAGGTCGAGGGCTATCCGGGCCTGATCGTGCACGGCCCGCTGATCGCGACGCTGCTGGTCGACCTGCTGCGCCGCAACGTGCCGGGCGCGCAGCTCGCGCGCTTCGAGTTCCGGGCGGTGCGCCCGACCTTCGACATCGCGCCGTTCCGCGTGCACGGCAAGCCGGGCGCCGATGGAAAGACGTTCGATCTGTGGGGCGAGGACGCCGACGGCTGGCTCACCATGCAGGCCACGGCCGTGCTGGCCTGAGCGGGGAGGGAAGAACACATGACAAGACCCCTGGACGGCATCACCGTCATCTCGCTCGAGCACGCCATCGCCGCGCCGTTCTGCACGCGGCAGCTCGCCGACCTCGGTGCGCGCGTCATCAAGGTGGAGCGCCCCGGAGCGGGCGACTTCGCGCGCGCCTACGACGCCCGCGTGGCTGGCGAGGCCTCGCACTTCGTGTGGGTGAACCGCTCGAAGGAAAGCCTCACGCTCGACCTCAAGCAGCCCGCCGCGCTGGCGGTGCTGCAGGAACTGCTGTCCGATGCCGACGTGCTGGTGCAGAACCTCGCACCCGGCGCCGCCGCGCGCATGGGGCTGGGCGCGCAGGCCCTGCACGAAAAGCACCCGAGGCTCATCGTCTGCGACATCTCGGGCTACGGCGAGGACGGCCCGTACCGCGACAAGAAGGCCTACGACCTGCTGATCCAGAGCGAGGCCGGCTTTCTCTCGGTGACGGGCACGCCCGAGGAGCCCTGCAAGTCGGGCAACTCCATCGCCGACATCGCGGCCGGCATGTATGCGTACACCGGCATCCTGGCGGCGCTGCTCCAGCGCGGAAAGACGGGCAGGGGCTCGCACATCGACGTGTCGATGCTCGAGGCGCTGGCCGAGTGGATGGGCTACCCGATGTACTACGCCTACGACGGCGCGCCACCGCCGCCGCGCAGCGCCGCCTCGCACGCGACCATCTATCCCTACGGTCCTTTCCCCGCGGGTGACGGCGGCACCGTGATGCTTGGCCTGCAGAACGAGCGCGAATGGCGCACCTTCTGCGAGAAGGTGCTGCTGCAGACAGCGCTGGCCACCGACCCGCGTTTCGACAGCAACGCGCGGCGCAACGAGAACCGCGAGATGCTGCGCGCCATCATCCTCGAGACCTTCGGCGCGCTGACGACGGCGCAGGTGCTTGAGCGGCTCGACACCGCGCAGATCGCCAACGCCCGCATGAACGACATGGCCGGCCTGTGGGCCCATCCCCAATTGCAGGCGCGCGAGCGCTGGCGTCAGGTGGGCTCGCCGGCGGGCGACATACCGGCCCTGCTGCCGGCAGGGCGCCAGAGCGCCTTCGACTACCGCATGGACCCGATCCCGGCGGTAGGCGAGCACACCGACGCCATCCTGCGCAGCCTCGGGCGCAGCGAGGCGGACATCGCGGCGCTGCGCGAGGCGGGCGCGGTGTGAGCGCGCCGCCGCTTTCGCTGGCACGCGCCTTTCTCTTCGTGCCCGCCGACCGGCCCGAGCGCCATGCGCGCGCGCTGGCCACCGGGGCGGGCGGCGTGATCGTCGACCTCGAAGACGCCGTCGCGCCCGAGCGCAAGGTTCAAGCGCGCGAGCAACTGGGTGCCGCGTTCGCCGCGCTGCCCGCCGAAGAGCGGCGACGGCTGCTGGTGCGCATCAACGCCGCCGGCACGCCGTGGCATGACGACGACTGCGCGCAGGTCGGAGCGCTCGCCGCCCAGGGGCTGATCGCCGGCATCGTGCTGCCGAAGGCGGAACGGGCGGTCGACCTGTCGCGGCTGGCGACGGCGGCAGGCCCCTTGGCCGTGCTGGTGCCGCTGATCGAATCGGCCGCCGGCCTCGCCGCGGTCGACGAACTCGCCGCCGGCCCGCAGGTGCTGCGCCTGGCCTTCGGCAACCTCGATTTCCAGGCCGACCTGGGCCTGGCCTGCGATGCCGACGAGGCCGAACTGGTGCCCGTGCGCCTCGCACTGCTGCTGGCCTCGCGCCGCGCCGGCCTTGCCGCGCCCATCGACGGCGTGACCCCCGACTGGCGCGACGCCCCCCGGCTGGCAGCGAACACCGCGCGCGCGCGGCGCGGCGGCTTCGGCGCCAAGCTGTGCATCCACCCCGACCAGGTCGCGCCGGTGCATGCGGCGCTCGGCCCCTCGGCGCAGGAACTGGCATGGGCCCGCCGCGTGGTCGCGGCCATCCGCGAGGCCGGCGGCGGCGTCGTCAGCCTCGACGGGCGCATGGTCGATGCCCCAGTGGTGCGGCTGGCCGAGCGCCTGCTCGCACTCGAACACACCTGACGAACACACCTGACGAACGGACCAGAGAACAACCAAAGGAGACAAGAAAGTGAAAGCAACCAGAAACTGGAAACTGAAGACCCTGATCGCCGCCTCCGCAGGCGCCTGCCTGCTCGCCTTCCAGGCGCCGGCTTCGGCGCAGGCGGCATGGCCCGACAAGCCGGTGACGATGGTCGTGCCGTACTCGGCCGGCGGACCGACCGACGTGGTGGCGCGCATGCTGGCCATTCCCATGGGCAAGTCGCTGGGCCAGCCTGTCATCGTGGAGAACACCGTGGGCGCGGGCGGCACCATCGCACCCGCGCGGGTGGCGAAGGCGGCGCCCAACGGCTACACCATCCTGATCCACCACATGGGCATGGCCACCGCGCCCGCGCTCTACAAGAAGCTCAACTACGACCCGCTCAAGGACTTCGAGTACGTCGGCCAGGTGCTCGACGTGCCGATGACGCTGCTGTCGCGCAAGGACTTCCCGGCCAGCAACTACCAGGAGCTGCTGGCCTACGTGAAGGCCAACAAGGACAAGGTGACGCTGGCCAACGCGGGCGTGGGCGCGGTGTCGCAGCTGTGCGGGCTGCTGTTCATGAACCAGATCGGTGTGCAGCTGACCACCGTGCCCTACAAGGGGGCGGGGCCGGCGCTCAACGACCTGATGGGCGGGCAGGTCGACCTGCTGTGCGACCAGACCACGCAGACCGCGCCCGTCATCAAGGACGGCAACCGGGTGAAGGTGTTCGGCGTGACCACGCCGCAGCGGCTGTCGAGCCTGCCGAACATCCCGACGCTGGACGAGCAGGGCCTCAAGGGCTTCGACGTGCGCGTGTGGCACGGCATCTATGCGCCCAAGGGCACGCCGCCCGCGGTGATCGAGAAGCTCAACGCAGCCCTGCGCGCCGGGCTGCAGGACGACATGGTGAAGAACCGCCTGGCCGAACTCAGCTCGGAGATCGTGCCGGTGGAGAAGCAGACGCCCGAGAGCCTTCGCTCGCACCTCGCTGCGGAGGTGGCCAAGTGGGGCAAGGTGATCCGCGCGGCGGGCGTGCAGGCGGACTGAGGTTCTTCAATCGACCGACCGGGCGCGCAGTGTTTCGTCGAACAGCGCGAGCAGGTGCCGCGCGAACAGGTCCATGTTCGCGGGGCGGTCGGCATTGCCGGTCTCGACGGTGCGACTCACGGTGACGGGGCCGACGATCGCCAGGCATACCCGCCCGGGCACGTCGCCGTAAGGGCTGGGCGAGGGGCCGGCCGCTCCGCTTTCGGCGATGCCCCAGGTCGAGTGGTGGGTGTCGCGCACCCGGCCCGCGACGAGCCGGGCGTAGGGCTCGGTCTCGCCGCGCAGGCCGGCCATGTCTTCGGCGGTCAGGTTCAGCAGCGCGCGGCCCGCGCGCCTCGAATAGACGACCGCACCGCCCTTGAAGTAGGCCGAGGCGCCCGCGATGGCGAGCAGGGCGGCAGACACCAGTCCGCCTGCCGAGGACTCGACCACCGCCACGGTCTGCCCGCGCGCGCGCAGCGCTTCGCCCACCCGTGCAGCGAGTACCGGGAGCGGCTCGGGCAAGGAGGGCGCGTTCATCGGGCCTGGAAGCGGGGACCGGGCCGCTTCACATAGGCCGGCGCGCGCTCGTGGCTGGCGGTGCTTCCGTAGATGGTGTCCGCGGGGTAGTACTCGGACTGCAGCTGTACCTTGGCGGCGGCTTCCTCGCCCGCGGTGTGGGCGATGTAGGCCAGCATCAGGTCGGTACCGGCCGATACCCCGGCCGAGGTCCAGACGTTGCCGTCCTGCACGAAGCGCTGCTCCACCACCTTCACGTCGCTCAGCGCGCGCAGGCGGTCGAGCGATCCCCAGTGGGTGGTGGCGGTCTTGCCCGAGAGCAGGCCGGCCGCGTGCAGCACGAAGGCGCCGGTGCATACGGACATCAGCGTGGTGCATCCGGGCGCCTGGTCGGCGAGGAAACGGGTCATGACGACGTTGTCGACCTCGCGGCGCGTGCCCATGCCGCCGGGGACGAGCAGGCAGTCGAGCTGGGGGCAGTCGGCGAAGGAGACGTGGGGGTTGATGGACAGGCCCTTGGCGCAGACCACCGGCTCGCGCTTCTCGGCCACGATCAGGCAATGCTCGGGACCGCCGGCCAGCTTGCTCCACATGGTGAGCATTTCCCAGGGGCCGACGAAGTCGAGTTCCTCGACGTCGGGGAAGACGATGATCCCGAAATTCATACTTTGGAACTCCTTGGGTGATTGGCTCGTGCGGACACGCACGGATGAGAGGATAGAGGCTGAGCACGGAGGCCGCTTCGTGACAATCTTCGTGACAGCTGGTTGCAAGCCTGGCTCAGTGTTTTCCTGAGAGGGGCCATGGCTTGAAACTCGCTAGAGTGAAGGCGGCCGTTCAGGCTTTTGCCATTACACAAAGGAAATCTCATGAGCAAGAAAGTTGCATATGTCACTGGAGGCATGGGTGGCATCGGAACAGCCATCTGCCAGCGTCTGTACAAGGACGGGTTCACCGTGGTCGCAGGTTGCGGCCCCACGCGCGACTACGCCAAATGGCTGGCCGAACAGAAAGCCGCAGGCTTCGAGTTCCATGCGTCGGTCGGCAATGTCGGCGACTGGCAATCCACCGTCGAAGCCTTCTCCGCCGCCAAGGCTGCGCACGGCCCCATCGACGTGCTGGTCAACAATGCCGGCATCACCCGGGACCGCATGTTCCTCAAGATGACCCCCGAGGACTGGAGCGCGGTGATCGAGACCAACCTCAACAGCATGTTCAACGTCACCAAGCAGGTGGTGGGCGACATGGTTGAAAAGGGCTGGGGCCGAATCATCAACATCAGCTCGGTCAACGGCGCCAAGGGCCAGGCCGGCCAGACCAACTACTCGGCGGCCAAGGCCGGCATGCACGGCTTCACCATGGCGCTGGCCCAGGAGCTCGCCAGCAAGGGCGTGACGGTCAACACCGTGAGCCCGGGCTACATCGGCACCGACATGGTCAAGGCCATCCGCCAGGAAGTGCTCGACAAGATCGTGGCGACCATCCCGGTCAAGCGCCTGGGCGAACCCAGCGAGATCGCCTCGATCATCTCGTGGCTGGCCACCGACGAAGGCGGCTACAGCACGGGGGCCGACTTCTCCGTCAACGGCGGCCTGCACATGCATTAAGCATGCTGACTTACACCTGATCGACAAGACCCGCTTCGGCGGGTCTTTTCATTTCGACGATGCGGGTTCCACGGATAGAAAACCGCGGATGCGCGTCCTACAGTTTTCAACCCCCGGAGGCAAACATGGAAAGCACAACAAGCACATCCGCCAGAAAGCTCCCGCTGTACCGCTCGCTCTACGTGCAGGTGATCACCGCCGTGATCATCGGCGTGCTGCTCGGCCACTTCTATCCGGCCGCGGGCGAGGCGATGAAGCCGCTGGGCGACGGCTTCATCAAGCTGATCAAGATGATCATCGCGCCAATCATCTTCTGCACGGTGGTGGTGGGCATCGCCGGCATGGAGGACATGAAGAAGGTCGGCAAGACCGGCGGCCTCGCGCTGCTGTATTTCGAGATCGTCAGCAGCATCGCGCTCGTCGTGGGCCTGGTGCTCGTGAACGTGCTCAAGCCCGGCGCTGGCATGAACGTCGACCCGGCCACGCTCGACACCAAGGGCATCGCGGCCTATACCGGCCCGGGCAAGATGACCGGCACGGTCGACTTCATCATGAACATCATCCCGAACACCATCGTGGATGCCTTCGCCAAGGGCGAGATCCTGCAGGTGCTGCTCATCGCGGTGCTGTTCGGCTTCGCGCTGCACCGTTTCGGGGGGCGCGGCACGCTGGTGTTCGACGTGATCGAGAAGGGCTCGCACGTGCTCTTCGGCATCGTCAACTACATCATGAAGCTGGCGCCCATCGGCGCCTTCGGCGCGATGGCCTTCACCATCGGCAAGTACGGGCTGGGCAGCCTGTTCTCGCTGGGCAAGCTGATGGGCACCTTCTACCTGACCTGCCTGCTGTTCATCTTCGTGGTGCTCGGGCTCATCGCGCGCTTCCATGGGTTCAGCATCTGGAAGTTCATCAAGTACATCAAGGAAGAGCTGCTGATCGTGCTGGGCACCTCGTCGAGCGAGTCGGTGCTGCCGCGCATGATGGAGAAGATGGAGAACCTGGGCGCCAACAAGACCTGCGTGGGCCTCGTCATTCCGACCGGCTATTCCTTCAACCTCGACGGCACCTCCATCTACCTGACGATGGCGGCGGTGTTCATCGCGCAGGCCACCAACACGCCGATGACGCTCACGCAGGAGATCACGCTGCTGGCGGTGCTGCTGCTGACCTCGAAGGGCGCGGCGGGCGTCACGGGCAGCGGTTTCATCGTGCTGGCGGCGACGCTGTCGGCCGTGGGCCATGTGCCTGTGGCGGGGCTGGCGCTCATCCTCGGCATCGACCGATTCATGTCCGAGGCCCGTGCGCTGACCAACCTGATCGGCAACGGCGTCGCCACCATCGTGGTCGCCAAGTGGACCAACGAGCTCGACGAGGCCCGGCTGCAGGCCGGACTCAACAACGAGACCTGGGTGGAGGCGCAGGAGCCCGAGGCGCTCGATGCCGAGCGCAGCGGCAAGATGGCCGGCTGAGGCGGCACCGCGGATGGCCTGACGAACCAAAAGGCCGGGCATCGTTCCTGCAAAATGCAACGATGCCCCACAGCGTCTCCCTCATCAACACGATCGCCGCCGGCCTGGGGCTGGCGCTCATGCTTGGATTCCTGGCGGCGCGGCTGCGATTGCCGGCCTTGGTCGGCTACCTGCTGGCGGGCGTGATCATCGGCCCCTTCACCCCGGGCTTCGTGGCCGACGCGGGCATCGCGGCCCAGCTCGCCGAGATCGGCGTGATGCTGCTGATGTTCGGCGTGGGCCTTCATTTCTCCCTCGACGACCTGCTGGCGGTGCGCAAGATCGCGCTGCCCGGCGCGCTCGCGCAGATCGCGGTGGCGACGCTGCTGGGCGGGGGGCTGGCGATGTGGTGGGGCTGGAGCCCCGGTGCCGCGCTGGTGTTCGGGCTGGCGCTGTCGGTGGCGAGCACGGTCGTGCTGCTGCGCGCGCTCGAAAGCCTGGGCATCCTCGATTCGTTCACCGGGCGCATCGCGGTCGGCTGGCTCGTGGTGGAAGACCTCGCGATGGTGCTGGTGCTGGTGCTCCTGCCGCCGCTGGCGGGCACGCTGGGCGTGCAGGGCGCTGCAGGCGGAACCGGCAATGCCGACCCGCTGTGGCAGACGCTGGGCCTCACGATGCTGCAGGTGGGCGGCTTCGTGGCGCTGATGCTGGTGGTGGGGCGCCGGGTGTTCCCGTGGATCCTCTGGCAGGTCACGCGCACCGGCTCGCGCGAGCTGTTCACGCTGTGCGTGGTGGCGGCGGCCGTGAGCATCGCCTATGCGTCGGCGGCGCTCTTCGGTGTGTCGTTCGCGCTGGGTGCCTTCTTCGCGGGCATGGTCATGCGCGAGTCGCAGTTCGCCCATCGTGCGGCGCAGGAGTCATTGCCGCTGCGCGACGCCTTCGCGGTGCTGTTCTTCGTGTCGGTCGGCATGCTGTTCGACCCCTCTGTGCTGCTCGACCGGCCGCTGCAGGTGCTCGCCGTGGTGCTGGTGATCGTGCTGGGCAAGTCGCTGGCGGCCTGCGCACTGGTGCTGGTGTTCCGCTACCCGCTGGGCACGGCGCTCACGGTGAGCGCCAGCCTGGCGCAGATCGGCGAGTTCTCTTTCATCCTGGCCGGCCTGGGCGTGTCGCTCGGCCTGCTGCCGGCGGAAGGACAGAGCCTGGTGCTGGCCGGGGCGCTGATTTCCATCGCCACCAATCCGCTCTGGTTCAGCCTGATCGCGCCGATGCAGAAATGGCTGCATGCGCATTCCTCGTTCGCGCGCGGTCTGGAGATGCGAGAAGACCCGCTGGCCGAACTGCCGATGACCACCGAGGCCAAGTACCTATCGCGGCAGGTGGTGCTGGTGGGCTACGGCCGGGTCGGGCGCCGCATCGCGGCCGAGCTCGACGCCAACGACATCCCCTACGTGGTGGCGGAGCAGAACCGCGAGCTGGTCGAGAAGCTGCGCGAGGCCGGCACGCCCGCCGTGTGGGGCGATGCGGCCGACCCGGCGGTGCTGATCCAGGCACATATCGCCCGTGCGCGCGTGCTGGTCGTCGCCACGCCGGACGCGATGAACGTGCGCCAGATGATGGAAACGGCGCACACGCTCAACCCGGCGATCCAGACCGTCATCCGCAGCCACAACGAGCAGGAGGCTCGCCTGCTCACGCAGGAAACCTCGGCCACCGTGTTCCTCGGCGAGCATGAACTCGCCCAGGCGATGGCGAGGGACGTGGTCCAGCGCGCGGTGTCGATGGCCGTGCCGGCATGACCGGCGAAAGCCCGAACGCCCGGGCTTGCGGCCCCGGAGCTTCAGAGGTCCTCGATCACCAGCGTGCGATAGCGCTGGGCGATGGAGTAGGGCACGGTGCGCACCACCTCCATCATCTGCTCGGCCGCGGCGCCGTCCTCGGTCCTGACGAGCAGGGCGGCGTGGCCTTCCTTCGCGAGCTTGGCATAGGCACGCACGGTGGCCGCATCGGTGCCGGCGGAGGGCAGTGGGTCGTCGGCGGTCGTCACCGTGGGCACGATCTCGCGCAGCACGGTCTCAGCCGGCAGCAGATAGATGTCGTCGCCGCTCATGCCTTTTTCGATCAGGCCGCGGCCGATGCGCTCGGCGTCCCTGGCGTCGGGGAACATCACCATCGAATAGCCGGTGGGATAGAAGGCGCCGCCGATGCTCGAGAGCATGCCCGGTTCAAGAGTGAAGTGCTTCATGCTGCCTCCTGAATCTTGTGTGGATCATCGGTCCGACGCTAGGCCGCCCTCTCAGGGCGCTCTGTAGGAGAACCCCGAAAGCACTGTCAACCGCGCGCCTGCCTTGCCTGTTCAATTCATGGCGCAGCCAGCAAGCAACGTCATCCTCATTTCCATGCCTTCGTCCAGGAACATCGCACTCACCGTCCACGAGCTGGAGACGGGCGAGTTCTATTGGGTGCTGATGGAGGCGGTGGACGGGGCTCCGGGCGATACCACCCACGTCTACGTGCCGCTGGAAGCCGCGCACGAACCCTATGCCACCTACTCGAATGCGCTGGTCGCGGGCGTGGCGATGATGCGGCGGCTCTTCGGGCCCGACGGCAGGCCCGCACCCTGAGCCCGCGGGGCTCACGGGAGGCCCCTACCTATAATCCCGCCGTTCCGGTGGCGGCAGCCTCATCGACTGCCCGGCCGGACCACCACGGTTCGAAGGTGCCCCGCACGACATGCCATCCATGGCGGCGGGGTTAAACGGGAAGCAGGTGAACCCGCATCGTCGTTCTCCACGGAGATCGGCCGGCGCGGCGATTCCTGCGCTGCCCCCGCAACGGTCAGCGGATCTGGAACCCCTCGGGCTCGTGCCTCATCGATCGGCACGGGCAGCCACTGCGCTTCGGCGTGGGAAGGCGAGGGTTTCCGCCGCGGCGTGACTCTCACAGATCACGCCGCGGCGCTCCGCAAGCCCGGATACCGGCCTTCGCAACCGCCTTCGGACGCTGCGGGAGTGCGTGTCCGGGCCAGCCGCCTACCGCGCCCGCCGCGGGCCGCCGCAGCCCCTTCGCCTCTTCCGCCGCGCCCTTCATCGGTCAGGAGCCTGCGGGGACGCAGGCCGGAGGAGAGATTTCATGAGTCATGCATCGCCGAAGCGCGATCGCAGGGGCGCGTCGCCGAAGCGGCTGCGATACCGGCCGCGCTTTTCGGGTCTTTCGAGCCTTTCCGGCATTTCGCTGGGTTGGGGCCTCGCCCTGGGACCGTGCGCGGCAGTCTTCGCGCAGGCCTCCGACGGCCAGACGCTCAGGGCGATTCAGGTGGATGCCCAGCGCCATACGCCCATGGCCATCGACGAGCCCACGCAGACCGGCAGCCGTCTCGGCCTCACGCCGCTCGAAACGCCGGCCAGCGTCGAGGTGCTGACGGGCGACACCATCCGTGCGCGCGGCGACGTCTCGGTGGTCGACGCCGTCACCCGCGCCACCGGCATCACCGGCTCGCCCGGTCCCGGCAACGGCGGCACCGCGCTGGTGGCGCGCGGCTTCCTCGGTCACGGTTCGGTGATGCAGCTCTTCGACGGCACGCGCCTCTACGCGGGCGCGGGCACCGTCACCTTTCCCTTCGACACCTGGTCGGCCGACCGCATCGAGGTGCTGCGCGGCGCGGCCTCGGTGATGTACGGCGAAGGCGCCATCGGCGGCGCGATCAACGTGGTGCCCAGGAAGCCCACGCGCGGCCCGATCCGCAATGAGGCGCTGGTCACGCTGGGCTCCGACGCCACGCGGCAGGTGGCCTTCGGCAGCGGCGGGGCGATCGACGACAGGCTTTCGTACCGCTTCGACATCAGCCAGCGCAACACCGACGGCTTCATGCAGCGCGGCGAGGCCGAGAGCCTCGCCGTGAGCGCCGCGGTGCGGCTGGACGTGTCGCCGCAGCTGCAGTTCACGCTCTCGCACGACGAGGGCCGCCAGTCGCCGCAGCGCTACTACGGCGTGCCGCTGATCGACGGACGCCTCAGCAGCCAGACGCTGCACCAGAACTACGACGTGGACGACGCCGAGATCAAGTACCGCGACAAGTGGACCCGCCTCGACACCCTGTGGACGCCCAGCGACGCCGTGACGGTGCGCAACCAGCTCTACCGGCTGGAGAGCAAACGCCACTGGCGCAACAGCGAGACCTACACCTACAGCCCCGCCACCCGGCGCGTGACGCGCGGCGACTACCTGGAGATCGGCCACGACCAGGAGCAGATCGGCAATCGGACCGACGCCACCTTCAGGCACCGGCCGTTCGGCCTCGCCAACCAGGTGCTCGTGGGTTTCGACGTGAACCGCATCGACTTCACTCACACCAACGACTCGCCCTACGGCGGCCGATCGGTGGTCGATCCCTTCGTCTTCAGCCCCGGCTACTACGCGTCGCCCGTGGCCTACACGCCGCGCTACAGGACGAAGACCAGCACCTACGCCTTCTTCGCGGAGGACAGGCTGGCCTTCGACGAGCAGTGGTCGGTGGTGGGCAGCCTGCGCTGGGACCACGCGAAGGTCGCACGCACCGACCTGCAGAGCGCCGCCAACAGCTTCGGCAAGACCTTCGAGTACGCCACCGGCCGGCTCGGCGTGGTCTACGCACCGGACGCCTCGCAGTCGTTTTATGCGCAGGTGGCGCGCGCGGCCGATCCCCTGGGCTCGCTGGTGACCACTTCGGCTTCGCAGGCGGCCTTCGACCTCAGCACGGGCAGGCAGTTCGAGGTCGGCTACAAGCGCCAGCTCGCTGACAACCGAGGCGCCTGGACCGTGGCCGCCTACCGCATCGACAAGAACAAGCTGCTGTCGCGCGACGCCATCGATCCGACCGTCACCCAGCAGGTCGGCAAGCAGTCTTCCGAAGGCATCGAGGCCACGCTCGACCTGGCGCTGAGCTCCACGCTGCGGCTGGAGGCGAATGCCACCAAGCTGCGCGCGCGCTACGACGACTTCAACGAACTGGTCGGCGGCAAGCTGGTCTCGCGCGCGGGCAACACGCCCACCGGCGTACCCGAGGAGGCCGCCAAACTCTGGCTCACCTGGCGCTTCCTGCCGCAGTGGGAGGCCGACGTCGGCCTGCGCTACGTGGGCCCGCGCCAGGTCGATGCGGCCAACTCGCGAAAGATCGGCTCGTACACGGTCGCCGATGCGGGCGTGAGCTGGCGGGCGAGCCCCTCGCTCAGGCTCGCGCTGCGCGCCTACAACCTGGCTGATCGGCGCTATCCGGTGTCGTTCTCGAACGGCGGCAACCAGTGGCTGCTGGGGCGCCCGCGCTCCTTCGAGCTGTCGGCGCTGGTCAGCTTCTGAGAGACCCGGGAGTCTGGAACGCATGACCTCCGCATGGCGCCGCGCCTGGCCGCGCATCCGGCACTGGCTCTACTGGACGCACCGGTGGCTGGGCATCGGCGGCTGCCTGCTGTTCGTCATGTGGTTCGTCTCGGGCGTGGTGATGATGTATGTGGGGTACCCGAACCTCACGGACGAGGAACGGCTCGCGGGGCTCTCGCCGCTGCGTTTCGACCGGGGGATGGTGTCGCCCTCGGCCGCGCTCGAAGCACTGCCCAAGGAGGCGAACGCGCAGCCGCCGAGGCGCATGGTGCTGGAGATGCAGGGCGGCACCGTCGCCGGCCCCGTCTGGCGCATCGTCGATGCGCGCGGCGGCCGGCATACGGTCTCGGCCCGCGACGGCCGCGTACCGGGTCCCGTCGATGCCGCGCAGGCCGAAGCCATCGCGCGCGATTTCTCCGGCCATGCCGGCGCCCGCTGGGCCGAGACCCTGGAGCGTGACCAGTGGACCGTGCCGCAGGGCCTGAACCCGCTGCGTCCGCTGCACCGCATCGAAGTCGGCGACGCCGCGGACACCGAGCTCTACGTGTCGCAGGTCAACGGCGAAGTGGTGCGCGACACCACGCGCTCCGAACGCTTCTGGAACTGGCTGGGCTCGGTGCCCCACTGGATCTACTTCACGCCGCTGCGCGCGGACCCGCCCCTGTGGCACGACGTGGTGGTGTGGCTGTCGGCGGCCTGCATCGTCTCGGCGGTGACGGGCATCGTCATCGGCATCCTCCGGGTGCGCCTGCGGCGGCGCTTCCGCAACGGGACGGTCACGCCCTACAGCGGCTGGATGGCCTGGCACCACATCGCAGGGCTGGTCGGCGGCTTCTTCGTGCTGACCTGGATCGTCAGCGGCTGGCTGTCGATGAATCCCAATGGCTGGTTCCAGCGTGGAACGGGCGATGCGGCGGCGATGGCGAGCTACACGGGTGCCGGCAGGTCGCCGTTCCCGTGGCCGCCGGCATCGCTGCCGGCAGGCGAGGGTGCCGATGCGCCGCGCGAGGCCGCGCCGCTGTGGTTCGACGGCAGGCCGCTGCTGCAGCTGCGCGACGCGAAGGCGCGGGTGCGCGTGATCGATGCAGTCACCGGCGAACCGGCCACCGTCGCGAAGGACGACATCCTGCGCGCCGCCGCCCGACTGCGCCCCGGCTCGAACATCACCGAAGCGGTGCTCCAGACCCGCGAGGACTTCCACTGGTACGGCCACCACCGCGAGCGCGTCGTGCCCGTGTGGCGCCTGCAGTTCGACGACCCGGCGCGCAGCTGGATCTACATCGATCCTTCCAGCGGCCAGGTGGCCGGCAGCAGCGACGCCAGCTCGCGCCTGCGCCGCTGGCTCTTCAACGCGGCGCACAGCCTCGACTTCCCCTGGCTCATCCAGTACCGGCCGGCCTGGGATCTCGTGATGTGGCTGCTTTCCATCGTCGGCGCTGTGGCTTCGGCCAGCGGCGTCGTCATCGGCTGGCGGAGGCTGCGGCGAAAACCGAAGCCGGCGGCCGAGCCGGGCGCGCAGCCTGCGCTGCGGCGTTCATGATCGGGGCTTGCGCGAGCCTGCCCATCCACCAACAATCAACTTTCGCACCGCGGTGCATTTCAGGAGGTGCTCGATGCACATCGAACCAGGTCTAGTCGACGGATCCAAGATATTCCTCAGCTACGCGACGGCAGCCGCCGCGCTTGCCTACACCGGCAAGGTCGCGTTCCAGACGCTCATGAAGGACGGGCCCGCCGCACTGGTGCTGCGCTCCGCCATCGCCGTGGCGCTGGTGTTCTGCTTCTTCGAGGTGTTTCCGCACCACCCTGTGGGCGTGTCGGAGGTGCACCTGATCCTGGGCACCACGCTGCTGCTGGTCTTCGGCCTCGCGCCCGCCGCCATCGGCCTGGCGGGCGGCCTGCTGATCCAGGGCCTGTTCTTCGAGCCGCAGGACATCCCGCAATACGGCATGAACGTCACCACGCTGCTGGTGCCGCTGTTTGCCACTTCCGCGCTGGCGCGCCGCATCATCCCCGAGAAGCTGGCCTACCTGGACATCGGCTACCGCGAGGCTTTCAAGCTCTCGGTGGCCTACCAGGGCGGCATCGTGGTGTGGGTCGGCTTCTGGGCGCTGTACGGACGCGGTACCGGCATCGAGAACATGGGCCAGATCGCCAGCTTCGGCGCGGCCTACATGACGGTCGTGCTGGTCGAGCCGCTGGTCGACCTGGGCGTGCTGGCTGCCGCCAAGGCGTGGCGCCGGCTGCAGGGTTCCGTCTTCGTCGAGCGCCGCCTGTACGGCGGCGTCTGAGCGCTTCCCTTCGTCGCTTCCCCGGGGCCGGCCTCGGGGAGGCTGTCCGTTTCCATCGGTGGCGCCGGAATCATCCGGCGCCACTTTCGCCTTGCTGGCGCGCCCCGCTCGCGAGCCCCTGAAAGAATCCACCCATGACCCCAAGCAACGCCAAGATCCCCGTCACCATCGTCACGGGCTTCCTCGGCAGCGGCAAGACCACGCTGCTGCGCCACATCCTCGGCAATGCCGAAGGCCGCCGCATCGCGGTGATCGTCAACGAGTTCGGCGAGCTCGGCATCGACGGCGAGATCCTGCGCGGCTGCGGCATCGGCTGCGACGACGAAGGCAACGAGCGTGAAGGCGCGCTCTACGAGCTGGCCAACGGCTGCGTCTGCTGCACGGTGCAGGAGGAGTTCCTGCCGGTGATGCTGCAGCTGGCAGAGCGGCGCGGCGAGCTCGACGCGGTGCTCATCGAGACCTCGGGCCTCGCGCTGCCCAAGCCGCTGGTGCAGGCCTTCCAGTGGCCGGACATCGCCAACATCTTCACCGTCGATTCGGTCGTCACCGTGGTCGACGGGCCGGCCGCCGCCTCGGGCCAGTTCGCCGAGAACCCGCAGGCGGTCGATGAAGCCCGCCGCGCCGACCCCAACCTCGACCACGAATCGCCGCTGCACGAGTTGTTCGAAGACCAGCTCTCGGCCGCCGACCTCGTGGTTCTCAACAAGACCGACCTGATGGACGACGCGGCGCGCGCCAAGGTCGAGGCGCTGGTGCGCGAGGAACTGCCGCCCGAGGTGAAGATCGTCGCCGCCAGCGAAGGCCGGCTGCCGCTCGCGCTGCTGCTGGGCCAGGGCCGCGCGGCCGAGGACACCATCCACCTGCGCGAGAGCCACCACGACCACGAGGAAGACCACGACCACGACGAGTTCGATTCGCTCGTGATCGAGTTGCCGCCCGTCGGGCGCGATGGCCTGCTGGCCGCGCTCGGCAGGCTGGTCGAGCAGCACACCATCTACCGCGTGAAGGGCTTCGTCGCCGTGCCGGGCAAGCCGATGCGCCTGCTGGTGCAGGGCGTGGGCCGCCGCTTCGACCACCACTTCGACCGCCGCTGGCGCGATGGCGAGGCACAGCGCACGCGGCTCGTGTTCATCGGCGAAGACCTGGACGAAGGCGCGCTGCGCAAGGTGCTCGAAGAGGCTAGCGCCACCGCCACGGCCTGACGCCCCCAGCGCATGCACCTGCTGAGCACCCAGCCCGGACGCTTCGTCGAGGACGACAGCGTCGTCACGCGCCTCGACCAGACGCCGGGCGACATCGTGGTGCTCAGCTCGGCCGACACCACGCTCGCGCTGCTCGCCGCCGCGCGTACCGCGCTGGCGGCCACCGACCCCGGCTATCCGTCGCTCAGGCTGGCCAATCTCATGTACCTGCGCCAGCCGGCCTCGCTCGACCTCTACGTCGACGAGGTGCTGCAGCATGCGCGCGTGGTGGTGGTCGACCACCTGGGCGCCGAATCGGCCTGGGCCTACGGGCTGCAGCAGCTCGAGAAGCTGGCGAAGCGCAAGGGCCAGCGGCTCGCGATGTTCTCGGGCGACCTGCAGGAAGACGAAGACCTGCTCGCGCGCGGCACGCTGTCGCGCGCGGTGAGCCGCCAGCTCTGGCAGTACATGCGCAGCGGCGGGGCGGGCAATGCGATGCAGTTCCTGCGCGCGGTGGCCTTCCACGGCCTGGGCCATGGCGAGCCCCCGTTGCCGCCGCGCAGCCTGCCGCAGGTGGCGCTGCACGTGCCGGGCGGCGCGGCCGCTTCGCATACCGTGGCCGGCATCGATGACCTGCGAGCCGGCTGGCACGCGGGCGCGCCGGTGGTGGCGCTGGTGTTCTATCGCTCGCACCTGCTGTCGGGCAACACGGCGGCCTTCGATGCGCTTGCCGCGGCCTTGACAGCGCAGGGACTGAATCCGCTGCCCGTCGCGCTCGATTCGCTGAAGGATCCGCTGTGCCTTTCCACGCTGCGCGCGCTGTGTGCGGAGCACGACGTGCAGCTGGTGCTCAACACCACGGCCTTCGCGGCCCTGGGACAGGGCGGGCCGGGCGGGCAAAGCGACGAGGTCGAGCTGGCTGGCGACGCCCCCGTGCTGCAGGTGATCGTGAGCGGCGGCAACAGGGAAGACTGGCTGGCCGACAGCCAGGGCCTGCGCCCGCGCGACATCGCAATGCAGATCGCCCTGCCCGAGATGGACGGCCGCATCGTCACGCGCGCCGTGAGCTTCAAGGGCCTGTCGCACCGCTGCGAGCTCACGCAGACCGAGGTGGTCAACTACCAGCCCGAGCCCGACCGCGTCGCCTTCGTGGCCGAGCTGGCTCGACGCTGGTGCAGGCTGCGCAGCCTGCGTGCGGAAGGCAAGCGCATCGCGCTGATCCTCGCCAACTATCCGGGCAGCGAAGGCCGCATCGGCAGCGGCGTGGGGCTGGACACACCGGCCTCGGTGATGGCGATCCTGCACGCCATGGCAGCCGACGGCTATGCGCTGGGCGATCCCGGCGCGATGCCCGCCGATGGCGACGCGCTGATGCGCAGGCTGCAGGAAGGCATCGCCAACGACCCGTCGCAGTGGGCTTCGCGGCCCGCGTGGCAGAGCTTCGCGCTGGCGGACTACCGGGCATGCCTGTCACGCCTGCCGGACGGCATGGCCGCGGCCATCGACGCGCGATGGGGACCGCCCGAACAAGACCCGATGCTGCGCAACGGCCGTTTCATGATCGCCGGCCTGCGGCTGGGCCGTGTGTTCGTCGGCATCCAGCCCGCACGGGCGCTCGGCAGCCCGGGCGCCGCCGACTACGCGAGCTACCACGACGCCGAGCTGGTGCCGCCGCACAGCTACCTGGCCTTCTACTTCTGGCTGCGCGAGGCCTTCGCCATCGACGCGGTGGTGCACGTGGGCAAGCACGGCAACCTCGAATGGCTGCCCGGCAAGAGCATCGCGCTGTCGCAGGCCTGCTGGCCCGACGCGATCCTCGGGCCGATGCCCAACGTGTATCCCTTCATCGTCAACGACCCGGGCGAGGGCGCACAGGCCAAGCGGCGCACGCAGGCGGTCATCGTCGACCACCTCATGCCGCCGCTCACGCGCGCGGAGAACCACGGCCCGATGCAGGACCTGGAGCGTCAGGTCGACGAGTACTACGACGCGCTGCTGGTCGACGCGCGCCGTGCGAAGGTGCTGCGCGCGCAGATCCTCGCAGCCGTGCGCGCGCAGCATCTGGTCGAGGAACTGGGCTTGCCCGACGCGCAGGAGGAAGACGACGCCGTGCTCGCGCGCGTCGACGCCTACCTCTGCGAGCTGAAGGAAACGCAGATACGCGACGGGCTGCACGTGTTCGGCGCTTCGCCGAGCGGGAGGCTGCGGCGCGACACGCTGCTGGCGCTGGCGCGCTATCCGGCGGCCGACGGCGCGGGCGCCAACGCCGGGCTGCTCGGTGCGCTCTCGCAAGACCTGCTGCCCGACGACGCCTTCGATCCGCTCGACATCGACGCGGCCCGGCCTTGGCAGGGCGCGCGGCCCGCGCTGCTGCAGTCGGTGAGCAGCGAAGCATGGCGCCACCAGGGTGACACGCGCGAGCGGCTGGAGCTGCTCGCGCAGCAGCTGATGGAAGAGGGCGCATGTCCGCCGGAACTGCCGCGCACCGCCGCCGTGATGAGCCGCATCGACCGCAGCCTCGCGCCCGCGCTCGACGCCTGCGGTGCGCAGGAGCTGCGCCAGCTCTTGCGCGCCCTGCAGGGCCGCTTCGTGCCGCCGGGCCCGAGCGGCTCTCCCTCGCGCGGCCGGCCCGACGTGCTGCCCACCGGCCGCAACTTCTACGCGGTCGACACCCGCGCCATTCCCACGCCCACGGCCTGGATGCTGGGCCTGAAGTCGGCCGCGCAGCTGGTCGAGCGGCACATGCAGGAGCACGGCGACTACCCGGCGGCCCTGGGCCTGTCGGTCTGGGGCACGGCCACCATGCGCACCGGCGGAGACGATCTGGCGCAGGCCTTCGCGCTGATCGGCGTGCGGCCGAAGTGGGCGCCGGGCAGCCAGCGGGTGGTCGATTTCGAGGTGCTGCCCACGGTCGGGCTCGGGCGTCCACGCATCGACGTCACTCTGCGCATCTCGGGCTTCTTCCGCGACGCCTTCCCGAATGCCGTTCAGATGTTCGACGCGGCAGTGCAGGCCGTGGCGGCGCAGGAAGACGAGGACGAGGAGCGCAACCCGATCCGCGCGCGCATCCTTCGCGAGACCGCCGCGCTGCAGGCCCGGGGCATGGCGCCCGAGCTCGCACGCACGCAGGCCGGCTGGCGCGTGTTCGGCTCGGCGCCCGGCAGCTACGGCAGCGGCCTGCAGCCGCTCTTCGACCGCGGCGACTGGCAAAGCGACGACGACCTGTCGAAGGCCTACGTCGGCGGCAGCGCCCATGCCTACGGCCAGGGCAGCGACGGCGTGCCGGCGGCCGACGCGCTGAAGCGCCGGCTGCGCGCGATGACCGTCGTCATGCAGAACCAGGACAGCCGCGAGCACGACCTGCTCGACTCCAACGACTACTACCAGTTCCAGGGCGGCATGGCCGCCGCCGTGCGCCACCTGAGCGGCCGCCAGCCCGCCATGTACCACGGCGACCACGGCAACCCCCAGGCGCCGCGCGTTCGCACGCTGAAGGAAGAGATCGGCCGCGTCGTGCGCTCCCGCGTGGTCAACCCGAAGTGGATCGACGGCGTGAAGCGCCACGGCTACAAGGGCGCCTTCGAGATGGCCGCGACGGTCGACTACCTCTTCGGCTTCGACGCAACAGCGCGCGTGGTCGGCGACCACCAGTACGCGATGGTGGCCGACGCCTACGTGCTCGACGAGGCCACCCGCGACTTCGTGAACCAGCACAACCCGCGCGCGCTGCAGGACATGCTCGGCCGCCTGCTCGAAGCCATGCAGCGCGGCCTCTGGCAATCGCCCGGCGACTACCGCGCCCGGCTCGAGAACCTGCTGCTCGACCATGAGCAGCGGATGGAAGGAAGCCTCCGATGACGACCACTGCCGCCGCTGCCATGCCGGCGCCCTTTCCCTTTGCCGCCATAGCCGGGCAGCAGCACCTTCGGCAGGCCCTGCTGCTGGCCGCCGTCGATCCGGGCCTGGGCGGCGTGCTGATCGAAGGACCGCGCGGCACTGCCAAGACCACCGCGGCACGCGCGCTCGCCGAGCTGCTGCCCGACGCACCCTTCGTCACCCTGCCGCTGGGCGCGAGCCTGGAAAGCCTCGTCGGCACGCTCGACCTCGGCCGCGCGATGGCGGGCCATGAGCTTCGCTTCGCACCCGGCCTGCTGGCGCGCGCACACGGCGGCGTGCTCTACGTGGACGAGATCAACCTGCTGCCCGACGCGCTGATCGATTCGCTGCTCGACGCCGCCGCCAGCGGCGTCAACGTGGTCGAGCGCGACGGCATCTCGCATCGCCATGCAGCTCGCTTCGTGCTCGTGGGCACGATGAATCCGGAGGAGGGCACGCTGCGCCCCCAACTGCTCGACCGCTTCGGCCTGTGCGTTCAGCTGCACAACATCGACGACCCGTCCGAGCGGCAGGCCATCGTCCGCGCGCGGCTGGCCTTCGATGCCGATCCGCAGGGCTTTCGCGACCGGCATGCGCAGGCGCAGGCCGAGCTGTCTTCGTCGCTGGTCCGCGCACGTGCGCTCGTGGCCGACGCGTCGGCGCTGCCATACACCGACGCGGTGCACGAGGCGGTGAGCGCCATGTGCATCGCCGCCGCCGTCGACGGGCTGCGCGCCGACCTGGTCATGCTGCGTTCGGCCCGCGCCCTTGCGGCATGGGAAGGTGCTACGGCCATCACCGGCCAGCACGTGCAGCGCGTGGCCGAGTCCGTGCTGCTGCATCGGCGCAAGCCCGAGGCCGAAACTGCCGCTGCCCGGACTGCGCCGCCCGATGTCGGCAGCAAGGCCGCCGGCGACGCGGACGGGGAAAGCAGCGCAGGCAGCGCGGACGACGGCGACTGGGGCGCTATGCCGCCCGAACCGGTCGGCATCGACCGCGTGAAGCCGCTGCGCCCGTTGATCCCTTCGTTGCGGCAGCAACAACAACAGGCCGCACCAAAAAAAGCCTGAGCCTCCGGGACGCCGCACCGCCCGCTGGCGCATCGCGCCAGGGCGACCGGAGGCAGGGCCCGCAAAGGGACGCATGGCACGGTGCCGCCAGGCAGGGCGCGGCCTTCGACTGGCCGCGCACCTTCGCCGCGCGCGGCGCCGACCGTCTGCGCGCGGAGCATCTGCGCCATCGCCCGCGGGAAGCGCGCAGCGGCGTGCTGCATTGCTTCCTGCTCGACTGCTCGGCCTCGATGCGCGACGACGGCAACCTGGCCCGCGCCAAGGGACTGCTGCTGGCGCTGATGCAGGAAGCCTACCAGCGCCGGGACCACGTTGCGCTGCTGTGCTTCGCGGGCGAGATCGTCGAGCTGCGCCTGCCGCCACGGCGCGCGAGTGCCTGGAACGACGACTGGATCGCGCCGATCGCGGCCGGCGGCGGCACGCCCCTCGCGCTGGGCGTGCGGCGCGCCGACCAGCTGCTCGCGAAGAGCGGCGGCACGCGCCGGCGCTGGCTGTGGCTGCTCACGGATGGCCGCAGCAGCGAAAGCCCGCAGCGGCCGGAGTCGGCCGACGAGGTGTGCGTGGTCGATTTCGAGGCGGCGCGCCTGCCGCTGCACCGCGCGAGGCGGCTGGCCGACAGCTGGGATGCGCGCTACGTCCCGGCGGACAGCGCCTGAGCGGGTTGCGCGGCCTGCTCGTCGGCTTCGTCTTCAGGCGGGGCCAGCATGGTGCCCCGGCAGCTCGGCGCCCCGCAATGGCAGGGGTACTTCGACGCTGGCGAGCCGTCGTCGGCGGTCAGTGAATAGTCGATGAACAGCTCGTCGCCCGCATCCACCGCCACCAGCGTCTGGAACTTCAGCACCAGCTCGCCGCCTTCGTCGTACTCCTCGACCGCCTCGCAGTTGGGTTCGCACGAATGGTTCAGGTGGCGGGTGGCGTTGCCGCCCTTGGCGCCGTCGATCGTCATGTCGTTCGACAGCGTGAAGAGGTAGGTGAGCTGGTCGTCCCAGACCTTGGTGGCGATCTCGGCCTTCGTATAGCGGCGGCCCTCGTAGAGGCCGAGAAATGATTCGGCCGGCAGGTCGCGCGTGGCGAAGGCGCCGAGGCCGTGCACGCCGCTGGGGCCTACGCGGACGAAGGGCGTGGACGAGGTTCGCTTGTGGTGCTTCATGAGGGAGAAGAGTGGCTGCCGTGGGGCGTGTTGCTGTTGGCGTTGTCGGGCCGGTGGAGTGTCAACGCCATTCCGATCCGGCGGATGACAGGCGGGTACCGCGTCATCGATCTGCTTGTCTGTGTCTGTGTCTGTTCAGGGCTTCGCGTCGCCGAGGGACGCCAGGCAGCTCACGATCGCGTCGGCTGCTTCGTCGAGGCGGGGGCCGGGCCGCATCATGAGGTCGAAGCGCGCAGAGGCGAAGCTGCACACCCGCCCGCGCTGGATCGCCGACATGGCGGACCAGCCCGGCCGCGCGGCCATGGCCGAGACCTCGCCGAGGGCCGACACCATCAGCACGTCGGGATTGGCGCGCACCACGAACTCGGGGCTCATCTTGGGGAAGGGGCCGAGCGTGCCGGGTACCGCGTTGCCGAGCCCGAGGCGGGCCAGCGTCTCACCGATGAAGGAGCTCTCGCTGGCCGCGGCCATGCCCCCATGCACCTCGAAGTACACGCGCCTGCCCTGCCAGCCGGCCGGCACGCGGGCACGGGCCGCGTCCAGCCCGGCGTCGAGCTTGCGCCAGTAGGCCTCGCCCGCGCCGGGGCGGCCGGTGGCACGGGCCACGGTCTCCATCACGCGGCGCATGTCGGCATGGGTCTTGGCGTCGAGCGCGAGCACCTTCAGGCCCAGGCGCTCCAGCGGCTCGGCGGCGCGGCTGCGCGGACGCAGCAGCACCAGGTCGGGCTTGAGCGCGACGATGCGCTCCACGTTCGCGTCGTCGATGCCCCCCACCTGCGGCAGCCCCTTCACCGAGGCCGGCCAGTTGGCGTGGCGGTCGATGCCCACCAGCCGGTCGCAGGCGTCGAGCGCGCAGACGGTCTCGGTCAGCGAAGGCATCAGCGACACGATGCGCCTGGCCGGCGCCTGCAGATCGACCGTGGTGCCCCGGTCGTCCTCCAGCCGGATGGCCGTGCCGGCGGCATGCGCGGCCGGGCCGAAGCTCAGCGCGACGAAGGCCGCGGCCTTGGCGACCCGGCGGACGGTGGAAGACAGGAGTTGGCGCGGGGCGGGGTTCGGCAGGACGGAGGAGGTCATCGATCTGGCAGGCGGCGGGCGGGCGTTGGTCTGCCTATTGTCGCGGCGTGCGCAGGCGCAGCCGCCGCGCGGCCTCTTCCTCGCGCGCGTCGTCCACCTCGCGCATCACGTGGCGCAGGTCGACCGGGCCGGTTTCCTGAACGAAGCTGCCGGTGAGTTCGGTCTCGGGGCGCAGCTGGCCGCGCTCGTAGAGGTGCCAGATCTCCTCGCCGTAGTGCGTGTCCAGCAGCACGGGCGCGAACTGGCCGAAGAAATTGCGCAGGTTCTCGACGTCGCGCAACAGCATGCGCCGGGCGTGGTTGTTGCCCGCGGCATCGACCGCCTGCGGCAGGTCGATGACGACCGGGCCGTCCTCGGCCAGCAGCACGTTGAACTCCGAGAGGTCGCCGTGCACGATGCCCGCGCACAGCATGCGCATCACCTCGCGCAGCAGGCTGGCGTGGTGGCGCATGGCGTCTTCCGGCGAGAACATCACATCGTTCAGGCGGGGCGCGGCGTCGCCATTGGCGTCGGTCACCAGGTCCATCAGCAGCACGCCCTCCAGGAAGTTGTGCGGCGTCGGCACGCGCACGCCGGCGGCGGCAAGCCGGTAGAGCGCATCGACCTCGGCGCTTTGCCAGATGGCCTCGGTCACCTTGCGGCCGAAGCGCGTGCCCTTGGCCATGGCGCGCGCCTCGCGGCTGTTCTTGACGCGGCGGTTCTCGGTGTAGTCGACGGCCTGCCGGAAGCTGCGCTTGTCGGCCTCCTTGTAGACCTTGGCGCAGCGCGTCTCGTCGCCGCAGCGCACGACGTAGACCATGGCTTCCTTGCCGCTCATGAGCTGGCGCACCACGGTGTCGATCAGGCCTTCGTCGATCAGGGCCTGCAGTCTTTGCGGTGCCTTCATGCGCGAGACTCCCGGGAGATCATGGAACGGGTGGCGAGGTAGGCCCGCAGGCTGTCTGTGCCGAACTGATAGAGGCCTTCCTGCCGGTGCACGACAAAGCCCAGCTGACGGTTGATGGCGAGCATCGGCGCGTTGACCTCCGCGTTGCTGGTGGAGATCAGCGTCAGCTCCGGGTGGCGCGAGTGCACCAGCCGCAGCATCGCGGCCTTGACGCCCTTGGCCAGGCCCTTGCCGCGCCAGTGGCGGGCCACGGCCGTGAGCCGCTGGAACATGCGGTCGGGGAACAGCTGGTTCCAGCTGGCGTCGCACACCGCGACGACCTCGTCGCCATCGAGCAGCAGCACGAGATAGTGTTCGCCGCCGCGGCGGTCGATCTCGGCGTACCACGCGAGGTACTCCGCCATTTCATAGCGCATGGGCGCTCGCTCCAGTGCGCTGGTGGGCGCGTCGTTCAGCAATGTCGACAGCGCGGGCAGCAGTTCCGCGAGCCGCTCGACGGGCACGCGCCCGACATGGATCTCGGCGCGCAGACCGTGGGCGGGCGCGAAGCCCTCGGCCTCCCAGCGGGAGAGAGCCTGCCAGTCGAGGCCGGCGAAGGTTGCGCGGTTCTCGATGCTGCGGTGCCTCTCCTGCGCTCCGATGGCGCGCAGGAAAGCGTGGCCCTCGGGCAGGTGCGCCTTGACCGTCGCCGTGGTCTTGCCCTGTGTTGCCATGAACGCGAGCAGCGCGCCGAGCAGCGTGCTGGCCACGCCGCGGCGCTGATGCGAGCGCAGCACGCCGCCCCAGACATCGACGAAGGGCGCGAAGGATTCATAGTCGGGCGTTCCCGCGCGGCGGATGCCCATGTTGAGGCTTCCGACGGGCCTGCCGTGCTCGTCGAGGGCCAGCACCCGGTGGATGACGTACAGCGGCGCGCTTTGCAGCACGCCGTGCCGGGTCTCGGCGTCGCTCGCCAACGGTTCGTCGGGAAAGTCCTCGGCGCTGCGCTGGCGCCAGTAGGCGAGGGCATCACGCCACTCAGCCTCGGAAGCGCGTTGGGGATCGAAGAATACGGTTGTTGCAACGGGCCGCGAATACGCGGCGTTGGCTTCGGACATGGTGTGCCTTGATTCGAAAGGGAACGGGGCGCCGCCGGCACATGCGTGCCGGCGGCGGCGTTTGAATCGGGGCTGTTTGTCGCGGCGGCGAGAAGGCCGCGGGTGCCGAACCGGGCGTGCCCGTCAGGGGCACGTGCTGCGCGGGAGGTGCGTCAGCAATCGATCAGCGGGTGGGGTGCACGACAAACCGCACGATGGTGGGGGCGTGAATTACGGCGTCTTCCATCTCGTGCCTCCTTTTCGCGGGTGGTTGTCGAAGCGGCCACTGTAGCGGGCCGGTCGCCTGCTGTGAAGTGCCGCGTGATTCTGCGTGGTGCAACGTGGTGCGGGCGGCACACGAGAGCCGGCGGGTCCGTTCGGCCCGCCGGCCCTGAGCATGCCCTCAGTTCTTCATGCTGTGGACCAGGGAGGCCAGCGCCGACGAGATGAAGACCGCCACGATGAAGCGCAGCCAGCCCGACTTGCGCTGCACGATGTTGCTGATGGTGACGGCGCCCGTCATCAGCCAGATCAGCGGACTGGCGCTTGTGGTGAAGACGCTGAAGACGTAGACGGCCTGCATCAGCACGCTGATGCCCCAGCGGAGCCGGAAGGCGGAGGCGGGCGCCGGCGCTGGCGTTGGCGGCTGCGCGGGGGCCTGCCCCGACGGCCGCGGTGCCGCTGTGGCAGGGCGCACCGCTGCAGGCGCGGACACGGCTGGCTGGGGCCGCGCCGCCTCGCGTTGCGCCTTCTTTTCCTCTGCCAGTTGCTCGGCGGTCTTCTCCAGCACCGGCGCGGGTGCCTCGGCCGGCTGCCACCAGGCTGGCCATGGCGCCTTGCCCGCTGCGGACTGCTTGCGGAACTCGCCCGCGCCGAGCTTGCGCTGCGATGCCGCAGTCGCTGGCTTGGCGCCGCCTTCGTGCTTCGCCGCCAGTGCGCGCACGCGCTGCACGTAGGGCTCGGCGCGCGCCGCGTCGGCCATCGCGATGAAGTTGGCATAGCCGCGCAGCGCGCCGATCACGTCGCTGTTGCCGTTCCACTGCAGGCCCTGCGGGCCGTGGCGCTCGGCCTGGTGCAGCACCGTGCGGAAGCGCCGCAGCGTGTCGCGGTCGACCGAGAGCTTGTCGTTGACCACGATGCCCGTCACGTGCTGCTGGCGGTGCCTGCGCATCACCTGCTGCTTGTCGGGGTGCAGCGTGAGGCCCTCGCTCGCCACGATCTGCTTCACGCGCCACAGCAGCTTGGCCGTGTCGCGGCTGTGCTCGGGGCCGGCGGAGAAGGTCAGGTCGTCGGCATAGCGCGTGTAGCGGAAACCCAGCTTCGCCGCGCTCGCGGCCAGCCGTGCGTCGAGCCGTCGGCACAGCAGGTTGGTGATCATCGGGCTGGTGGGCGCACCCTGGGGCAGCACGCGCTCGCCACGCGCGACGAAGTAGCGGCTGCCGTCGAGCTGCACCTCGTCGGTCGGCGCCTCGGTGCACAGCAGCGCCAGCAGGCTCGCGACCTGCGACGAATAGCCCAGCTGGCGGAACACGCCGCGCACGCGCCGCATGCCGATGGAGGGAAAGAAGTCCTTCAGGTCGAGGTTGACGACCACGTCGCGGCCCACGTGCGGCGCCGCGTTGGTGAGGATCGAGCGGCCCGGCATGAAGCCGTGCGCCGCCTCGTGCACCGGCATCTTCGCGAGGATGTTGTCCAGCACCCAGTACTGCGCGCGCTTCAGTCGCGGCATGGGCGCGGAGATGTGGCGCTCGCCGCCGCTCTTCTTGGGCATGGTGAAGCGCTGGTAGTGGCTCACGCTCGACACCTCTCGGTGCCATGCCAGGAAGCGCAGCTCACCCAGGCCGACGCCCATGGCCTGCGCCAGGTCGCCCGCATGGTCCAGCGCGGGCAGGGCGTTGCGCGCCAGCGCCTGGCTGTCGCTGTGCGCGTCGTTCAGGCCACCGGAGACGCCGTCGCCCACGTACAGCAGCTCGCGCTTGCGCCGCTCGTGCCAGGCCAGGGCGCGCGCATGGCGGCCCTGGACGAGGCGCTGGCGGGTTTCCTCGCGGCGCTCGCGGGCGCGGGCCATGCGCTCCTTGCGCATGATCTTCAGGGCCCGGTCGCGGTCCTCGATGCCGCGCAGTTCGCTGCCGAGCTTCGAGAGCGCGGTCTGCAGCTCGCCCTCGCGGCGGATCAGCTGCTCCTCGACCGTCGGCTGCGCCGCGTCGCGCGGCCAGAAGCCCAGGCGCTGCATTTCCTCGAGGACGACTTCCTGCTTGGAACTCTTGCGGATGCGCTCGTACAGCTGCTCGCGGGTGAGCGCCGAGTCGGGCACGGAAGATGAAGAAGAGGCGGGAGACTGCATGGTCATGGCGCTGCGCCACCGGCCGATGCACTGCTTGGAGAAGGGAAAGATTGCGAACGAAGCGGGAATCTCGTCGAAGAGCCTCGGGACTGGAGGGCTCCACTCGACGCCGTATGGCCATGGTGACGCCGATGAGCTTCGAGGAAGCCGCACTGTTGTCGCGTCACCATGGCCATACGGCACAGTGAAGAGACGTCCAGTGACGCTTGGGAAGTGCTGTGTGCGAGGGCGGCGATACGCCGACCGGATTGCAAGAGCCTTCCCGCTCCGTTCGCAAAAAGCAGTGTATCAGCCGATGTGGGCGGTGCTCCTTTCCGGGTCTGTCGTTGTTGTTGTCGTCGTCGTGTTCGCCGCGATGGACGGCGTGGCCGAGAGGCGCAGCGCGAGCATGTGCTCGCACGGCCCCCGGGTCATGCGATGGCGCACGAAGTGGCTGCATTGGCATTCGCCCGAGGCCACGCGCTGGTCGGCGTCGAGCTGCAGGCTCGTGAAGTACTCGCGCTGGCCGTTCGAACCCTTGGCCTTGCCGCTGATCGAGACGCCGCCGTCGGCGCGCGCCTGCGTCTTCACATTGACGATGCGACGCGCGCGCACCAGTTCGGCTGCGGCTTCTTCCTCGGGGCTGGCATAGCGCAGCTTGTCCATGGGCAGCGGTTCGCGGCTGAGCTCGCGCAGCCGCCACACGCCGTGCGCGATGTCGTAAACCACGCGGCCTGCCTGCACGTAGCCGCCGAGCGCCGCATCGACGGTGAGCGTCGACAGCCCTGTGGCCGCAGCCAGCTCGGCGGTGGTGGCGCGCCAGCGCTCGCCGAGCGCCGAGAACACGCGCAGCAGGCTGTCCTGGTCGACCGTCTGGCGCGGCTGCAGCAGCTCGAAGTGGCCGTTGCGCGACCAGTCGTTGGCGGTCCAGCCCGAAAGACCGAGGGTGAATTCCATGTCGGGCATCTGTGCGACCCAGAAGCTCGGCATGCCGGTACCCAGCAGGTGCACGGTGAAGCCCTGCGCCACCGGCACCAGCCGTTCGAGCTGCAGCAGACGGCGCCGGCCCCACACGCGGATGTCGATGTCGGCGGCGGCGGTGTGGGTCGAGCGCGGGCACACCAGCTCGTGGCCCCAGGGCTCGAACACGATGCGCACCGGCTGCCCCGGCCGCAGCACGAAGCGCAGCGAGCGCGGCCCCACGCGCTCCTTGCGCCGGCGCAGCACCAGGCAGATGTTGTGGATGTCCATCGGATGCAGCTGCAGCCGGTGCGCGGGCAGCAGCATCGCGCTGCTGACCTGCAGGAAGCCGCGCACCCAGCTGTCGGGCACGTCGATCTTGGGTTCGTGGAAGGCCGGGTCGTTGTCGCTCCGGACCTGGAAGCCGCCCGGGTCGATGGCCAGCCGCGTCTTCTTGTAGTCACGGATCTTCTGGAACTCGTCGTACAGCGACTCGGAGTAGTCGACGTTGGTGGTGCCGCAGGCATGGTCGCTCACCCGGTCGAAGACGTCGTGGCTGCACGAGAACATGCCGTAGCTCGACTCGTCCTGGCTGAAGCACTCGAAGAACACGCGGTCGGGGTGCACCGTGATGACGGGGTCGAGCACGAACCACGCCTCGCGGTTGACCTTGTAGATGTGGTCGAAGTAGCGCTTCTGCGCACTCATGAAGGGCTGCAGCACCGCCTGCTTGCGCTTGCGCAGATCGGCCAGTTCCTTGGAGAGGGGCTCCATCTGCGCCTTCAGCTCGTCGCTGCGCGCCATGAACTGCGCGAGCAGCTCGCTTTCCTGCCCGGCCAGCCATTCGAGGTACGCGCTCTTGTCGCGCGGCTTGAAGCGCAGGTCGCCCACCACCACGTCGTGCAGCGCCGACATGCCTTCGCGGAACGGCAGGTGGCGGTTGATGTCGGCGACGAAGTGCACCGGCGCGCGCAGCGTGTCGGGCGCGAATTGCAGCGCGGTGCTGTCGGCCGTGTGCTGCACGCCGGAATGGCCGAAATATCGGTACTGGAATCTCATGCGGCGGGCCCTCCGGTCCGGGCTGCGGAAGAAGGCGGCAGCGGCGCGCGGCGCGGCGCGATGCTGCGCACCGTCATAGTCTGCAGGGGGTTGTCCAGCAGGGGGAAGGCTTCCTGGATGCTGCGCAGCCCCGCCACGTATTGCGCGCGCTCGGTGATCGCGCCGGTGACGGCCTGCCGCGCGAACACGCGCGCGACGATGCGTGCGATGTCTTCCGAGTGCACCGCCTGTGCGGCCAGGAACTCCATCACGCGCGACTTGGCCAGCCGTCCCCGGTTGGCCTGCGAGAGCACGCTGAGGAAGTAGGGCTCAAGCCGGGCGAGCACGTCGGCGTTGCGGCTCGCGGCCGAGGCCAGCCAGTTGGTCACGAAGAGCTGCATGCCCGGCGAGGGATGCTGGCTCAGCTGCAGCATGTAGGTGGTGACGTCGGTCACGTCGAAATGCGTGGTGAGCAGCTCGCGGCCCAGGCGCTGGGCGCCCGCGTCCTTGTGGTCGCACAGGCGCACGAGCAGCGCGGGCGTCCAGAGGCTGGATTCGCCCTGGGAGCCGAACCACCGGCGCGCCCAGTCGCGCGCGTCGTCCCAGCGGCTGTCGAAGATGCGAAGCGCGTCGCCGAGCTCGGCGAGCGTGCGCTCCGGTCTGGCGGCCAGCTGCTCGGTGGCCCACTGGCGCGCGGCGGCGGTGTCGACCAGGCCGAGGCTTGCGGTCTGCAGCACGCTGAAGTCGAGCGGTTCCTGCTGCGGCAGCAGCCAGGCGCCAAGACGCTGCGCGCCCTTGCTGCGCGCTTCGAGCAGGCGAAGGGTGACGGCGGGCTCGCCGCGGCGCGTGTGCTCGGCCAGCGGGCCGCACAGCCACTGCAGCAGCGAATCGAATATGCCCTCCGCGGATTCGGCGCGGAACAGTTCGTCGCGCAGCAGCGGCATCAGCGCGGCGGCGAAGGCCGGGTGCGCGGGCAGCAGCTGCGCCAGGCGCGGCGCGACCGCGGCGCGCACCGCCGGCATCGGGCTGCTGCAGAAGGCGGCAAACAGTTCGGGCTGGGTGACCAGCGACTCGTCGGGCAGCGAGGTGAAGAGCCTCACGCCGGCGCCGCGCAGCCGCTCGTCGTCGGACTGCAGCAGCCGCGTGAGCACGCTCACCGGCAGGCCCTGCACCGAGGCCGGATGCAGCAGCAGCCACTCTGCGGCGGTGCGCACGACGTCGGGGCTCGCATGCTCGAAGAGCGCCAGCAGCCGCTCGAGCGGCGCCTTGGCCGCCGCCGTGCGCAGCAGGCCCTGCAGCGCCCACTGCAGGTTCTCGCAGATCGCGTCGAGCTGGGGCTGCGCGGCGTCGCAGGCCGACAGCCACGAAAGCAGCTCGGAAGCCAGCGCGTCGAGCGTCGAGAGGTTCGGCGCGGCGGCCTGCAGCAGCAGGCGCGAGGCGCGGCGCACTTCGGCATGAGGCGAGGTCAGCAGCGCCAGCAGCAGGTCGACCTGCTGGCTGTAGAGGCCCGGGTCCTGCCCGATGTATTCGAGCGCGAGCGTGCGTGCCTCGGCCAGCGGCGAGCCCAGCAGCGCCGGCAGCCAGGGCAGGGGAGCTTCGCCCGCTGCGATGCGCTGGCGCGCGATGCCCAGCGCGAAGCGGGCCGTGTCTTCCCAGGTGCTGCCCAGCAGGCCCCGGACGGTCTGCGCATCGAGCGCTTCGCAGAAGGGTTTGTTGTCCTGCAGCGCGCGTGCGGCGAAGGCATGTACCGCCGCGCACCGGCCCTGTTGCATCAGCTGCAGCAGCGCCTGCGGATGGCGGTCCCAGCGTTCGGGCCAGGCTTCGGTGCGGTTCAGGCGCTGCGCGGGCGGCGGCGTGCTGCGGCGCCATTGCAGGCCGCCGCGCTGCGCCTCCCATTCAGGGTCGTGGCGATGCAGCAGCTGCATCAGCACCAGCCAGCGGCTGTAGGGGCCGGTGTGCCAGCTGCGGGGCTCGGGCGTCCAGCGCGATTCGCGCTGCTGGCCGGCGGTGCCGGCCTCGGTGTCGTCGGCCGCCAGCAGCACGCCCATGGCGAGCCGCAGCCAGTCGGCTTCGTCGGCCGCCCCGGCGAGCGCGAGCCTGCGAAGGTTGCGCCAGGTGCGGCGGCGCAGGTAGTCGCGCGTGCGCTGGCTGTAGGCGAGGCGGCTGTCGGGCCGCGCGACTTCCTTGGCGATCTCCACGTAGCGGCCGTTGACCTGCGCCCAGCGCCCCCCGGTGCGGTAGGCCGCGCGCTGCGTTTCCAGGCGCTGGTGCAGCACGCCGAGCAGGGCATAGTCGCCCGCGAACTCCGCGCCCTTGTACAGGCGCCGCCATGCGCGGAAGCTGCCGGCCGCGAGCTGCAGCGTCGGCGCGATCTCCAGCAATGCGGCGTGCGCAAGCCCGTCGTCGCGGCGGCCTTCGAGCAGCGACAGGTCGAAGAGCTGCTCGACCCAGGCCGCGTACTTCAATCCGTTCCAGAGCGCAGGGTCGGCCAGATGCTGCCGCAGCATCGGCATGGCTACGGCGACCGGCGCTTCGCCCATCGCGGCCCAGGCACGGCGCAGCGGCGCGGGCCAGTCGTCGACGATGCGCGCCGCCTCGGCCGCGCGCTGCTCCTCGGGCCAGAGCGCGAGCGCGGCCCAGCGGGCGGCGCGCGTGACCACCGGCGTGCGCCCGCGCTGCGACAGCTCGCGCATCGCCTCGAAGGCGCCCACGTCGCCGCAGCGGCCGATGGCCCAGGCGATGCAGTAGTCGAGCATCGGCTCGCCGGTCTCGATGTGGTCGATGAGTTGCGGCACCGCGGCCGCGAGCCGGCGCTCGCCGATGCGCCACACCACGCGGCTGCGGCGCACCGGTGGCAGTAGGCGCCATGCGTCGGGGCGGATGGCCGCCAGCAGCACGGCGTCCCCGGGGTGGGCAATGGCGGAGGTGGGCGGGATTGCGGTGGCAACCGGAGCGGCGGAGCCTTCGATGACGTAGCCCTGGGCGATCTGCGACGCGACGGCATGCTCGAAGGCAATGCTGGCTGCCTCGAAGGGCAGCGGCGAGGGGGTGAAGACCGTTTCCCTCCACTGCAGTCCGTCGCGGCTGGTGCTCACGTGCACCACATGGCCGGCGTCTTCCGGCAGGACGAACAGTTCCACGGTGCTGAAGCCGGCGGCGCCTGCCACGCCGGGCTTCATGCGGATCAATTTCTCTGAGCGAATGCGCTTCACGCGGAGGCCTCCCTGCCTTCGGTTGGTGCTTGTGCTTCTTTCTGTGTCGCCGCGCATCTTAGCGGGGGTTTGCGGGCAGCGGCCGCCGCGGAATGCGCGGCGAGCCGGACCACTCAGTCCAGCGCCGAGCGCAGTCTCGCCGCGAGCCGTCCGGCCTCGGCGGCGGTGGCGATGTTGGTGAAGCCCATCAGCAGCCCCTGCGAGCCAGGCCGCGAGATGCCCCGTGCTGACAGCGGCTGGCAGTTGAGCCCCGCCAGTTGCGCGCGCTGGGCCAGCGTCGCATCGTCTTCGGTGCGCCCGTCGAAACGCGCGATCAGGTGCATGCCGCCGTTGCGCAGGTCGATGTGCACCGCGTCGCCGAAGGTCTTCTGCAGCGCTGCCACGAGCATCGCGCGGCGGCGCGCGTAGAGCAGGCGCATCTTCTTCAGGTGACGCGGGAAGTGGCCCTCGCGCATGAAGTCGGCCACCACCGCCTGCGTGCTCTGCGGGCCGCCGTTCGACCAGGCGCATGCCGCTTCCGCGAAGCGCGCGCACAGCGATTCGGGAACCACGAGATAGCCCAGCGCCAGCCCCGGGAAGAGCACCTTCGAGAAGCTGCCGGCGTACAGCACGCGGTCGTGGCTGTCCAGGCTCTTGAGCGCGGGCAGCGGCGCGCCGGCATAGCGGTATTCGCCGTCGTAGTCGTCCTCGACGATCCAGGCGCCGGCTTTCGAGGCCCAGTCGAGCAGCTGAAGCCGCCGCGCGAGCGTCATCGACACGCCCAGCGGCGCCTGGTGCGAGGGCGTGACCACGGCCATGCGCGCCCGGGGCGCCTTGCGCAGGCCGCGCTCGACGACGAGGCCTTCTTCGTCCACCGGCACCGGCACCGCGCGATGGCCGGCGGCGCGCAGCACCTCCTGCGTCGGCGGAAAACCGGGATCCTCCACCCAGACGCGATCGCCGCTCTTCAGCAGCGTGCGTGCGGCGAGCGCGAGCGATGCGCGGTAGCCGCCCGTCACCAGCACCTGCGAGGCATGGCACGGGACGCCGCGCGACACCCGCAGGTAGGCCGCGATCGCCTCGCGCAGCGGCGGGTAGCCGCAAGGGTCGCCATAGAACATCTCGGCACCGCTCATGGCCCGCGCGCGGCGGGCGGCCAGCCGCGACCAGAGCTTGCGCGGAAACGCATCGAGCGCCGGGATGCCCAGTTGCATGAGGGGCGGCTCGCCCGGCTGCTTGAGCGCGTCGGGCACCGGCCTGTCGTTGCGGCGCTGCGGTTCCCGCCTTGCCGGCCGATGCGGCGGCAACGAGGGCGATACCACCGTGCCCGCCTGTCCGCGAGAGGAGAAATAGCCTTCGCCGATCAGCTGCCCGTAGGCGGCCTCGATGGTGCCGCGTGCCACGCCGAGCTCGGCCGCCAGGCTGCGCGCCGAGGCGACCCGGTCGCCGGGGCGCAGCGCACCTTGCTCGATGGCGCTGCGATAGCGTTCGTAGACCTGGCGGAAGAGCGGCGTCTTCTTCGCCCGGTCGAGTCCGGGTGCGTCCTTCGGTGCTTGGGGCTGCGGCGTCATGGCCTGGTCATTCCTGCGATTCTTGGCTCTTTTGGATGGGGCATCGTAGACCTAAGCTCATTCCCGTGAACATGACAGCCTGGAAGGACGAATGCAATGAGCGAGAAGGTGTTTCTGGCAGGCGCCACCGGCGCGGTGGGCGTGGCGCTGGTTCCGATGCTGGTCGAGGCCGGCTTTGAGGTGCACGGCACCACGCGCCGCGCGGACCGTGCCGCCGCGCTGGAGGCGATGGGCGTGCACCCGGTCGTCGTCGACGTGTTCGATGCGGCGGCCCTGCACGACGCGCTGGTGCGCATCGCACCCTGGGGCGTGATCCACCAGCTCACCGACCTGCCCAGGGACCTCGATCCGGCGCGCATGGCGCAAGCCGCCGTGCTCAATGCGCGGGTGCGCACCGAGGGCACTCGCAACCTCGTGGCCGCGACGCAGGCGGCGGGCGCGAAGCGGCTGGTGGCGCAGAGCATCGCCTGGGCCTATGCGCCGGGGCCGAAGCCCTTCACCGAAGACCGGCCGCTCGACCTGCAGGCCGAAGGCGCGCGCCGCGTCAGCGTCGATGGCGTGGCCGCGCTGGAGCAGAGCGTGATGGACGCGCGGGGCATGACGGCCACCGTGCTGCGCTACGGGCAGCTCTACGGGCCGAACACGTCGACGCCGACGCCCAAGGGATCGAGTCCGTTGCATGTGAAGGACGCCGCGCGCGCCGCCTTGCTTGCACTGCAGCGCTCGCCTGGCGGCATCTTCAATATCGCCGAGGACGGCGTCGAAGTCAGCAGCGAGAAGGCGAAGCGGATGCTGGGCTGGCAGGCAGATGCGCAACGGGGAGCAACGCCTTGAACGCGGTGCCGCTTCCAATGCATCGCGCCATGGGCATCGGCTTTGCCGTGCTGGCGTTCGCGTCGATGGGTTGGGCCTTGCTGCCGCATGCGAGCAAGCAATCGACGGCGCAGCTCATCGACGACGTCTGCAGCACGTTGAGCCGCCCGATGTTCTCGTCGGCGCCTGCACCGGAAGGCTCCGCAGCCGCGGCGCGACCCCGCACCTCGGTGAAGGTGATCTCATGCGAAGCGCTGCCCCACGTGCCGGGCAAATCGGTGACAACCGCCATCGTCGACTTTCCGCCGATGGCCTATTCGCCGGCACACCGGCACCCGGGCTCGGTGACGGCGATCATCCTCGAAGGCACGGTGCGCTCGCAGCTGGCAGGCGGACCGCCGGGCGACTACAGGACGGGCGAGACCTTCTTCGAGCCGCCCGGCACGCTGCATCTGTTCGCGGAGAACCCCGATCCGGTGAAGCACGCCAGGCTGGTGTCGGTGTTCGTCACCGAAGAGAACTGCGGGCCGCTGGTGCTGCCGCCCTGATCGGCATGCTGCAGCGATACAGCCCGGCCGCTAGCGCATCTTCTCGCCATCGCGCACCGACTCGATCGCGCCGTTGTAGAACCTCACGATGCCGAGGAAGTTGCCCTGGCCGCGGTAGTAGACCCAGTCTTCCATCGGCACGCACTGCTGCGTCACCACCTGCTGCGCCGGGCCGCCGGGATAGGGAGAAAGCACCCAGGCGACCTGCGGACGCGGCACGCAGACGAATTCCTTGGACATCGGCTCGCCGCATTTCTGGATCACCGAGACCTTGGAGTCGCCCACGCCGGAGAGCGTGCCGCCGCAGCTCAGCGACTGGGCCGATGCGGCCGGGGAATGCAGCAGGGAGACGAGGCAGAAGAAGGCGCTCGCGGCGAGTGTGCGCATGGTGGGACGGATTCCTTGTGCTGCCTGGGACCATGGCCGGCCCCGATAGTTTCCCTTGCCTTCGTCATGACCTCGGCCCGCGCAGCCTGGCCACGCCGAAGCCCAGCGCCACGGCCACGCAGAGAAACACGATCAGGGTCGGCCAGATCGAGCGGGTGAACGCAAAGGTGCCCAGCGCCGCGCCCGCGGACAGCGCGACGGCCAGCCATTCGAGCGCCGGGTCGATCCAGCTCTTGGGCGCGTTCTTGCGTTCTTCGGCTCGCGGGGCGCTCGCTTGCTTGCGCGCCTGTCGCTGCCTCGGATTGGGAAACAGAGCTCGCAGCTCCGGCGTGGGCCACGGACCGTGCGGCGAAGCGCCGATGCCCGCCAGCTGCCAGACCGGATCGGTGTCATGGCGCGAGAGGTCCGACATGAGGCCGGCGAGCGCCTTGGCGTCGTCCAGCCGCTCTATGAAGGCCAGCTCGGAGCGCAGCCACGGCTCTGCATCTGCGGCATCGGGCAGCCCTTCGGTGCGCATCAGGATGTGGTCGTCGAAGCCTTGAGCGGCCCATGCCTCGAAGCCCTCGTAGAGCGGCCGGTAGCGCTCGCCGATGGCGGCGACGATGGCTTCACGCCGTGCCGCGAGCCGTGAAAGCGCCGTGGCCCTGTCGGTGACGAGGTAGGGGTAGGCGGCTTCGGCACCGAGGTCTTCCAGGCACTCCTCGCGCTCGACGGCGCTGTCTTCGTCATCGACGTCGTAGGCCTCGACGAAGCGGGCGCGGCGGATGTCGCCTTCGCCGAAGAGCGCGCGCCAGAACAGCGGAAAGAAGGCATTGGCCTCCAGCTCCGCGCAATGGCCGAAGAAGCCGCGCCATTCGTTGCGGCTGCCTTCGGGCATGCGCGGCAGCTTCGAGCTGGAAAGGTAGACGGGATGGGACATCTTGTTCTTCTTCGCTCCATGAAGACCCGAGGGCAGGGCTGCGCCATCTTACGGGCCGGTGCCGCCATTACGCCCTTGTAATCCGCGCGAAAGGCCATGGCCGGATGGGCTTTCCAGAATGAGATGCATCGGCCTGGCCTCTTTTGACTTCTTTCTTATTCATTCACGGAGCATCGATTCATGAAACACGCATTCCTCGCTACCTCCGCGTTCGCGGCGCTGCTCTCTACGTACGCCGCAGGCGCCTCTGCCTCGGGCTCGCACGACGATGCCATCGGCAAGCCCGGCGTGGCCGCCAAGGCGACCCGCACGGTGGAGGTCGACATGACGGACAGCATGCGCTTCACGCCTTCGGACATCAGCGTGAAGAAGGGCGAGACCGTTCGCTTCGTCGTGAGGAACTCGGGCAGGCTCAAGCACGAACTGGTGCTCGGCACCGCGCAGGAGCTGAAGTCGCACTACGCCGCGATGATGAAGAACCCCGAGATGGAGCATGCCGAGCCGAACATGGTGACGCTGGCGCCGGGCATGACCGGTGAAGTGGTCTGGCAGTTCACCAAGGCAGGAAAGGTCGATTTCGGCTGCCTGCAGCCCGGGCACTACGACGCGGGCATGAAGGGCGTGGTGAACGTGGCGCAGGCCACCCCCCGCTGATTGTTTCCGCCGCATGAACACCGCGGTTCTTTTTGCTCCGGGTTTTTACCTATCCGCAGGCTCACAATTCATCCCACAGACCAGCCGACATCAACCAAGCAAGCCAGTCTGGATGAACAGGCCCCGAGCGAGGTGGCCGCCCCCGAAAGGGACGGTGCCCCACCCAAGACCGGTTCGAAACCATCCCGTATGCAAAGAACTGAACTGAAGGAAATCCAAATGACCGCCTCGAAGCTCCTCTCCGCCATCTCCATCGCCCTGCTGGCTGCTGCCGGCGCCGCCCATGCCGAAAGCTATGACGGCGTGCATCAGCTGACCTCGGCCGCAAGCCGCGCCGACGTCGCCAGCCAGGCCGTCGTTGCAGCACGCAGCGGCAACCCGTATGCGGACGGTGCCAACCAGGGTCCGGTGCAGCTGATCGCTTCCACCACCAGCCGCGCTGCCGTCCGTGCCGAAGCAGTGGCTGCTGCCCACAGCGAGAACCCGTATGCCGAAGGCGTGACCTCGCGCGTGGCACCGGTCCTGGCCAGCGGCCTCGATCGCTCCGCCGTGCGTGCCGCTGCCCGTGCGGCGGCTCGCGGTGACGCACTGCCGCTGTAATAGAAGACGCTGGCGCTGAAGGCGCCGAAGAAATAAGAAGCCGGGCCCTGCGAAAGCGGGGCCCGGCTTTTGTTCGATTCGGCCGAGGCTTCGTGCCCTTCTGCCGCCGTCGCTGTCAGTAGACGCGTTCTTCGATGGGGCCGACGCGATCGGGATAGAAGGCCACGTAGTCCTTGAGCTGCGAGAACGACTCGTACGGTGTCTCGTAGGTCCACACCGCATTCACCGAGCGTTCGCCGCCGGCCGGAATGCTGTAGTAGTTGCATTCGCCCTTGTAGGGGCAGTAGGTCGCATGCGAGGTGCGCTCCAGCAGAGACATCTTCACATCCTTGCGAGGGAAGTAGTGCACGGTGCCGAAATGGGCTTCGCGCACCGTCAGTGCCTCGCGGGTATCGGCGATGACGCAGCCATCGACCGACACCACCACGCGCAGCGGGTTCGGTGTGATGGTGATGGGATGGTCGGGGCCGGGGATCTTGATGGCGCGCTCTGCTGTAGCGAACATGGAAAGCTCCTTCGTCCTCAGGTCAGATCGGATGGCACGGAATCGGGGGATGCGGATATTGCCGCGAGCGCATGTCGATTTGAAGTCCCCGGCGAATCAGCCCATTGTCGACGTGGTTAAACAGTCGATGCCCATCAGAACGGCTCTGGAAGCCTTTCTTATTCATTTCGTTACCCGGGCGGAACTGTCGAAACGACTTCCGTGGATGCACGATGCGTGTGGTCACGATTCTGTTTCGTTTACGCATCAGCCATGGACCATGCGCAGGCCTGCGGTGCCGCCGATCACCATCGCGATGCATGCAATTCGCGCGGCCGAGAGCGCTTCGCCGAAGAAGAACACGCCCATCAGCACCACGCCCACGGAGCCGATGCCGGTCCAGATCGCGTAGGCTGGCCCCAGCGGCAGATAGCGCAGGGCCCTTGCCAGCAGGTAGATGCTCAACAGCGCGGTCAGAACGCCGATCACCGACGGCACGAGCCGCGACCAGTCCTCCGATTGCTTGAGCGCGGCGGCCATCGCGATCTCGACCAGACCCGCTGCCAGCAGAAATAGCCAACCCATGAAAAAACTCCTTCGTTGTCGTTCGTTGCGGAAAAGAGGAACCGGATAATTCCGGTCCGGGCACCGATCAACAAGTACGCACCTTCTGGTAACCATGGGAAATTCAAAGATGCCGACGAAGAGGAAGCCGGATGTGGCAGAGCCGTGCGCCGATGCGACGAGCGCCGACGTGTGGAGTGTTGACTGCCCCTCGCGCCGCGTGCTGGAGCTCATCGCCAACAAGTGGGCGCTGCTGCTGATTCCGCTGCTGCGCGGCAAGCCGCAGCGCAACAACGAGCTGCTGCGCAAGGTGGGCGGCATATCTCAGAAGATGCTCACGCAGACGCTGCGCGAGCTGGAGCTCAATGGCCTGGTGCTGCGCGAAGACCGCCAGACCGTGCCCCCGCATGTCGAGTACAGGCTGAGTCCGCTGGGCTTGTCGCTGAGCAGGACGCTGATCGCGGTCGACCGCTGGGCAGAGGCCAACCATGCGCAGATCGATGCCGCGCGAGAGGAGGCCACAAGGTGAAGAAGAACCCGCTCGCAACCCTGGCCGTCTTTCTTGCAGCCGGTTTGCTCGCCGCAGGCGCCTGGGCGCAACAGCAATCGCAACAGGCGTGGCCCTCCAAGCCGGTGCGCGTGATCGTGCCCGCGCCGGCCGGCAGCTCGCTCGACCTGATCGCCCGCACGCTCGCAGACCGCCTGCGCGTGATGTGGAAGCAGCCCGTGGTGATCGAGACCAAGGCCGGCGCCGGCGGCCTGATCGGCATGGACACGGTCGCCAAGGCGCCGCACGACGGCTACACGCTGGGCATCGGCTTCAACGGCCCGATCGCCTTCGGCCCCTACATGTACGCCCGCATGCCCTATGCACCGGCGCGTGACCTCGCACCGATCGTGCTCACCACCTCGCAGCCCAACGTGCTCGCGGTGCAGGCCGACAACCCCGCGAACACGCTGCCCGAGTTCGTCGAATGGGCGAGGTCGCGCGGCAACCGGTTCAGCTATGCCTCGGTGGGCGCGGGCAGTTCGTCGCACCTCACGATGGAGCTCTTTCGCAGCGCGACGCACATCGAGGCGGTGCACGTGCCGTTCTCGGGCTCGCCGCCTGCCGGGCTTTCGCTGGCGGCCGGCGACACGCAGGCGCTGTTCGCGGTGGCGCCCGCGCTGCTGCCGCTCATCCAGGGCCATCGGGTGAAGCTCATCGCCATCACCAGCGCGAAGCGATCGGAGCTCATGAAGGACCTGCCCACGGTGGCCGAATCGGGCTATCCCGGCTTCGAGTCGCTGGCATGGAACGGCCTGTTCACTGCGGCCGGCACCCCGCCCGAGGTGGTCCAGCGCATCAACGCCGACGTCAACGCGGTGCTGCAGGAGCCGGTGGTGCGCGAATTGCTTGCCAACCAGGGGCTGGTGGCAGGCGGCGGTTCGCCCGAGGAGTTCAGGGCCTTCATCGATGCCGAAGGTCGCAAGTGGGGCGCGATCATCGCGAAGGTCGGCATCCGGCTCGACCAGTGAGCTTCCGGCGAGTCAGGAAAGCCGAAAATCGTTGAGCGACACTCCTGCCCCATACAGCAAGCCCCATCGAGGAGAGAAGAACATGGAACAGCAACAACCCGCGACGCAATTCCCGCGCGACATCTACACCGAGCCGGAACCCGATCCGAACACCCTGGCCAACCTGGGCCCGCTCGCGGCGCTGGCCGGCGTCTGGACCGGCTCCGCCGGCCACGACGTGAGCCCGAAGGAAGACGGCCCGGAGGCGGAGGCCTACATCGAGAACGCGGAGTTCCAGCCCATCGACGCGCAGACCAACGGCCCGCAGATCTTCTACGGCCTGCGCTACCACCTGCGCATCGTCAAGCCCGACGACGTCGAGACCTTCCACGACCAGGTCGGCTACTGGCTCTGGGAGCCCGCAACCGGCGCGCTGATCCAGACGCTCAGCATTCCGCGCGGCCTCACCGCCATGGCCACCGGCCGCGCGAAGGCCGACGACCGCAGCTTCAGGCTCGAAGCCGTGCGCGGCAGCGAGAACAACGGCATCGTGGACAACCCTTTCCTGGACCACGCGTTCAAGACGCTGCGCTACGGCATCGACGTGACGGTGCACGACGACGGCAGCTGGTCCTACGAGATCGAGACGGTGCTCCAGGTCTTCGGCAAGGCCGAGCCCTTCAGCCACACCGACCGCAACACCATGCACAAGATCGGCGAACCCACGCCGAACCCGACTGCGCTCGCCGCGATGAAGGCGCAGGCGGAGGCCGCTGTGGAGTCGGTGGTGGAAGCCGCAGTGGAGGCGGTGGCGGCGACCGGGAAGGCAACGGACAAGGCTGCGGGGACGGGGGCCGAAGCGGGCGCGGAACCGGCCTGAACCGTTTCCCGATTCGTCCCGAGGCGGCGAGCGCCGCTTGCATGTCGACTCAGTAGCTAGACGAGCGGCGCCGACCGGCCTTCAGTCCAGACGCAGCGACCCGAGCCGTTCGACGATCAGGTCGTGCAGCGTCTGCGCCGCCACCGACAGGCTGCCCTCGCGCCGCTGCACCAGATAGAGCGTGCGCGTGAGAGTGGGAAGCGGCAGCGGCCGCGTCACCAGCGTCTCGCGCTGGAAATGGAAGAGCGTGAGCGCGGGCACCACGCTGATGCCCAGCCCGGCCTCGACGAGCCCCATCACCGTGGCGAGGTGCTCCACCTCGAACACCGAGTTCAGCCGCTGCGGATGCAGCGCCGCGTCGAGCGCCTGGCGCACGCTGCTGTTGCGCGTCATCTGGATGAACGGGTAGGGCGCGATCTTCTTCAGCGTCAGGCGCGGTTCCTGCGCGAGCGGATGGTCGGCGCGGCAGACGAGATGGAAGCGGTCGGTGCACAGCCTGCTCGCGCGCAGGTCGCTGTCGGCCGTGCCGCCCGCGCCCGAGGCGGCGAGTGCGAAGTCGGCCTGGCCGCTGCGCACGAGTGCGATGCAGGCGTCCGACAGCGCGTCGTCCAGGTCGACGCGGATGCCGGGCCATGCCCGCATGAACTCGGCGAACACCGAAGGCAGCCAGCCGGCCGCGAGCGACGGCAGCGCGGCCACGCGCACACGGCCCTTGCGGCGCTCCACGTGATCGGCGAGGTCGTCCATGGCGCTGCCCATGTCGTCGAGCAGCCGGCGCGCCGAACTCTCGAACAGCCGGCCTTCGGGCGTGAGTTGCACGCTGCGCGTGTCGCGGTCGAACAGGCGCGTGCCGACGGCGTCTTCGAGCGTGCGGATCAGCGCGCTGAATGCGGGCTGCGAGAGATGGCTGCCCTGCGCCGCGCGCGTGAAGTTGCGGTGCTCGGCCAGCGCGAGAAAGGCGCGCAGCTGCCGCGTGGAAAGGTCGGGCGTCTTTCGCATTTAGGTCTCGTCTCCGTGCCGTAGTGGCTTCTTATTTGAAAAGCAGATCAATCGATCCGTATTTTCGATTTTACGGATGAGCGGGCGCTGCCTACAGTGCACCGCGATGAATCTCACTGACACGCCAACGCTGCTGATCGGCTGCGCCGCGGGCTTCTCGGGCGACCGCACCGACGCCGCCGGCCCGGTGGTCGACACGCTGATCGCGCGGCTGGCCCACGGTCCGAAGGGGCGGCGCGCCTTCCTGATCTTCGAGACGCTGGCCGAACGCACGCTCGCGCTGGCCCAGCTGCGTCGCCGCGACAACCCCGAGGCAGGCTACGAGCCGCTGCTCGACCCCATGCTGCGGCCCGTGCTCGCGCGCTGCCTGGCGCACGGCATCCGCATCGTGAGCAACTTCGGCGCTGCCAACCCGCGCGCCGCTGCCCGGCACATCGCACGCATGGCGCGCGAGCTGGGCGCGAGCGCGCCGCGCATCGCGGTGGTGGAGGGCGACGACCTGTCGGGGCCCGAGCACCGCGCGATGCTGCAGGAGGCACTGGGCGCGCAAATGGAAGGCCCGCGCGTGGTGAGCGCCAATGCCTACATCGGTGCCGAGCCCATCGCCGCTGCGCTCGACGCGGGCGCGCAGATCGTGGTGTGCGGCCGCGTGGCCGACCCGTCGCTCACGGTAGGCCCGGCCATGTCGCACTTCGGCTGGCGCGCCGACGACTGGAACAGGCTGGCCCGCGCGACCATGGCGGGCCACCTGCTCGAATGCGGCGCGCAGGTGTGCGGCGGCTACTTCGCCGACCCGGGCTACAAGGACGTGCCCGGCCTGGAGTCCGTCGGCTTTCCCATCGCCGAGATCGACGCCGAAGGCCGCTGCACCATCGGCAAGGCCGACGGCACCGGCGGCCTCGTGAGCGAGGCCACGGTGAAGGAACAGCTGCTCTACGAGGTGCACGACCCGGCCGCCTACCTGACGCCCGACGTGGTCGCCGACATCTCCGACGCCGAGGTGCAGGCGCTGGACTGCGCCGACCGCGTGGCGCTTTCCGGCGTGCGCGGCCATGCGCGGCCGGACCGCTACAAGGTCAACGTGTGCCACGAAGGCGGCTGGCTTGCCGAGGGCGAGATCTCCTATGCCGGCCCGCGCGCCGAAGCCCGTGCGCGGCTCGCGGCGGAGGTGCTCGGCAAACGGCTCGACGGCCTATCGCTGCGCGTGGACCTGATCGGCGCGCTGAGCATCTTCGGAGACGACGCCGGCCGCGCGCTGGCGGACACCCGCGATGCCGGCCTGCGTGACGTGCGCCTGCGCGTCGCGGCCTCGCACACGGAGCGCGCGCAGGCCGAGCGGCTGGCGCGCGAGGTGATGGCGCTCTATACCTGCGGCCCGGCGGGCGGGGGCGGCGTGCGCACCGCGCTCACGCCGCGGCTCAACACGCTGTCGTGCCTGTTGCCGCGAGAGGCGATCCCGGTGCGCTTCGCGCTGCTTTCGCAGGAGGAACTGGCATGAAGAACGCGGCAGACACCATCGAAGTGCCGCTGTACCGCGCCGCCCACGGTCGCACCGGCGACAAGGGCGACCGCTCCAACATCAGCGTCATCGCCTGGCATGCGCAGCTCTATCCCGTGCTGGTGGAGCAGCTCACGCCCGAGCGGGTGGCGGCGCAGTTCCATCACCGCGCGCCATCGCAGGTGCAGCGTTTCCTGCTGCCGAAGCTCAATGCGATGAACTTCGTGCTCGACGCGGTGCTCGACGGCGGCGTCAACGATGCGCTGAACCTCGACGCGCACGGCAAGGCGCTTTCCTTCCTGCTGCTCGACATGCCGGTGCGCGTGCCGCGCGAGCTGGTGCCGCTGCTGGCCGGGCCGTAGCCGCAAACCTTTTTCCCTTCCCAAGCCATTCCATACGGAGACAAGACAATGAAGCGATTCCCCCTCACCATGCTGACCGCCGCGCTGGCCGTGGTGCCTCTGCTGGCCCAGGCGCAGGCCTTTCCCGAGAAGCCGATCACCTTCGTCGTGCCCTTCGCGGCCGGCACGGCCACCGACCAGATCGCGCGTGCGCTCGGCACCCAGATCACCGCGGAGACCAAGCAGGCCGTGGTCATCGACAACAAGGCGGGCGCCAGCGGCTTCATCGCCTCGCAGAGCGTGGCCAAGGCGCCGGCCGACGGCTACACGGTGCTCATCACGACCAACACCACGCACGCGGCCAACGAGCACCTGTTCAAGAAGCTGCCCTACGACCCGGTCAAGGACTTCTCGCCCGTCGCAGCACTCGGCAAGGGCGGGCAGATCATGGTGGTGAACCCCACCTTCCCCGCGAAGAGCGTGGCCGAGTTCATCGCGCTCGCGAAGAAGGAGCCCGGCAAGTACAGCTTCGGCAGCGGCAGTTCATCGAGCCGCATGGCGGGCGAGCTGCTGCAGCAGATGGCCGACATCAAGCTCTTGCACGTGCCCTACAAGAGCAACACGCTCGCCGTGACCGACCTGCTGGGCGGGCAGATCAACATGATGATCACCGACACCGCCACCGGCCTTCCCCAGGTCAAGGCCGGCAAGCTGCGCGCGCTGGGCTTCTCCAGTTCCACGCGCTCGACGCTCGCGCCCGACGTGCCCACCATCGCCGAGGCCGGCGTGAAGGGCTACGAGATGGGCTACTGGTTCTCGGCCTACGCGCCCGCGAAGACACCGCCGGCCGTGGTCAAGCGGCTCAACGAGCTGCTGGTCAAGGCCGCGAAGAGCGAGGCAGCGAAGACCGCCTTCTACGAACCGACCGGCACCGAGGTGTTCACCAGCTCGCCGGAAGAACTGGCGAAGTTCCAGGCCGGCGAATCGCAGAAATGGGGCCGCATCGTGAAGGCTGCCGGCATCGAGGCCGAGTGAGCTGACGGCCTGCACGCCGTAGCGGGGATCGGCGCCGCATACATACAAAAGATCCACAACGAAGGAGACAAACCATGAAACGCTGGAGCCTCAGGGCTGCCACGGTGGCTTCGGCCGCCCTTTTTCTTCTGAGCGCCTGCGGCGGAAGCGGCGGAGGGGGAGGGGGCGGGCTGATCCTGCCGCCGCCTTCCACCGGAACCCCGTCGACGTCTGCGCCGCCGCCCACGGCGGCCGCCGCCCCGAAGTACAAGCTCGCCATCACCGCCACGGAAGACGTCGCCGGCACCTTCGGCAGCGTCGGTGCCTACGAGAAGATCACCGGCACCTTCACCGGCGAGGTCGATCCGAAGGACGCGCGCAACGCGATCATCCAGGACCTGCAGCTCGCGCCGCTCAACGCCAACGGCAAGGTCGAGTACACCTCCGACTTCGTGCTCTTCAAGCCCAAGGACATGAGCAAGGCCAGCGGCGTGCTGCGCTACGACGCGCCCAACCGCGGCAACATCGTGAACCTCGATCCGTACTTCGCCTCGCGCGGCTACGTGTTCCTCACGGCCGCATGGCAGGGCGACGTGCCGGCCGCAGCCGGCAAGCTCACGCTGAAGGTGCCGGTCGCGAAGAACGCCGACGGCAGCAGCATCACCGGCACCTATCGCGCCGAGCTGCTGCCCACCGCGGCCACCAGCGATTCGCTGCCGCTGCCCGGCGGCCCGTTCAATGCCGCGATGCAGGCCTACCCGACCGCGAGCCTCGACAACACCAAACCCGGCTATGTGCTCACGCGCCGCATCAACGAGGGCGATGCGCGGCAGCTCATTCCCGCGAGCGAGTGGAAGTTCGCGAAGTGCAGCGCCGCTACGCCGTTTCCGGGTACGCCCGACGAGACGAGCGTGTGCCTGAAGGACAAGTGGGACCCGGCCTATCTGTACGAGCTGGTCTACGTCGCGAAGGACCCGAAGGTCATGGGCCTGGGCCTCGCGGCGCTGCGCGACATGATCACCTTCTTCCATCGCGATGCCAGCGATTCGGCCGGCACGGCCAATCCGGTGGCCGCCGCGATCAGGAACACGATCGCCTCCGGCGTCTCGCAGTGCGGCAACTTCATGAAGACCTTCGTGCACCTCGGCTTCAACGAGGACCGTGCAGGGCAGAAGGTGTTCGACGGCGTGTTCGCGCAGATCGCGGCGCGGCAGACCAACATCAACATGCGCTTCGCCATTCCCGGCGGCGGCGGCGGCGTGCGCGCCGACCACACGGCCTTCGGACAGGCGGGCACGCGCGGGCTCTCGAAGGACTACGTGGACGACGTGGCGCAGCGCCGCGGCGGCATCCTGTCGCGCTGCGAGGCCAGCGGCACCTGCCCCAAGCTCTTCATCGGCTTCAGCGGTACCGAGTTCTACGTGCTGCAGGGCTCGCCGCTGCTGACCGATGCGTGGGGCACGACCGACCTCGTGCAGCCTGCGAACGCCCGCGTCTACTACTACGCCAGCACGCACCATCTGCTGGGCCTGGCTTCGCTGCCGGGCTCGAGCGCCGGCGCGCTCTATGCGACCAACGGCAATGCCGGCGTGATCCCGGTGGTGCGCGCGCTGTACCAGAACCTGGAAGACTGGGTCGTCAAGGGCACCACGCCGCCCGACAGCCAGGTGCCGAAGATCGCCGATGCCACGCTGGTGCGGCCGCAGCAGGTCAAGTTCCCTTCCATTCCCGGCGTGAACTACACGGGGCTGGTCAACAACTACTCGCTGCTCGACTGGGGCCCGAACTACCGTCCGCAGGACGAGAGCGGCATCGCCACCCAGGTACCGCCGGCCTACCTGGGCCGCGACTACGCGATCCTGGTGCCGCAGGTGGACGCCGACGGCAACGACGTCGCCGGCATCCGCAGCCTCGACGTGGCCGTGCCGCTGGGCACCAACACCGGCTGGAACTACACGAGCGTGCCGGGCCGCATCGACCAGGCAGGCCTCTTCGGCTCGTACTTCCCTTTCGCGAAGACGGCCGCGCTGCGCGGTGCCGATCCGCGGCCCTCGCTGCAGGAGCGCTACACCGACCAGACTGGCTACGTGGCGGCGGTGACCGCGGCCGCCAACGACCTGGTGGCGAAGCGCTTCATGCTGCGCGTGGACGCCGATGCGGCCATCGCCAACGCGGCGGCGAACCCGGTGCTTCCCTGAGACTGCGTCAACCCGCGGTGTGCACCGCGAAGCCCGTCCTGCCCGGCGCGATGTGCTCGCGCAGGGTGAGGGCGGGAATCTCGTAGTCGCCTCCGTTCTGGCGGCGGAACGGAATCGGCTCGACGCTGAAGAGCGTGTCGAGCCGCTCGCCCAGCTCCTGCGTGATGCGCGCGTATGCGGGCTCGTCGACCTTGTCGGTGCGATACACGACGTAGGGCGGCAGCACGTCGAAGCCGGGGTAGTAGAGGATGCCGTGCTGGATCGGGAAGAGCAGTTCTTCGATCGGCCCGTTGACGCCGCGCGGCGCGTAATGCGAGGCCCAGCCGCCGGCGGTAACCACCAGCATGGCGCGCTTGCCCGCCATGACGCCTTCGCCGAAGCGGTCGCCCCAGTGCCGGTCTGAATGCTCGCCCACGCCATAGGCGAAGCCGTAGGCGTAGATGCGCTCGACCCAGCCCTTGAGGATGGCGGGCATCGAGTACCACCAGAGCGGAAACTGCAGGATCACCGCGTCGGCCCAGAGCAGCTTCTCCTGCTCGGCGGCGATGTCGGCTGTCTGCGTGCCGGCCTCGAAGGCCCGTTGCGAATCCAGGATCGGGTCGAATTGCGCGGCGGCGTCGCGTGCCGGGAAGTCGTCGGCGTCCAGCGCGGGCTTCCAGCGCATGGCGTAGAGGTCGGACACGCGCACGGAATGGCCGTTGGCCGTGAGGCGATCGACCATGAAGCGGTGCAGCGAGCCATTGAGCGAGGCGGGTTCGGGATGGGCCAGGACCAGGAGGACGTTCATGATTTCTTGAGGGTTCGAGTGGAGATGCCCTCAGGTTAGGTACGCTGGCGATATATTGGAAATGAATAGTCTGAATTCCAGGAATTGCCATGAACAATTTCAGCCGCCTCGACCTGAACCTGCTGGTCACGCTCGACACCCTGCTGGTCGAGCGCAACGTCACCCGCGCCGCCGAGCGGCTGAACCTGTCGCAGCCTTCGGTGAGCGTGCAGCTGGCAAAGCTGCGCGAAGTGTTCGGCGACCCGCTGCTGCTGCCTGCGCAGCGCGGCATGCGGCCCACCGCGCGGGCCGACGAATTGCGCGAGCCGTTGCGCGAGGCCCTGGAGGCGCTGGGCCGGGCGGTCGCGCCGACGCGGCCCTTCGAGCCGGCCGAGGCGGGCACCACCTGGCGCGTCGCGGCGGCCGACTACGCCGAGTCGGCCATCCTGCTGCCGGCGCTGGCCGGGCTGCGCGCCGCCGCACCGAACACCCGGCTGGCGGTGGTGGAGGCCGTACCTTCGCGCATGGCGCGGCAGCTCGAAGGCGGCGAGATCGACCTGTTCTTCCACACCAGCGTGGGCGCGCCGCCGGGCCTGCATGCGCGGGTGCTCTTCCAGGAGCGCTATGTGCTCGTGGGCCGCGCGGGCCATCCGCGCCTGAAGCGTCGGCCGACGCTGGCGCAGTTCTGTGCGCTGGAGCACGTGGTGGTGTCGCCGGCCGGCGGCGGCTTTGCGGGGCCCACCGACGAGGCACTGGCGCAGCAGGGGTTGACGCGCAAGGTGGTGCTGTCGGTGCCGCACTTCCTTTTCATGATGTCGGCGGTGGCGGGCACCGACATGGTCGCGATGCTGCCCGAGCGGCTGGCGCGCACCGCGCCCGGATTGCGCGTGGTGGAGGCGCCGCTGGAGGTGCCGGGCTACGAGATGGCGATGCTCTGGCACGAGCGCCGGCATCGCGATCCGGCGCACAAGTGGCTGCGCGAGCAGATCGCGGGCAGCCTCTGAGCCTTTCTCTGGACCTGCCCCGCGTTCAGGCCACACCCAGGACCTTGCCGACCCCGGCCTGCCGTTCCAGCGGAAGCCAGAGCACGAAGCGCGTGCCGGCGGTGCCTGCCTCCCAGCTCACCGTGCCGCCGATCTCCTGCGCCCGCCGCTGCTGGTTGCGCAGCCCGCGGCCGCCGCGCCGCATGGCCGCGCTCACGTCGAAGCCGCCGCCGTTGTCCTCGACGACCACGCAAACGCCCTCGTCGGCCACGGAGGTGCTCACGCAGATGGTGGTGGCGCGCGTGTGGCGCAGCACGTTGGCCACGCACTCCTGCACGATGCGCAGGATGTGCAGCGCGCCGTCGGGGTCGAGCCAGTTGAGCGCGGGAACCGGCTGCACTTCCCACTGCAGCGCGATGCCGGCGCTCTCGATGCGCGGCGCCAGGCGGAAGCGCATGGTCGCCAGCAGCAGGAGCAGGTCGGCATCGACGCTTTCCATGGAGTCGATCACCAGCCGCAGGTCTTCCATGCAGCCCTTGAGGACCTCGGAGATCTCGGCCTCTGTCATGGCGCCGCGTTCCACCGAGCGGATCGCGCTGATCAGCGATGAGCCCAGGCCGTCGTGCATGTCCTGCATCAGGCGGCGGCGCTCGGCGCTGAGCATGTGCTGGTTCTCGCTCGCGCGAAGGCGCTGGTAGCTCTGCTCGAGTTCGGCCTCGCGCTCCCTCAGGCGCTGCGCCAGGCCCCTGTTGAGCCGGCCCACCTCGGCGAAGGCGCCGGTGTAGCGCTGGAACATGATGTACGAGAAGACGAAGAACAGGCTGATGATCGCGTAGGGCGACATGTACACGCTCTCCGGGCTCACCAGGTTGTTCTGCAGCAGCCCGTCGTACGACGTGAGCGCGAGCGCGAACACGGTCCAGACCGCCACCAGCCGGCCTTCGCTCTGCTGGTTGTGCAGCGACTTGCGCAGGTTGACGGTGAAGATCAGCACCGCCACCGGCAGCACCGCGAGGTTGAGCAGCGGCGTGAACAGATAGAGGCTGACGATCTTCTCCGACACGTGCGGCAGCGTCGAGATGCTGCACGCCACGGCCAGAGTCACCGCGATGCGGGTCAGCCACACGGAGGGCTGCTGGTGCAGGCGCTGCAGGAACAGGTGGATGAGGATGACCAGCCACAGCAGGCTCGATACGGTCATCCACTCGAACCACTCGTCGGAAATGGGGATGTAGCTGCCGCCCGCGTAGTAGTGCAGCGTCCGGAAGAAGGCGAGCGCGGAGATCGCGAAGAACAGCAGGTAGAGCAGTTCGCGCCGCCGCCCCATCCAGACGGCGAAGGCGAAGGCGCCCACCGCCAGGAAGGCTGCGCTGCCCATGAAGGGAAGCTGCACCTGCAGCAGCTGGCGGATCTGGTAGCGCCAGCTCAGCGAGGCCTCGCTGCCGACCCAGACAGTGGAGAAGCCGCTGCCGCTGTTGCGCAGGCGGTTCACGCGGATCAGCACCGTGCTGGGCGGGGGCGTGCCGGCCGCGGCGTTCAGCGGGATCAGCAGAGGGTGGTTGTAGCCGTTGTGGATCGGGCTGCCGTGCGACTGGTAGAGCAGGGCGCCGTCGCCGTACACCGCGATGTGGCCCAGCGTCTTCCAGCGCGGGAGATAGAGCAGCTGAGGCTCGCGCACCGAAGCCCTGGCGGACAGGTCGATGCGGTACCAGTCGGTCACGGTGCGTGCGCCGCTGTCTTCGTCGGGCACCAGCTCGCGTCCCACCGTGTGCGGGAGGTTGACCTTTCTCCAGCCTTTTTCGGGCAGCGCGGCGTCCTGCACGTCGCGGGGAGGCGCGGTATAGCCGTTGCCAGGGACGGAAAGCAGCTCGACCCGCGTGATGTGAACGGCCTCGGCTTCGTGCGGCGATTGCCCCGCTGAGGGCTCGGCGGCATTTGCGAAAGACAGGAGTGCCGGCGCGGCGGCCAGCAAAAGCTTTGCGATCCACCTGCCGATTCGCCAACAGCTCTTGCTGCCAAGCCTCATAGATCGCTCTGCCTTGGAAGTCGCTTCTTTGTGATTTGCAACGGCCCGAAACCGTTGCTTTACGGCTTCGGGCCGTGGAGCCCGGATCCCGCCCTCGCGAGACGGGCGCGATTATGTTCCCCGTCGAATATTGGTGCGATTACGCCTGTTAACACGGCCGCGACCCCGGGGCGGGCCGTGTCTGCGGGGGCTTCCGGCGGGGGCGCGGCATAGGCCGTCCGTCGAATGCACAGCGGTGGCGGCATTCCCTAGCATGGACGGAACTCCGCGTTCCGCGCCCGCGCCCGCCCCCCTTCCTATTCCAGGCCCTGCCGATGAAACAGTCCGCCTTCATGGTTCTCGTTGCCTGCCTGGCGGCAGGCGCACTGCTCTCGACCGCCGCCGGCTCGTTCGCCGCCGAGCCGGCCAAGGACAACCCGCTGATCGGCCGCTACGAGGGCTCGGTGCTCGACGGCTACAAGGCGGCTGCCTATGACGAAGTCGGCCTCATCAAGGAGCCGTTCCAGAACTGGGGCGGCGGCAAGCCCGACCTGCTCAAGGTCGAAGGCAAGGTCACGCTCTATCTATACAGGCTGCCCAAGGAGCGCTCGCTGCTGGAGGTGCAGCGCAACTACGAGTCCAGCCTCAAGGCCAAGGGCTTCGAGGTGCTGTTCAGCTGCGGCACCGCCAATGGCTCCTGCTACAAGCCGCGCGACGGCCGCGTGGATACCACCACGCCCTACGACTTCGCGCTGGCCTTCGACGAGCCCGAGTGGCCGCGCCTGGGCAGCCGGGGCGACTACGCGCGCAACTACTTCTCGGTGAGCGGACGCTACCTGCTCGCCAGAAAGACCGGCCCCTCGGGCACCGTCTACGCCAGCATCGCGCTGGCCGAGCACAACGCCGAAGTCGGCAACCACGCCTTCGTGCGGGTGGTGGAGAGCAAGGCGATGGAGGAGAACAAGATCGTGTTCCTCGACGCCACGGCCATGCAGAAGAGCCTGGCGGAGACGGGGCGCGTCAATCTCTACGGCATCCTGTTCGACCTCGACAAGGACGTGATCCGCCCCGAGTCGCAGCCCACGCTCGACGAGATGACCAAGCTCATGCGCAACAACCCGCCGCTGAAGCTCTCGGTGGTGGGCCACACAGACGCGCAAGGCGACGCCAGGCACAACGACGACCTGTCGAAGCGCCGGGCGCTGGCGGTGATCGCCGTGCTGGTGAAGGCGGGCGTGGACCCGCGGCGCTTCACCACCCGCGGTGCCGGAGCCTCGGAGCCGGTGGCGCCGAACGACAGCGAGGCGGGGCGGGCGAAGAACCGCCGGGTGGAGCTGATCCGCCTCTGAGCCCGGCCACGGCGGCGTGCCTCAGATGATGGGCACGCTCGCTTCCTTCAGCACCCGCAGCACGAAGTGCGACTTGCTGTGGCGGATGCCCGGGATCTTGTAGAGCTTCTCGCGCAGCAGCCGCTCGTAGTCGCGCGTGTCGCGCACGGCGATGCGGATGTAGTAGTCGTAGTCGCCCGAGACCAGGTAGGCCTCCTGGATCTCCGGGATGGTGGCGAGCGTGCGACCGAAGTCGTAGAGCGTCTCGTCGGTGTGGCTCTCCAGCGTGACCTGCACGATCACCGAGTCGTGGTAGCCGAGCCTGGCCGGGTCGACATCGACCGTATAGCGCTTGATGACGCCCGTGGCTTCCAGTTTCTTGATGCGCGTCCAGCAGCTGGTGGGCGAGAGGCCGACCTCGTTGCCGATCTCCTGCAGGGTCTTGCGCGAGTCCAGCAGGAGCACCCGCAGGATCGCCAGGTCGGTCTTGTCGAAAGATCCTTCGCTGTCGCTCGGTGTTTGCCGATTGGTTTTCATGAATCGAGCTTAAAGAGCCAAAAGAAAGATGCATATTCTGCGCCCGAAACGGAAGAATTGACGGCATGCGACTGCTCGACCTACCCCCCACGTCCTCCCCGTCCCTCCACCCTGACACGAAGCCGGTTCGCATCCGCAACGGCGCCGAGGCCCTGCTCGACACGCTGGTCGAGTGCGGCGTGGACACCATCTTCGGCTACCCCGGCGGGGCGGCGCTGCCGCTGTACGACGCACTGCACGGCGAACCCCGGCTGCGCCACGTGCTGGTGCGCCACGAGCAGGCGGCCGTGCACGCGGCCGAGGGCTATGCGCGCAGCACCGGCCGGGTGGGCGTGGTGTTGGTCACCTCGGGGCCGGGCGTGGGCAACACCATCACCGGGCTGCTGGACGCGATGAGCGATTCGGTGCCGGTGCTGTGCATCAGCGGGCAGGTCGCCACGGCCGTCATCGGTACGCAGGCGTTCCAGGAAAGCGACGCGCTGGGCATGTCGCGGCCCGTGACGAAGTGGAACCGCCAGGTGCGTGCCGCCGACGACGTGCCCGCCCTGGTGCGCCGCGCGCTGGAAATCGCATCGACCGGCCGACCCGGCCCGGTGCTGCTCGACGTGCCGAAGGACATCCAGCTGCAGCGCCTGGGCCGCGCCCCCGAGCCAGCGCCGCTGCGCCCCTTGCGCACCAGCCGCACCGCGCTGCCGCCGAAGGCCATGGTGCAGCGCGCGGCCGATCTGCTTTCCACCGCGCGCCGGCCCGTCATCTACGGCGGCGGCGGGCTCGTCAATTCGGGCCCGGCTGCCTGCGAAGCCTTCACCAGGCTGGTCGACCTGATGCATGCGCCGTGCACGCTCACGCTGATGGGGCTGGGCGCCTTCCCGGCGTCCGACCCGAAGTTCATCGGCATGCTGGGCATGCACGGCACGCTCGAGGCCAACCTGGCGATGCACGAGGCCGACCTGGTCGTCTGCATCGGCGCGCGCTTCGACGACCGCGTGACCGGCAAGCTCGACGAGTTCTGCCCGCACGCCCGCAAGATCCACATCGACATCGACCCCGGCAGCATCAACAAGGTGGTGCGCGTGGACGTGCCGATGGTGGGCGACTGCGCCGCGATCCTCGAGAGCCTGCTCGCGCTGCTGCCCGCCGAGGGCTTTGCGCCCGAGCGGCTGGCGCCATGGTGGGAGCGCATCGAGCGCTGGCGCGCCGTCGACTGCCTGGCCTTCGAGCCGAAGGCCGGTTCGATCCTGCCGCAGCAGCTGATGTCGTCGCTGCAGCGCGCCGTTGCAGGGCGCAACGCCATCGTGTCGACCGACGTGGGCCAGCACCAGATGTGGGCCGCGCAGTACCTGCGCTTCGACAGCCCGCGCCGCTGGCTCACCTCCGGCGGTGCCGGCACCATGGGCTATGGGCTGCCCGCCGCCATCGGCGCGCAGATCGGCCACCCCGGCGCGCTCACGGTGTGCGTGAGCGGCGATGCCTCGGTGCTGATGAACATCCAGGAGCTCTCCACGGCAGTGCAGCACCGCGTGCCGGTGAAGCTGGTGCTGAGCAACAACGGCTACATGGGCATGGTGCGCCAGTGGCAGGAGCTGAACCACGGCAACCGCCTGAGTCACAGCTGGAACGAGGCGCTGCCCGACTTCGTCGCGCTGGCCAAGGCCTTCGGCTGGGGTGCGAGGCGGGTGAGCGACCCGGCGGAGCTGGAGGACGCGCTGGCCGAGTGCCTTGCCAGCGAGGGGCCGTTCTTTCTCGACGTGCAGGTCGAAGCGCAGGAGAACTGCTTCCCGATGATGCCCTCGGGCCATGGGCACCATCGGGTGATGCTGGCGAAGGACCGGTGGTACGAGGAGGTCTGAAGGTCTTGTCCACTCTCCCTCTGGGAGAGGGCTGGGGAGTGGGCTGGGGTGAGGGCGCTGTGCCGTCGACGAGGCGCGGCCTCGACGTGCAGGCCGATGGCCTCAGACGCTCTGCAGCCGCACGTCGTTCGCCGGCATGGCGTTGAGCTCGGCCCAGTCCATCTCCTCCTCCAGCTGGTGATAGGTGTCGTCCTCGATCCTGCCCGCCTGGCGTAGCGAGTCGAGCGCCTCCCGCTGCGCGCGGATGGCCACGGTGCGCAGTCTGTCTTGCGCCGTCTTGGCCTGCGTCTGGTGCCTGTCCTGGGCAAGCGCGCGCGCGGCGCGGTATTCGTCGCGCACCGCATCGGCCTCGCGCCCGTGCTCGGCTTCGATGGCTGCGAGGGCCGCGTCCATCATCGCGGTGCGGGCGAGCGAGATTTCTTCGTCCTGGGAATCGTCGGGCTCGATCTTCAGCATCCTGATCAGCGGCCCGATGGTGAAGCCCTGGATCACCAGCGTGCCCAGCACCACCGCGAACGCGCTGAGCACGATGAGGTCGCGCCCCGGAAACTCCGCCGGCAGCGCAAAGGCGGTGGCCAGGGTCACCAGCCCGCGCATGCCCGACCAGCCGACCAGCAGGTTGATGCGCCTGGAGGGCAGCGGCACCTTGCGCCCGCGCGCGATCAGCCGCAGCTTGTACCTGCGCATCGCGGCGCCGTAGATCAGCAACCACGCTACCCGCACCCCGATGACCAGCGCCAGCACGAGGGCGGCGAACTCCAGCGCATGCGTGAGCTGCGGCCCCGACAGCCGCGTGAGGATGCCGCGCGCCTGCAGCCCCATGAGGAAGAAGGCCAGCACGTTGAGCGTGAACACCACGGCACCCCACACCGCATAGGAGTGCACGCGGTCGCGCGGCGCATGGCGCCTCGGTGCGTACTGGCCCAGCGTCATGCCGAAGGCCACCACCGAGATGATGGGCGACAGGTGCAGCCGTTCGGCCACGATCCAGGCGCCGAAGGTCATCACGAACTGGAAGATGATGGCCGAGCGCGTGCCCGCGAAGAGCGGCGCGCCGAAGTGGATGTTGAGCTTGGCGAACGCGAAGCCCACCAGCGCGCCGCCCGGCACCGCCACCAGCAGCATCGGCAGCGAGCTCGTCATCGGCACGTGCGCGGCGCCCGCCGCGGACACCGCCACGCCGAACACCAGCAGCGCCACCGCGTCATTGAGCAGGCTCTCGCCGTTGATGATCGACAGCGTGCGCCGCGGGATGCGGAACTGCTGCATCACCGCCGCCGCGGCCACCGCGTCGGGCGGCGCGACGATGGCGCCGAGCGTGATCGCCGCTGCCAGCGGCAGTCCCGCGAAAGCCCAGCCCGCCCACGCGACCACGGCCGTGGTCAGCAGCACCGCCACCAGCACCAGCGAGACCAGCGACATCCAGTTGCGGCGCAGTTCGCGCGGCGAGGTGTCGAAGGCCGAGTCGAGCAGCGCGGGCGCGATGAACAGCGCGAGCGCCAGTTGCGGATCGAGGCTCACGTGCGGCACCCAGGGCATCGCGCCCAGGCACACGCCGGCCAGCGCCAGCATCGAGGGGTAGGGCAGTGCGAGACGCCGCGACAGCTGCAGCAGCAGGCAGGCGGCGATCAGCATGACGAGCACGTTCTCGAAGACGTCCATCGGGGCCTCTGTCTTGGTGTTGTTTGTCCCGAATACTAAGAGGTCGCCGGAAGGTGGGCTCCTGCAGCCCGGCAAATGGCAAGGGGCCCGTGGCGGGCCCCTTCGTCGTCAGCGCATCGGCGCGGGAGGGCGGGGCGCTCAGGAGTGCCCGTCCACCCGCATCTGGAACAGGAAGTAGGGCGGTATGCAGGCGCCTTGCCCCTCGGGCCGGCCCTCGGCCTGGGCGCAGATGTAGTCGTCGCGGCAGGCCTGCTGCGCCGAGCAGGTGCGCAGGTTGCCGGGGCGCGTGTGCTTCGCCAGGCATTCGCCAAAAGGCTTCTTCGCGGCCAGGCAGCTGTTGAAGTCGCTGAGGATCGCGATGCCGCCGCAGGTGCCGCTCGGGTCCTTGGGGTCGCAGGGGCCGGAGCACATGCCGCCCGGAAAGCCGACCGAGGTCTTCTCGCAGACCGACGCGGCGCCTTCGCAGGAGATTCGCGGCAGTTTCTCGGCGCGGTCGAGCCACGCGTTGGCCGACTGCGTGATGCGCGTGGGCTCGCAGCGCGCCCCCACTGTTGCGCGCTCGGCGGGCGCGTCCGTCGCCAGTGGTTCGGCCAGAGGGCGGAACGGATCGGGCCGCGGCGTGGTGAGCGCGGCCCGCACGTAGCTTTCGCGCCGCGCCAGTTCGTCCTGCACGTGCGGGGAATGCGGCACCGCGAGCGCGTTGCCGGTCGTGAATGTCCGCGATGCGCCGCGCCGGTCGACGCCCAGGAGGTGGAAGCCCGCAACGGCGCGGCTCTGGTGACAGCCCATGCAGCTCAGGTCGTCGAGGCGACGCAGCACTGCCTGCGGCGACTGCAGCGTGCGGCTGCCGGGCACGGCCTTCCATTCGCCGGCCGGGAAGATCTGCTCGAAGGGCCGGTTGGCAAGGCGCTCCAGCCCGCGCGGTGCGACCGAGATGGCCTCGGTCGCGAGGAACCTGTCGGGAATCTGCAGCGTGGCCTCGTCCAGCGCGCGCAGGTTGGCGGGCTGCTGCAGCCATTGCTGCAGTTCCTTGCGCAGCGCGGCGCTGGCCTTGAGCTTCGCGACGTCGGGCGTGTTCTCCAGCGGTGCCACGTCGAAGCGCCCGGCGCGCGCATTCCAGCGGAAGGCGCGCAGCATGTATTCGGCATGGCCGCCCAGGTCGGGCCGCACCGCCGAGGGCCAGCGCACGCTCTGCAGGTTGGTCGTGACCTGCGCGATGCGCGCGTGCTCCAGCCGCTTGGGCGCCAGCGGGCCGTCGGCCGATGTGAGCCAGCGGCCCAGCGCCTCGTCGCCCATCGCGGCCTGCGATGGCTGCCAGCGCTTCGCGGCCGTGGCGCAGCTGCCGTCGGCATCGGGCGCATCGCCGCGCAGCTCGACGTTGACCGTCATCGGCAGGCGCGACTGCATCGCGGCCGTGCGGTAGGCCAGCCGGTACACCAGCCGCGTCTCTCCGCAGGCGCCGTCCTGGAAGGGCCGGCGGTCCATGCGATTGGCGACGCCGACCAGCTCGAAGAAGGCGTCGGGACTCGCGAGCCAGCGCGCATCGAACAGCCGATGCGGATAGCGCGAGATGCCCACGCCCGCCTGCTTGTCGCGACGCTGGATGCCGGCGAGGCTCGCGCCCAGCGGCTCGGCGATCGAGCGCCAGGCAGGCGTGCGCGTCAGCGCATCGTTGGTGGCGACGCCATCGGCGGACGGCGCAGACTCACCGTTCATCCAGCGCGCGAAGCCGGCGCCGGATTTCTCGGCCGCCTGCAGCGCTGCAGGCGAAGTGACGAGCAGCACCGGCTCCACCGCTTGCGCCATGGGCGCGGCGGAGGCGAGCGTCAGTGCGAGGAGGGCGGCGGGGAGGTGATGTCGGATGGGCGGCACGCAGCCCATTGTGCCGTCGTGCCGCTCGCGTTCACGCGACTGCCCGTTCCGCCTGGGGCATTGACTGGGCCGCATCGAGCGCCACGTCCATCGTCATCAGCGGCCGCGGCGTGGCCGCGAGCAGCGCCTGCGTGTAGGGATGGCGCGGGTCGTCGAACACCGCGTCGCGTGCGCCTTGCTCGACGATGCGCCCGCGCTCCATCACGATGACTCTGTCGGCGATCTGCTCCACCGCCGCGAGGTCGTGGCTGATGAACAGGCATGCGAAGCCGTGGTGCTTCTGCAGGCTCTGGAACAGCCTGAGCACCTGCGCCTGGATCGTCATGTCGAGCGCCGACACCGGCTCGTCGGCCACCACGAAGGCGGGGCGCCGCACCAGTGCGCGGGCAATCGCCACCCGCTGGCGCTGGCCGCCCGAGAGCTCGTGCGGGTAGCGCGCGCCGAGGCCGTCCAGGCCGACTTCGTCCAGCGTTTCCTTCACGCGCCGCGAGCGTGCCGCCGCGTCGAGTTCGGGCAGATGGCGCAGCGGCTCGGCCACGATGTCGCCCACGCGCATGCGCGGATCGAGCGAGGAGAACGGGTCCTGGAAGACCAGCTGGCAGGCCAGCCGGAAGCGGTGCAGCGCCGTGCGGCCGGCGCAGCGGATGTCCTCGCCGCGGAACAGGATCTGCCCTGCCTGCGAAGGCGCGAGCCGCAGGATGGCGCGGCCCAGCGTGGTCTTGCCCGAGCCGCTGCCGCCCACCAGCGCGACCATCTCCCCCGGGTGGATGTCGAGGTCGAGCGAGTCGATCACGCGGACCGGCGCATGCCGCCTGAAGAAGCCGGCGCGCGCGCCGGGGTAGCTCACGCACAGGCCGCGCACCTGCACCAGCGGCTGCTGCGCTTGCGCCGGCGCCGGCTTGGCCTCTTGGCGCCGCGGCAGCGCGTCGACCAGCTTGCGGGTGTAGGGCTGCTTCGGCGCCAGCAGGATGCCCGGCACCTCGCCGGTCTCCACCAGCCGGCCCTTCTCCAGCACGATGGCGCGCTGCGCATAGCGCCCCACGAGGCCGAGGTTGTGCGTGATGAGCAGCACGGCGGTGCCGTTGTCGCGCGCCAGGCCCACCATCAGGTCGAGCACCTCGCGCTGGCTCAGCGTGTCCAGCGCGGTGGTCGGCTCGTCGGCGATCAGCAGGCGCGGCTTCAGCAGCATCACGCTGGCCAGCATGATGCGCTGGCGCATGCCGCCGGAGAACTCATGCGGGTAGGCGTGCATGCAGCGCTCGGGATCGGCGATCTGCACGCGGCGCAGCATGTCGACGATGCGCGCGCGGATCTGCGCGGCCGGCAGCTGCGTGTGCATGCGCAGCCCTTCGGCCATCTGCTCGCCGATGCGGTGCACCGGGTTGAGCGAGACCATCGGCTCCTGGAACACCATGCCGATGCCCGGCCCGCGGATGGGGCGCATGGCCTTCGCGTCGTACGCGGCCAGGTCCTGCCCGTCGAACACGATGCGCCCGCCGGTCTGCGAGATGCCCGGCGGCAGCAGCTGCAGGATGGCGCGCGCCGCCATCGTCTTGCCGCTGCCCGATTCGCCCACCACTGCGAGGAACTCGCCCGCCTTCACTTCGAACGACAGGTCGTGCACCAGCGGCTGGGCGCCGTTGCGCAATTCGATCTTCAGGTGCTCCACCGACAGCACGGTGGGGTTCGATGCGGCGTTCATGGCTTCTCCGTCCGCGGATCGAGCCGGTCGCGCAGCGACTCGCCCAGCAGGTTGATGCCCAGCAGCGTGAGCGCGATGCACAGCCCGGGCACCACGCACAGCCACACGGCCGAGGCCATGTAGGGACGCGCGCTCGCGAGCATGTTGCCCCAGGTGGGCGCGGGCGGCGGCACGCCCAGGCCCAGGAAGCTCAGTGCGCTTTCCGAGAGCAGCACCCAGCCGAACATGCTGGTGGCGAGCACCGCCACCGGCGCCATGCAGTTGGGCAGCACGTGGCGCCACATGGTGTAGAGCTCGCCGTTGCCGATCATGCGCGAGGCCTCCACGTACTCGCGCTCGCGCAGCGACAGCACCGTGCCGCGCACCACGCGCACCACCGAGGGCGCATAGGCCATGCTCAGCGCCAGCACGATGCCCCACTTGTTGGCGCCCACGATCACCATCACGCCCAGCGCCAGCAGCAGGCCGGGGAAGGCCAGCAGCGTGTCGTTGAAGGCCATCAGCACGCGGTCGGTCCAGCCGCGCACGAAGCCCGCGACCACGCCGACCACCAGGCCCATGGCGGTGGCCAGCGTCACGGTGAGCAGCGCCACCAGGCAGCTGGTGGAGGCGCCCTGCATCGCGCGGCTGGCCACGTCGCGGCCGAATTCGTCGGTGCCCAGCCAGTGGGCGGCCGAGGGAGGCTGCAGCTTGGAGCGCAGGTCGATGCCCAGCGGGCTGTAGGGCGTCCACAGCGCCGCGGCCACGGCGATGGCCAGCAGCACCGCGACGAGCGCGCCGCCGATGAGGGTATGGGTCTTGAACTTCGTCTTCACTGCACAGTCACCCGCGGGTCGAAGAGGGGGTAGCACATGTCGACGATCAGGTTGATCACGACGTAGATGCAGGCGGTGAACAGCAGGCAGCCCTGCAGCACCGGGTAGTCGCGCGCGAAGATCGAATCGATCATCAGCCGCCCCAGGCCCGGCAGGGTGAACACCGTCTCCAGCACCGCGATGCCGCTGAGGAGGTGCCCGAGGATCAGCCCGATCATGGTGAGCGTCGGATTGAAGGCGTTGGGCAGCACGTGGCGGCGCAGCACCTGCGATTCGGGTACGCCCTTGGCGCGCGCATGCGTCACGTATTCGAGCCGCAGGATCTCGATGGTGCTGGCGCGCGACATGCGCGTGAGCACGCCGGTCTCCACCAGCAGCAGCGTGGCGATCGGAAGCACGACGTAGAGCACGCCCTGCGAGAAGCTCTCCGACATCGGCACGTAGCCCACCACCGGCAGCCAGCCCAGGTACTGGCCGAAGAACATCAGCAGCAGCAGGCCCAGCCAGAAGCTGGGCACCGAGAGCATCAGCGTCGCGGCGCCGATGATGGCGAGGTCGGTGGGCTTGTCCTTGCGCCAGGCGGCGACGAGGCCGGCGGGCACGGCAATCAGCGAGGCCAGCGCCACCGCGACGAGCACGATGACCGCGCTGACGTGAAAGCGCTCCCAGATCAGCGGCAGCACCGGCAGGCCGTTGGTGGTCGACGCGCCCAGGTCGCCGGCCAGCGCGTGCTTCAGCCACACGAGGTATTGCGCGGGCAGGGGCTGGTCCAGCCCCATCTGGTGGCGCATGAGCGCCAGCTGGGCGGGGTCGGCGCCTTCGCCCAGCATGAGCAGCACCGGGTCGCCCGGAATCAGCCGCATCAGGGTGAACACCGCGATGGAGACCAGCAGCAGCGTCGGGATCGTCATCGCGATCCGGCGCAGGAGATAGGCGGGCATTGCTCGCGCGGCTCCGTTCAGCCGGCAGCGGCCAGCCGCACGTTCCAGAACCTCGGCTTGGCCGGCGCCCAGCCCTTGAAGCCGACCACGTTCTTGCGCATGGCGGTGGCGTCGCTGGCGTTGAAGAGCACGATCATCGGCACGTCCTGCAGCATCTGCCTGTGCATCTCGTCGAACAGCACCTGGCGGCGCGCCTTGTCGCGCGTGACCATCGACTCGGCCAGCCGCGGCTGGGCGTAGGCGCTGTCCCAGACCTTGCGCGGCTGCGCGGCCTTGTCGCCGGACACCATCTCGAAATTGAGCGAGGGATCGATACGCGCCGAGTAGATGAAGGCCATGCTCTGGTACTGGCCCTTGGTGTAGCGGTCGAGCTGCGTGGCCCAGTCGAGCACCTCCAGCTCGATGTTGATGCCCGCCTCGGAGGCCATGGCCTGCACCAGCACCGCCGCCGAGTACAGGGCCTCGTAGCGCTTGTTGGCGATCATGCGGATCGGCTGGTTGCGGTAGCCGGCCTCGGCCAGCAGCTTCTTCGCGGCGGCGAGGTCGCGCTTGAAGCCGCCGGCCTGTACCGCGTCGTAGTAGGGGCTGGACGAAGGCACCACCGAGTTGTTGACCGGCGAGAGGCCCTCGGTGACGGAGCGTGCGATCTCGGGCGTGTCGAGCGACAGCGCCAGCGCGCGGCGGATGCGCACGTCCTTGAGCACCGGGTCGCCGGTCTGCAGAAGCAGGGCGACCATCGACATCACCGGCGTGGTGTCGACCAGAACGTCGGAGCGCTTGCGCATCTCGACCACGTCGGCCGGACTGGGGTTGACGAATGCGTCGATGCCGCCGCTGTAGAGCGCGGCCTTGGCGGCGGCGGAATCGGGAATGACGACGAAGCGCAGGTTCTCGATCTCGGCCTTCTTGCCGCCGGCCAGCCCGTCGCGCGGTTCGGCACGCGAGGTGTAGCCGTCGAAGCGCGTGAGTTCCACGTACTGCCCTCGCTTCCACTCCTTGAGCTTGTAGGGGCCCGTGCCCACGGGCTCCTTCCACTGGCCGTCGGGGCCGACCGAGCTGCGATGGAGGATGGCCGCACCGCCGCAGTCGGGCCGGGCCATCATCGTGAGGAAGAGGGCGCTCGCGCGCTCCAGCTTGAAAACCACCGTCTTCGGATTGGGCGCCTCCACCGAGAGCACCCTGGTCATGCCCTTGCCGTCGAACTCGGGCAGGCAGCGCCAGCCGCTGGTGGGCTTGAGGTAGCGCTGCCAGTTCCAGACCACGTCGTCGGCAGTGAGCGTGGCGCCGTTCTGGAACTTCACGCCGTCGCGCAGCGTGAAGGTGTAGGTCAGGCCGTCGGCCGAGGTGTCGACCTTGCTCGCCAGCATCGGGCCCACCGAGGTGTCCTCGCGCAGCGCGACCAGCCCTTCTGCCACGTGCAGCAGCACGTTGTCGGTGTTGTCGTCGCGGTTGCCGCCCGGGTCGGTGCTGCGGATGTCGGAGTTCATCTGGATGCGCAGCGTCTGGCCCGCGCCCACGGCCGGCTGGGCGAGCGCGGGAGCCGCGGCTGCCAGGCCGAACGCCAGGGCGGCGATCAGCGATGCTGGCGATGTGGAGGGTGGGCGAGACGGAGGAACGGGTACTTTCTTCATGGCAACACTCCTGGCGTGGGCGGGCTCGGCAGCGGTAGGGCGTTCGGGGTCAGAGGGAATATTCGGTGAAGCGATGGGCCTTGAAGGGCGCCGGGGCGATGCGCATCTTCCGTGCCGCCGGGTCCATGACGATGGTCGCCACGGTGGCCGACGAGGCGCCGCCAGGCCCCGCGCTCGGGCTGCGGCACACGGCACGCGGTGCGCCGAAGCGGTCCTGCAGCGCGTCGATCACGTCCTGCTCGCCCAGCGGGCCCGCGGCGCGCCGGTTGTGCAGCGCCTCGGTCACGCGGCGGTCGCGGTAGAGCGAGTCGGGCGTGGTTTCCAGGCTGCGGTCCACCACGCGCGCGAGGGCGGCCGGCGTCTTGAAGTGGTTGGCATGCACCAGGATGCCGCCCTCGGGCTGCTGCCAGAACACCTGCTCGGGGCAGGTCTCCAGGCTCACGGCCTCGCCCTCGGCGTGCGTGACGATCATGTTGTTGGAGATGGAACGTGCGGTGCGGCACACCACGCCCAGCGCGTTGGCATAGAGCTCCGACTGCAGGATGCCGCGGCGGATCAGTGCCAGCGGCACGCCCTGCTGCCTGCCGTCGCTGTCGGCCTTGATGAAGTTGCCGGTGACGGCGATGCCCGCGCTGTTGAGGCCGGCGCGCGCGAGCGTGCCCGCTTCGGCGAAGGTCAGCATCGACGGTCCCTTGGCGGGCTGGATGCGCAGCACGATGCCCAGCTCCAGGCTCTCCACGCGCCAGTCCCAGTTCTGCGCGTGGATGAGCCGGCCCTCGCGCGAGGCCGAAGGCATCACCACCACGCCGGTGCAGCCGTCGGGCGGCTCGGTGGCTTCGAGCTGCTGGAAGGCGTACAGCATCTCGCTGCGCGCGTTCAGCGCCACGATGTCCTCCGGCGGCACGCCTGCGCCTTCGGCCACGCCTTCGATCTCGCGCAGCATGCCCGCGTCGAAGGCCTCGACCACCGGCATGAAGCGGCGCGCCAGCGCGCGGGTGCGCTCCCAGCTGAGTCCGACGCGCTCGAAGGCGGCGCGGTAGGTGCGCAGGCTCAGGTCGATGCGGTCGCCGGCCGCGCGGCCGTACTGCTGGCCGCACTGGCGGGCGTCGCCTTCGATGTCGTAGAGGGGGAACGATTCGATGTCCATCTGGTGCTTTCGTGTGTGTTCAGGCAGCGGCGTCGGTGGGCCGGGCGGTTTGCGCGATGGCGGCGCGCAGGCTGTCTACGATCTGGTCGACATGCTGGCGCTCGAGCGTGAAGGGCGGCGACAGCGCGATGGTGTCGCCCACCGAGCGCACCAGCACGCCGCCCTTGTCCAGGCAGTGCTGGGCGACTGCCTGCGCGTGGGTGCCTGCACCCTCGGTCCAGGGCTGCAGCTCGATGCCGGCCAGCAGGCCGACGTTGCGCACGTCGATCACGCCCGGCAGGCCGCGCAGGGCGTGCAGGCATTCCTCGAAGTAGGGCGCCGTGGCGGCCGCCTGGGCGATCAGGCCGTCCTGCGTGTAGGCGTCGAGCGTGGCCATCGCCGCGGCGCAGGCCAGCGGATGGCCCGAGTAGGTGTAGCCATGCGAAAGCTCGATGCCGCTCACGCTGCCCTGCATGAAGGCGTCGTGCACTTCGTCGCGCAACAGTACCGCACCCATGGGCACCGCGCCGTTGGTCAGGCCCTTGGCGGTGGTGATGAGGTCGGGCGTCACGCCGAACAGGTCGGCCGCGAAGCTGGTACCCAGGCGGCCAAAGCCGGTGATGACCTCATCGAAGATCAGCAGGATGCCGTGCTTGTCGCAGATCTCGCGCAGGCGCTTGAGGTAGCCGCGCGGCGGCGGCAGCACGCCGGTGGAGCCGGCGACAGGTTCGACGATCACGGCCGCGACGGTCGAGGCGTCGTGCAGCGCGAGCAGTGCCTCCAGCGCGTCGGCCTTCTCGATGCCGTGCGCCGGCTCTCCGCGCGAGAAGGCGTTGCGCGCCAGGTCGAGCGTGTGCGGCAGATGGTCCACGCCGTTGAGCAGCGGGCCGAAGGTGCTGCGCTGGCGCCCGATGCCGCCCACCGAGATGCCGCCGAAGCCCACGCCGTGATAGGCGCGCTCGCGGCCGATGAGGCGGTAGCGGGCGGCGTCGCCCCGCGCGCGGTGGTAGGCCAGCGCGATCTTCAGCGCGGTGTCGACCGACTCGGAGCCTGAATTGGTGAAGAACACGTGGTTCATGCCGGCCGGCGCCATCTCCGCCAGGCGTTGCGCAAGCACGAAGGCGCCCGGGTGGCCGATCTGGAAGTTGGAGGCGTAGTCGAGCACGTCGATCTGCGCCTTCATCGCTGCGCTGATGCGCGGGTGGCGGTGCCCGGCGTTCACGCACCACAGGCCGGCGATCGCGTCGAGCACGCGGCGGCCGTCGGCCAGGTCGTAGTGCAGGCCTTCGCCGCCGACGATGAGGCGCGGCGACTGCTTGAACTTGCGGTTGGGGGTGAAGGGCATCCAGAACGCGTCGAGCGACGCGGGGGAGGCGAGGGTGTCGGCAAGGGCCACGAGATGTTTCTCCGTTGGGAAAGCGACCCGGCTCCTGGGTCGTCGTGGGGCCGATCTTGAAACTCGGATTGTATTTTTGGCGCGGGTTGTACATGGTTTTTTCAGGGCAAAAATACAAAAGCCGGGTGATGATCGGCCCCTGAACTTCCACCCGCGATTCCGGAGACCCTGGATGGCATCCCAGACGGACGACCGACCCACCGCATCGCCCACGATCGCTCCGCTGGTCCAGCGGGTGAGCCGCTATGTGCTCGACCAGGCGCTGGCCGGCGGCTACGAGAGCGGGCATCACCTCACCGAATCCGAGCTCGCCGGCCGGCTCGGCATTTCCCGCACCCCGGTGCGCGCGGCGCTGCGCTTCCTGCACGAACGGGCGCTGCTCGCACACACGCCGAACCGCGGCTACACCCTGCTCGGCGATCGACACGCACTGGCACGCGCCCGGCGCGAGATGCCCGAGGACGAGGAGAAGACGCTCTATTACCGCCTGCTGCGCGACCGCCTCAGCGGCAAGCTGCCGACGCGCGTCAACGAACTGGAACTGGCGCAGGCCTATGCCGTGCCGCGTCCGCTGCTGCGCACCGTGCTCACCACGCTGCTGCAAGACGGCGTGCTGCGCGGGCGCCACTACCAGCGCTGGGAGTTCACCGAGACGCTGGATTCGGTCGAGAGCGAGCGCGAGAGCTACCGGTTTCGCCTGACCGTCGAATGCGCCGGGCTGCGCGAGCCGGGTTTCCGGGTCGACATTCAGCGGCTGCGCGCCTGCCGCGAGCGCCAGCAGGGGCTGCTCGCGCAGGCGTCGCGTTATTCATGGATGGATTTCTTCGAGGCCAACGCCCAGTTCCACGAACTGCTGGCCAGCGCATCGGGCAACCGCTTCTTTCTCGATGCGGTGCAGCAGCAGAACCGGCTGCGGCGCATGTCCGACCTCTCGGACTACCCGCTCGTGAACATCGACCTGCTTCACAAGTCCTGCCACGAGCACCTGGAAATTCTGGATGCGGTGGAGCGCGGCGACCAGGAGGCCGCGGCTCAACACATGCGCAGGCACCTCAGCCGCGCCAGCGACCTGGTCGAACAGCGGGTGACGGGCGTGCTGGGGGACTGAAGCGGCGCGTTGCGTCGTGTCGTATCGCCTATCGCGGCGCTCAGCGCCTTGGCGAGATGTTCAGCTTCTTGCAGAAGTCGTAGAAGGCCTCGAGCTCCAGCGACTTGTCGAACACCGCGTCCACGCCTGCCGAGAGGGCGCCCTCGCGCACCTCGGAGGTGGCGTGGTTCATCAGTACCACGGTGCGCTGCGTCGGCGATTTGTGTTCCTGCAGGTACTGCGCCACGGTGAGGCCGTTGCCCTCGGCCAGGAAGATGTCGATGACCGCCGCATCCCATTCCTGGGGGTTGTTCTTGAGCCAGTCGATCGCGCCACCCGAAGTGGAAGCGGTGCCGATCACGTCGCAATCGGCGAATTCCTGCAGGCCATCGGACAGTGTGGTGGCGATCAGGGGGTTGTCTTCTATCAGATAGATGCGGGTCATTTGTTCGCAGTCAGGGCTTCTCGTTCTGTGCTGGTTTCGCTTGTCGTCGGTTTGTCTCGGACCGATGCGGGCATTGTCCCTGCGGCTGCGGCGCATCGAGTCGGACAACGCCTTCATCTGCCGTAGAACCCTGCGCTGGCGGATCACCAGCGTACAAGACGCGTCGGCATGCGCGGCCATATCGTGGGGAGGTCTTCATCAACAACGACCTCGCCCGCAGAGTACATATGGCCACGCCGCAATCTTTTACGCCTCCTTTCACATCCTCCGGCCGCAGCGCGCTGGTGCAGGCGCCGCCCTGGCACTACGCGGGCTGGCTCGTCAACGTGGCCTTCGAATTCGATGCCGAGCGAGGCGCTGCGCTGGTGCCGGCCGAACTCGGCGTGGCCACCGGCAAGGGGTGCGTGCATTTCGCCGATTGGCAGTCCTGTGGCGACGACGGCCGCGAACTGCTCGACCCGGTGTACGCGCAGTACCGCGAGACCATCGTCGTGTTGGAGATCGAGCCGAAGCCAGCCGGCGACACGCGCTTCTATTGCCCGCTGATCTATGTCGACCAGGACATCTCGCTGCTGCGCGGCTGGCTCCAGGGCTGGCCCAAGAAGATCGGGCAGACCTGGCTCACGCGCAGCATGCCGCTGATCCATCCGGCGGCCGCGCCCATCGCGGCTGGAAGCAGGCTCGGCGCCAGTCTCAGCGTGAAGGAGCGCCGGCTGGTGGATGCCTCGGTCACGCTGTCGGGCGAGCAGACCGGGCGGCTGGGTTTTCTTTCCGCTCCGACAGTGGGCGCCATCGGCTGGCCCGACCTGACGCAGCCGGGTATCGCGGCGGTACCGCGTTATCTGCGCGCCGACATCATCGATCGCGTGGAGCCGGGTTGGACCGGCGGCCGCGCGACGTTGCAGTTCCACGACCACCCCGTGGAAGAGCTGGCGCTGCTCGGCCCCGTGCAGGCCACCGACGCCAGCGCGGGTTGGATGGGCCTCACGGTGCGGGGCGCATTCGCTGCGTGACCAGGTTGTCGATGGCGTTAACCTTCGCGGGATGACCGCGCTGCCCGCAAGCCCTCCTGCCGCCTCGCGCGTGACCGGCCTGACTATGGCGGACGGAATCCAGGTCGAGGCGATGTTCACGGCCGACCCCAAGGCACGCTTCGAGCTGCACTGGCATGCAGAGTGGAGCGTGGGCGCCATCCTCGAAGGCCGCTGCGAATTCACCTTCGCCGGCGAGCGACAGGTGGCGCGGGCGGGCGACATCGTGCTGATGGCGCCATTCATGCTGCATACGGCCGGCGTGAGCGCGCAGGGCTTCCGCATGGTGATGCTGTATGTGCCGCATGCCTGGGCGAGCGCGCGCCTCGGTTGGCCGCCCGGGCAGCGGGGTGGGCTGCACCGGGGGGTGTGGCGCGACGCGGCGATGGCTGGCGCATTGGCCGCTGCGGCACAGGCGCAGGACGGCGCGCAAACCGGCCGGCTCCTGGAAGAGATCCTTCGAGCGCAGGCCGGCGGAGAGCTGGTGGCGGTCGAACGCCGTGCGGGCGATGCGCGGGTGGAGGCCGTCTGCGAGGCGTTGGCGACCGAAGACGCATGCCGCATCGATCCGGGCGCGCTCGCCAGGCGGGTCGGCGTTTCGCGCGAGCATTTCCATCGCCTGTTCCGCACGGCCGTCGGCATGACGCCGGCCCACTACGCGCGTCTGGCGCGCATCGGCCGGGCCAAGGCGCTGCTGCGCGACGGCCACGCGGCAGCGGATGTGGCGGCGCAGTGCGGCTTCACCGACCAGGCACACTTCTCGCGCTGGTTCCGCCGCTGCTTCGGCGTCACGCCGGGCAACTACATGGCCGGGCGGGAGCGGGTGGAAAGGGGCGCGTGAGAAACTAGCGGGCTTGCCAGCCCGGCCCGATCGAGGTCAGGGCCCCGCCGCCAACCACAGGAATCCCGCGTTTTGGAAGAGAAGGTCGTCTCCGTTGCCCCCATGATGGACTGGACCGACAGGCACTGTCGCTACCTCCATCGCCTGCTGTCACGCCACGCGCTGCTCTACACCGAGATGGTCACGACCGGCGCGCTGATGCACGGCGACGTGCCGCGCCACCTGCGCTTCAACACCGAGGAGCATCCTGTTGCACTGCAGTTGGGCGGCAGCGAGCCGGCCGACCTGGCGCACTGCGCGAAGCTCGGCGAGGAGTGGGGCTACGACGAGATCAATCTCAACTGCGGCTGCCCCAGCGAGCGGGTGCAGCGCGGCGCCTTCGGGGCCTGTCTGATGAACGAGCCGCAGCTGGTGGCCGATTGCGTGAAGGCGATGGTCGACGTGGTCGGCATCCCGGTGACGGTCAAGCACCGCATCGGCATCGACAAGATCGAGAGCTACGAGTTCGTGCGCGACTTCGTCGGCAAGGTCAGCGAAGCCGGCTGCAACACTTTCATCGTGCATGCGCGCAACGCCTGGCTGCAGGGGCTGAGCCCGAAGCAGAACCGCGAGATCCCGCCGCTGCGCTACGAGCTGGTGCACCGGCTGAAGCACGAGTTTCCGGACCTGCACATCGCCATCAACGGCGGCATCACGGTCAACGCGCAGGTGCATGAGCATCTGCGGCTGCTCGATGGCGTGATGGTGGGGCGCGAGGCGTACCACAACCCCTGGTGGCTCGCCGAATGGGACGCCGAGTTCTTCGGCGCCGGCGAGCAGACGCTGACGCGCGAAGAGGTCGAGTCGCAGATGTGCGACTACATGGCCCGCGAGGCGGCCGAGCACGGCACCCACTGGTGGCCGATCGCCCGCCACATGCTGGGTTTGCGCAACGGCCTGCCGGGCGCACGCCGCTGGCGGCAGGTCTGGAGCGACCACCGGCTCAAGACGCTGCCCGCGCACGAAGTGATGGCGCTCGCGCGCGAGCCTGCCGCCGCGCACGCAGCCTGAATCGGGCGCGCCGCGCGCCTCTTGCGATCCGGCGCCAGGGCCGCGATCGGTCGCCAAGCCTTTCCTGAAACGATGTTCCGAAAAACGCTACTTCACGATAAGTAGCGCGTCAACCGTTTTTTGCTGAAAAATGAGGACGTCAGGGACATAAAAAAGGTTTGGATACATGAGTGACGCGATTGGCGGCAAAGAAGAAGTAAGTGCGCTCGCCAGAGGACTGGCTCTCCTGAGAGTCATCGGCATGGCCTCGGCACCGATAGGCAATCGCGAACTGGCAGACACCACGGGCATCCCCAAGGCCACGGTGTCGAGACTCACCGCAACCCTGGTGAGTGCGGGGTATTTGCGACAGTCACAGGACAGCGAGCGCTTCAGCCTCGGTCCTGCGCTGCTCGACATGAGCAGCCGCTACCTTCGCCATTTCGACCTGCGTACCGTGGCGCGACCGCATCTGGCGGCGCTTTCGGAGGCGGCGGGCGTGAGCGTGCACCTCGGCGTGCGCGACGAGCTCGACATGCTCGTCATCGATTCGCTGCGGCCGCGCTCCGTGGTCATCAGCTCCCGCATCGAGGTGGGCACGCGCATGACTATCGCCACCTCGGCTGGCGGCCGCGCCTATCTGGCGGCGCTGCCCCCGGCCGAGCAGGCCGAGCTGCTGGCGCAGATCCGCGTCGAGAGCGGAGAGAACTGGGAGGCCATCGAGTCGAGCCTGATGGCTGGCCTGGACGAGTACGCCCGCCTCGGCTACTGCGGCTCCTTCGGCGAATGGAATCCCCACATCCACGCCATCGGCTTCGCACTGGAAGGCCCGCGCGGCGAACGTTATTCGGTCAGCTGCGGCGGCCCCGCCTACCTGCTGCCCAAGGACACCATGGTGACCCGCATCGCCCCGCTCCTGCTCGAAACCGCCCAGCACCTGGCCAACGAAACCGGCACGCTCAACATAGATTGACCCGATCCGCGAGCCCAGCGGACTTGTTTCGAATCATGAAGAGAGGGGAAGCGAAGCGACCCCCAAATTCGCGGGATACCGCGGAACCGGCTCTGCCGGGCCGCCGGTATCGCCCCCGTGAGGGGGCTGGCGACACGAAGTGCGCGAAGCCTTGGGGGTGGGCCTAGTTCGCCGCTTCCAGCCCGTTCTTGAAGTGTTCGCGCATGCGCGCCATGGCCGCTTGCGCGTCGCGCGCCTCGATAGCGGCCATCACGGAGCGGTGCTCGGCCAGCGATTCGCCGATGCGGCCCGCCTTCAGCAGCGAGTTGTGCCGGTTGAGCTTCATCACCTTGCGCAGGTCGGCCACCATCTGGTCGCGCCACTTGTTGTTGGCGATGGCCAGCAGGCGCATGTGGAAGCGCTCGTTCACGGCGAAGAAATGTTCCCTGTCCTCGGGCGAGGCCGCGGCCTCCAGCTCGGCGTGCAGCGCCTTCAGTTCGGCGCGCTGGGCGTCGGTGGCGCGCTCGGCCACCACGCCGGCGGCGTCGCTCTCCAGCAGCGAGAGCAGGTGGTAGACGTCGGCCAGGTCCTGTTCCGACACCTCGGTCACGTAGGCGCCGCGGCGTACCTTCATCGTCACCAGGCCTTCGGCGGCCAGCACCTTCAGCGCCTCGCGCAGCGGGGTGCGGCTGATGCCGTATTCCTCGGCCAGCTTGAGTTCGTCGATCCAGCTGCCGGGCTCCAGCTCGCGGCGAAAGATCCGCTGGCGCAGCAGTTCAGCGACCTCTTCGTAGAGGGCGCGGGGGGTGAGGGTGACGGCGGACATGGGCCGGACTGTACTTCAAAAATGGCGTTTGAATTAATAATTATGGATCGGTTAGACTCGCGGCCGGCTTGCAGATCCCTGCAGGCGAATTTGCGAACACCCTGCAAGACACTGCGAACGGCCCCTTCATGAGCAGCAAACCCGAACCCTCCTACAAGCAAGCCGATCTCGAAGCCTGGGCCAAGGCCGCAGCCAAGTCCGCACCCGGCGGCGACCTGAGCGCGCTGAACTGGATCACGCCAGACGGCATCAAGGTCAAGCCGCTGTACACCGCCGCCGACCTGCAGGGCCTCAAGTACACCGACACGCTTCCCGGTTTCGAGCCCTACCTGCGCGGCCCGCAGGCCACCATGTACTCGGTGCGCCCCTGGACCATCCGCCAGTACGCCGGTTTCTCCACAGCGGAGGAGTCGAACGCCTTCTACCGCAAGGCGCTGGCCGCAGGCGGGCAGGGCGTGAGCGTGGCCTTCGACCTCGCCACTCACCGGGGCTACGACAGCGACCACCCGCGCGTGACCGGCGACGTCGGCAAGGCAGGCGTGGCGATCGACTCGGTCGAGGACATGAAGATCCTGTTCGACCAGATCCCGCTCGACAAGGTGAGCGTGTCCATGACGATGAACGGCGCCGTGCTGCCGGTGCTCGCGGGCTATGTGGTCGCGGCGGAGGAGCAGGGCGTGGCGCAGGACCAGCTCAGCGGAACCATCCAGAACGACATCCTCAAGGAGTTCATGGTCCGCAACACCTACATCTTCCCGCCCGCACCGAGCATGCGGATCATCGGAGACATCATCGAGTACACGGCGCAGAAGATGCCCAAGTTCAACTCGATCTCGATCAGCGGCTACCACATGCAGGAAGCCGGCGCCAATCAGGCGCTCGAACTCGCCTTCACTCTGGCCGACGGCAAGGAATACGTGAAGACCGCGCTGGCCAAGGGCCTCGACGTCGACGGCTTCGCCGGCCGCCTGAGCTTCTTCTGGGCCATCGGCATGAACTTCTATCTCGAAGTCGCCAAGATGCGCGCGGCGCGCCTCTTGTGGTGCCGCATCATGAAGGAGTTCGAGCCCAAGAACCCCAAGAGCCTGATGCTGCGCACCCACTGCCAGACCTCGGGCTGGAGCCTCACCGAGCAGGACCCGTACAACAACGTGGTGCGCACCACCATCGAGGCGATGGCAGCGGTGTTCGGCGGTACGCAGAGCCTGCACACCAACGCCCTCGACGAAGCCATCGCGCTGCCCACCGAGTTCAGCGCCCGCATCGCGCGCAACACGCAGCTCATCATCCAGGAAGAGACCCACATCACCAACGTGATCGACCCCTGGGCCGGCAGCTACATGATGGAGAAGCTCACGCAGGACATGGCCGACGCGGCCTGGGCCATCATCGAGGAAGTCGAGGCAATGGGCGGCATGACCAAGGCGGTCGACAGCGGCTGGGCCAAGCTCAAGATCGAGGCTGCCGCCGCGGAGAAGCAGGCGCGCATCGACTCGGGCAAGGACGTGATCGTCGGCGTCAACAAGTACAAGCTCAAGAATGAAGACCCGGTGGAGATCCTCTCCATCGACAACGTGAAGGTGCGCGAGCAGCAGGTCGCGCGCCTGCAGAAGATCCGCGCCTCGCGCGACGGCGCCAAGGTGCAGGCTGCGCTCGACGCGCTTACCGAGGCCGCCGAGAACAATACCGGCAACCTGCTGGCGCTGAGCATCGATGCGGTGCGCCTGCGCGCCACGGTGGGCGAGATCTCCGATGCGCTCGAAAAATCGTTCGGCCGCCACCGCGCCGACACGCAGAAGGTCACCGGCGTGTATGCCGCCGCCTACGACTCCGCCGAGGGCTGGGAAACGCTCAAGACAGAGATCAACGCCTTCGCCGAGGAGCAGGGCCGCCGCCCGCGCGTCATGATCTCCAAGCTCGGCCAGGACGGCCACGACCGTGGCGCCAAGGTGGTGGCCACGGCCTTCGCCGACCTGGGCTTCGACGTGGACATGGGCCCGCTCTTCCAGACGCCGGAAGAATGCGCGCGCCAGGCCATCGAGAACGACGTGCACGCCGTCGGCGTGAGCACGCTCGCGGCCGGCCACAAGACGCTGGTGCCCGCCATCATCGACGAGCTGCGCAAGCAGGGCGCGGACGACATCATCGTGTTCGTCGGCGGCGTCATTCCGCGGCAGGACTACGAGTTCCTCTACGACGCCGGCGTCAAGGGCATCTACGGTCCGGGCACGCCCATTCCCGCCAGCGCCAAGGACGTGCTGGAGCAGATTCGCGCGGCGGTCACGGCCTGAGGCGCGCCGTCGTGAGCGATCTCTTGTCGCGGCTGTCGCTGCAGCCGGTGGATTCAAGCGATTTCGAGGCCATGCTGGCCCTGCGCATCGACGCGATGCGCCCGAGCCTGGAGCGCGTCGGCCGCTTCGACGTGGCGCGCTCGCGCGAGCGCCTGAGCGCGGGCTTCGTCGTTCCGTACATGCACCACATCGTGCTCGATGGCGACCAGCGCATCGGCTTCGTCACGCTCAAACCCGAGGACAGCGACGCGCTGCGCCTCGACCATCTCTACCTGCGCACCGGCTTCCAGGGCCTGGGCATCGGCGAATGGGTGCTCGAATGGGCCAAGTCGCAGGCGCGCGAGCAGCGGCTGGACATCAAGCTCACCGCGCTCGTCAAGAGCGACGCCAACCGCTTCTACCTGCGCCACGGCTTCGTGCTCGAAGGCGGCGAGGGCGTCGACCTGCATTACCGCTGGCGCGTGGCGTCGGAGGCTGCGTGCTGAGCGACAAGGCAAAGTCCCTCGAGAACGCGATCGCCGGCACCGAAGGCATGCCGCAGCGGCGCGCCATCGCCAAGGCCATCACGCTGCTCGAATCGACGCGCGGCGACCACCGCGCGCAGGCCGACGAGCTGCTCACGGCGCTGCTGCCGCGCACCGGCAATTCGTTCCGCCTCGGCATCTCGGGCGTGCCGGGCGTCGGCAAGTCGACCTTCATCGAGACGCTGGGCCTGCTGCTGATCGGCAAGGGGCATCGCGTGGCGGTGCTCACCATCGATCCGTCGTCGACCGTGTCGGGTGGCTCCATCCTCGGCGACAAGACGCGCATGGAACGCCTGTCGGTGCACGAGCGCGCCTACATCCGGCCCAGCCCGTCGAGCGGCACACTGGGCGGCGTGGCCGAGAAGACGCGCGAAGCCATGCTGGTGTGCGAGGCCGCCGGCTACGACATCGTGATCGTCGAGACCGTCGGCGTGGGCCAGAGCGAAACCGCGGTGGCCGGCATGACCGACATGTTCGTGCTCATGCAGCTGCCCAACGCGGGCGACGACCTTCAGGCCATCAAGAAGGGCGTGATGGAGCTGGCCGACCTCGTCGTCATCAACAAGGCCGACATCGACAAGGACGCCGCCACCCGCGCGCAGGCGCAGATCACTTCGGCGCTTCGGCTCTTCGGCCACCAGGGCAACCCCGAGCACGCGCATGCCGTGCATGACGCGCACAGCGGCGTCGAAGTGCGCTTCTGGCTGCCCAAGGTGCTGCAGCTCAGCACGCTGGCCAACACCGGCGTCGACGCCTTCTGGGACGCCGTCACGCAGTTCAGGCAACTGCAGACCGCCAACGGCCGCCTCGCGAAGCGCCGCGAGAAGCAGGCCACCGCGTGGATGTGGGAGCGCATCGACGCCGGCCTCAAGCAGGCATTCAGGCATCACCCCCAGGTGCGCGAGTTGCTGCCGCAACTCACGCAGCAGGTGGCGCAGGGAACGTTGCCGGCCTCCACGGCCGCGCGCAACCTGCTCGCCGCGGCCGCCGTCGCGGCCGGACCATGAAGAAAAGACACGCAATCCAGGACCACAGCTTCGAAAGCACACCATGCAAGAACTGATCGAACAACTCGAAAAGCGCCGTGCCCAGGCGCGTCTCGGCGGCGGGCAGAAGCGCATCGACGCGCAGCACGCCAAGGGCAAGCTCACGGCGCGCGAGCGCATCGAGCTGCTGCTCGACGACAACACCTTCGAAGAGTGGGACATGTTCGTCGAGCACCGCTCGGTCGATTTCGGCATGGCCGAGCAGAAGGTGCCTGGCGACGGCGTGGTCACCGGCTACGGCATGATCAACGGCCGCCTGGTGTTCGTGTTCAGCCAGGACTTCACCGTCTTCGGCGGTGCGCTCAGCGAGGCGCATGCCGAGAAGATCTGCAAGGTGATGGACCAGGCCATGAAGGTCGGCGCACCGGTCATCGGCCTGAACGACTCGGGCGGCGCGCGCATCCAGGAAGGCGTGGCCTCGCTCGGCGGCTATGCCGACGTGTTCCAGCGCAACGTGATGGCCTCGGGCGTGGTGCCGCAGATCAGCATGATCATGGGCCCCTGCGCCGGCGGTGCCGTGTACTCGCCCGCCATGACCGACTTCATCTTCATGGTGAAGGACTCCAGCTACATGTTCGTCACAGGCCCCGAGGTGGTGAAGACCGTCACGCACGAAAGCGTGACCGCCGAGGAGCTCGGTGGCGCCATCACCCACACCACGCGCAGCGGCGTGGCCGACATGGCCTTCGAGAACGACGTGGAGGCGCTGATGATGCTGCGCCGCCTCTACAACTACCTGCCTTTGAACAACCGCGAGAAGCCGCCGGTACGCCTGGGCAACAACGGCCTGGGCGACCCGGCCGACCGGCTCGACTACTCGCTCGACACGCTCGTACCCGACAACCCGAACAAGCCCTACGACATCAAGGAGCTGATCCTGAAGGTGGTGGACGACGGCGACTTCTTCGAGCTGCAGCCCGACTACGCGAAGAACATCGTGATCGGCTTCGCCCGTATGGAAGGCCAGACCATCGGCATCGTCGCCAACCAGCCGCTGGTGCTGGCGGGCTGCCTCGACATCAAGAGCAGCATCAAGGCCGCGCGCTTCGTGCGCTTCTGCGATGCCTTCAACATCCCGGTCGTCACCTTCGTCGACGTGCCCGGCTTCATGCCCGGCACCGGCCAGGAGTACGGCGGCATCATCAAGCACGGCGCCAAGCTGCTCTACGCGTACGCGGAATGCACGGTGCCGAAGATCACCGTCATCACCCGCAAGGCCTACGGCGGCGCTTATGACGTGATGGCCTCCAAGCACCTGCGCGGCGACGTCAACCTGGCCTGGCCGCGCGCCGAGATCGCGGTGATGGGCGCCAAGGGCGCGGTGGAGATCATCTTCCGCGAGGACAAGAACGACCCCGAGAAGCTCGCCGCCCGCGAGGCCGAGTACAAGGCCCGCTTCGCCAACCCCTACGTGGCGGGCGCGCGCGGCTACATCGACGACGTGATCCTCCCGCACGAGACGCGCAAGCGCATCTGCCGCTCGCTGGTGATGCTGCGCGAGAAGAAGCTCGAGAACCCGTGGCGCAAGCACGGGAACATTCCGCTCTAAATGGCTCGCCCCCAGTCTTCGCGCACTTCGTGTCGCTTCGCCAACCCCCTACCGGGGGCGACACCGGCGGCCCGGCAAAGCCGGTTCCGCGGTGTTCCCTTGAAAGACATTGGACGTAAATAGCATGTTCAAGAAAATCCTGATTGCCAACCGCGGTGAGATCGCCTGCCGTGTGATTCAGACGGCCAAGAAGATGGGCATCCTCACAGTCGCCGTCTATTCCGACGCCGACAAGGAGGCCCGCCACGTCGAGCTCGCCGACGAGGCCGTGCACATCGGCGCCGCGCCCAGCCGCGAGAGCTACCTGCAGGCCGATCGCATCATCGCGGCCTGCAAGAAGACCGGCGCCGAGGCCGTGCACCCGGGCTATGGCTTCCTGTCGGAGAACGAAGCCTTCGCGCGGCAGGTCGAGGAAGAGGGCATCGCCTTCATCGGGCCCAAGCACTACTCGATCGCGGCCATGGGCGACAAGATCGCCTCCAAGAAGCTCGCGAACGAGGCCAAGGTCAACACCATTCCGGGCTGGAACGACGCCATCGAGACGGCGGAGCGTGCGGTCGAGATCGCCAAGGACATCGGCTACCCGGTGATGATCAAGGCCTCGGCCGGCGGCGGCGGCAAGGGCCTGCGCGTGGCCTTCAACGACAAGGAGGCCTTCGAGGGCTTCACATCCTGCCGCAACGAGGCGCGCAACAGCTTCGGCGACGACCGCGTGTTCATCGAGAAGTTCGTCGAGGAGCCGCGCCACATCGAGATCCAGGTGCTGGGCGACTCGCATGGCAATGTCATCTACCTGAACGAGCGCGAGTGCTCCATCCAGCGCCGCCACCAGAAGGTGATCGAGGAGGCGCCGTCGCCCTTCATCAGCGACGCCACGCGCAAGGCGATGGGCGAGCAGGCCGTGGCGCTGGCCAAGGCGGTGAAGTACCAGAGCGCGGGCACGGTGGAGTTCGTGGTCGGCAAGGACCAGAGCTTCTACTTCCTCGAGATGAACACCCGCCTGCAGGTGGAGCACCCGGTGACGGAGTGCATCACCGGCCTCGACCTGGTCGAATTGATGATCCGCGTGGCCGCCGGCGAGAAGCTGCCGCTGACGCAGGAGCAGGTGAAGCGCGAGGGCTGGGCCATCGAGTGCCGCATCAACGCCGAGGACCCGTTCCGCAATTTCCTGCCTTCCACCGGCCGGCTGGTGAAGTTCCAGCCGCCGGGCGAGACCATGTTCGCGAGCGACACGCAGCACCTGAACGGCGTGCGCGTGGACACCGGCGTGTACGAGGGCGGCGAGATTCCGATGTACTACGACTCGATGATCGCCAAGCTCATCGTGCACGGAAAGGACCGCCAGCATGCGATCGCCCGCATGCGCGAGGCGCTCAACGGCTTCGTGATCCGCGGCATCAGCAGCAACATCCCGTTCCAGGCGGCACTGCTGGCGCATCCGAAGTTCGTCTCGGGCGACTTCAACACCGGCTTCATCGCCGAGCACTACGGCAAGGGCTTCCACGCCGAGGACGTGCCGCACGCCGACCCCTCGTTCCTGGTCGCGCTGGCGGCCTACGTGCATCGCCGCTACCGCGCGCGGGCGTCGGGCATCAGCGGGCAGCTCGAAGGGCACGGCGTGAAGGTGGGCGAGCAGTTCGTGGTGGTCGAGCTGGGGCCCGAAGGCAAGCACGTGCATCACCCGGTCTCGGTGACCGACTTCCACGGCAAGACCGGCGCGAGCTCGGTGACCGTGGACGGCAAGACCTACAAGATCGACAGCAACTCCACCCTGGGTGCGATCCGCGTGCAGGGCATCGCCAACGACAAGCCCTTCACGGCGCAGGTGGAGCGCGGCGCGGGCAAGAGCCCGCTGGCGCTGCGCGTGTCGCACGACGGCACGCAGATCGAGGCGATGGTGCTGTCGCCGCTGGGCGCGCGGCTGCTCGAGCTCATGCCGTACAAGGCGCCGCCGGACCTCAGCAAGTTCCTGATGTCGCCGATGCCGGGGCTGCTGGTGGAGGTGTCGGTGCAGCCGGGGCAGCAGGTGCGCGCCGGCGAGAAGCTGGCCGTCATCGAAGCCATGAAGATGGAGAACGTGCTCTTCGCTGCGCAGGACGGCGTGGTGGGCAAGATTTCGGCGAACAAGGGCGAATCGCTCGCCGTCGATCAGATCATTCTGGAGTTCAACTGATGGGTGCCAACGACTTCCAACAAGCAGTCACGCTCCACCGGCCCGCGAAGATCGCGACGCCGCAAGGTCCGTGGTCCGTCGAGGCGATCCAGGCGCTGCTCGACAAGCCGCTGATGGAATTGCTGTTCGAGGCCCAGACCGTGCACCGCCAGCATTTCCCCGAAGGCGACATCGAGCTGGCCACGCTGCTGTCGGTGAAGACCGGCGGCTGCCCCGAGAACTGCGGCTACTGCCCGCAGTCGGCCGAGTTCGACACCGGCGTGAAGGCGCAGAAGCTCATGGAGGTCGAAGAGGTGGTCCGCGCCGCGCAGGCGGCCAAGGACGCCGGTGCCACGCGCTTCTGCATGGGCGCCGCATGGCGCGCACCGAAGGACCGCGACGTCGAGAAAGTCGCCGTGCTCGTCGAGGCCGTCAAAGGCCTCGGCATGCAGACCTGCGCCACGCTGGGCATGCTGGAGCCGCACCACGCACACCAGCTCAAGGCCGCCGGCCTCGACTACTACAACCACAACCTCGACACCGCGCCCGAGTACTACACCGACGTGGTCGACACGCGCACCTACCAGGACCGTCTCGACACGCTGGCCAACGTGCGCAGCGCCGGCATCAGCGTGTGCTGCGGCGGCATCGTCGGCATGGGCGAGCAGCCGGTGCACCGCGCAGGGCTGATCGCGCAGCTGGCCAACCTGAATCCGTACCCGGAATCGGTCCCCATCAACAGCCTGGTGCGCGTGCCCGGCACGCCGCTGGCCGACTCGGAGCCGGTCGATCCCTTCGACTTCGTGCGCATGATCGCCGTCGCGCGCATCACGATGCCGACCGCGCGCGTGCGTCTGTCCGCCGGCCGCCAGCAGATGGGCGATGCGGTGCAGGCGCTGTGCTTCATGGCGGGTGCCAATTCGATCTTCTACGGCGACAAGCTGCTCGTCACCGGCAACCCCGACGTCGAGGCCGACACGGTGCTGCTGCGCAAGCTCGGCCTGAATGCGCGCCAGGTGCAGGAGCAGGCGGAAGGGTGCGCAGCATGACCGCCGTCACCGAGCGTCCCTTCAAGGTGCTGGGCATCCAGCAGATCGCCATTGGCGGGCCCGACAAGCTGCGGCTGCAGAAGCTGTGGGTCGACATGCTGGGGCTCGAGGTCACTGGTACCTTCAAGAGCGAGCGCGAGAACGTCGACGAGGACATCTGCGCGATGGGCGCGGGCCCGTTCAAGGTCGAGGTCGACCTGATGCAGCCGCTGGACCCCGAGAAGAAACCCGCCGTCCACACGACGCCGCTGAACCATGTCGGCCTGTGGATCGACGACCTGCCCAGGGCTGTCGAATGGCTCACTGCCCAGGGAGTGCGCTTCGCGCCGGGCGGCATCCGGAAAGGTGCGGCGGGCTTCGACATCTGCTTCCTGCACCCGAAGGCGAACGACGAGTTCCCGATCGCGGGCGAGGGCGTGCTCATCGAGATGGTGCAGGCGCCGCCCGAGGTGGTGGCGGCCTTCGGCGCGCTGGCCGCTACGCGTTGACGATCTTCCTGATGGGCGGCTTCACGTCCGAACTGCGCGGCGGCAGCATCGGCTGGTGCTCGCGCGCCGGGTTCAGGATGATCGAGGTCGCTGTCTCGGTCAGTATGCAGAACTTGGTGACCACCGCGTCGAGGTGGCTCACGTCGATCACCGCGATCTCGAGGATCCAGCTGTCCTCGCCGGTCACGTTGTAGGCATTGACGCATTCGGGCGTCTCCTGCACGAGCTTCACGACCAGGTCGTAGTCGGCACGGCCGACGCGGATGATGGCGCGGATGCCGTAGCCCAGCTTGCCGAGGTTGACGGTGGCGCGGTAGCCGCTGATGACGCCGGCGGCCTCCAGCTTCTTCACGCGCTCGGTCACGGCCGGCTGGCTCAGGTGCACGCGACGGCCCAGTTCGGCCATGGTCAGGCGCGCGTCGGCCTGCAGTTCGGCCAGGATGCGGGTGTCGTGGGCGTCCAGGGCGGGGTTCAAGGCGAAGTCCATGCAACTCCTTCAAATCGACGGTGGGAAGAGCGCAGAACCATGAAACATGCATGGCTGCGCCGGGTCGGCTTTCATACCATGATCGACGCCCCGAGACCAACCCGACATCGGGCGCCAAGACCCAAGACAAGAAGAGACACCTCGATGCCGACCCTCGCTTCTCCCGCACACGCCTCGCCCGGCGCCGCCCGGCCAGGGCTGCCGCCGCTGCTGTGGCTCTGCCTCGCCGCCACGTGGCTGGTGTGGGGCTCCACGTACCTCGCGATCAAGTACGCGCTGATCAGCTTCCCGCCTTTCCTGCAGATGGGCTCGCGCTTCCTGTTCGCGGGCGTGCTGCTCGCGGCCTGGATGCGCTGGCGCGGGGCGCCGTGGCCGTCGCTCGCGCAGTGGCGCAACGCCCTGATCGTCGGCGCGCTGATGCTGGGCGGCGGCATGGGCGGAACGGCCTACGCCGAGGTGTCGATCGGCTCGGGGCTGGTGGTGGCGTTCATCGCGGTGATTCCGCTGCTGATCGCGCTGCTCAACCTGATCTGGGGCGTGAAGCCGTCGAAGCTGGAAGCAGCCGGCATCGCGCTCGGCCTCGTCGGCGTGCTGATGCTCACGCAGGGCAGCGGTTTCCGCGCGTCGCCCGAGGGGCTGGTGGCGATCTGCATCGCCACCGCCTGCTGGTCGCTGGGCAGCGTGCTGAGCCAGCGCAGCCTGCCGCTCGCGCCCGGCGCGATGGGCTTCGCGAGCGAGATGCTCTGCGGTGGCGTGGTGCTGATGGGGCTGGCGGCCGTCTCGGGTGAGACCATGAGCTGGCCGCCTCGGCCCGAGGCGCTTGCCGCCTGGGTCTACCTGGTGGTGTTCGGCTCGCTGATCGCCTTCAATGCCTACATGGTGCTGCTGGCGCGCGCGCCGGCCGCCCTGGCCGCGAGCTACACCTTCGTCAACCCGGTGATCGCGATGCTGCTGGGCGTGTGGATCGCCAACGAGGCCGTCACGCGCTTCGAGTGGTACGCCGTGGCCGTGGTGCTGGCCGGCGTGCTGCTGATGCTCTTCAAGCGCAGAGGTTGAACCGGGATTGCCAGGAACACCGCGGAACCGGCTTTGCCGGGCCGCAGGTGTTGTCCCCGGAAGGGGGTGGCGCAGCGACACGAAGTGCGCGAAGCCTGGGGGAGAACTTGTTACGAGCCGGGGCGGCGCCACACGGCCAGCGTGGCGGCCAGCAGCCACATGCCGGCCGCGCAGCCGCGGTTCATCAGCCGGATGCCGCGCTGCGAGAGGAACCGCACGGCCTGCGTGCCGGCGCCCGCGTAGGCCAGCATCACGCAGGTGTCGAGCGCGACGAACACCGCGCCCAGCAGCAGGTACTGCGGGCCCTGCGGCTTCGTGATGTCGACGAACTGCGGCAGGAAGGCCGCGAAGAACAGCACCGTCTTCGGGTTCGACAGCGCCACCGCGAGGCTGCGCAGGAGGGCGATGCGCCCGTGCGGCCGCGCTTCGAGCGGCGACCTGGCCAGCGCGGTGCGCAGGTCGGTCGCCTCGCTGCGCCAGAGCTTGATGCCCAGCCAAACCAGATAGGCCACGCCGGCCACGCGGATGGCATTGAAGAGCCATTCGGAGGCCGCCAGCAGCGACCCCAGCCCGAGCGCCACGACCGCGATCAGCGTGCTGCTGCCCAGCGACGCTCCCGCGATGCCCCAGCTCGCGCGGCGCATGCCGCCTTCGATGCCGTTGGACAGCGCCAGCAGCATCGTCGGCCCGGGAATCAGGGCCAGCGCCAGCGAGGCGACGACGTAGATCAGCAGGGTGTCGAGCGTCATGCTTTGCCAGCGGGAGGGCGTCGCTGCAGGGAGGCGGCGCGGGCGCGCGCCAGGGCGGCCTCGACGATGGAGCGCTTGCGGGCGTCGGCGTCCTGGGGGGCTTCGGCTTCGGGGACTGTTTCGGCAAGGCGGGCGTCGGTGTTGCGGTGCCTGCCGTGCACCTCGTAGCGGGCGCGTGCGCTGTCGGCCTGCTCGGCCGACCAGGCCTGCCAGCCGCTGCGGCCCGGCGTTTCGACCTCGAGCGAGATGCAATCGACGGGGCAGACCGGAATGCACAGCTCGCAGCCCGTGCAATGGGCCTCGATCACCGTGTGCATGCGCTTGTTGATGCCCACGATGGCGTCGGTGGGGCAGGCGTCGAGGCACAGCGTGCAGCCGATGCACCAGGCCTCGTCGATCACGGCCATGGCGCGCGGGCCTTCGATGCCGAACTGGGGATCGAGGGGCAGGGCTGGGCGGCCGGTGATGCGGGAGAGCCGCTCTATGCCTTCGGCGCCGCCCGGCGGGCACTGGTTGATGCCGGCCTCGCCGTCGGCCACGGCCTGCGCGTAGCCTGCGCAATCCGGGTAGCCGCAACGTGTGCACTGCGTCTGAGGCAGTGCGTCGTTGATGCGTGCGGCGAGCCCGTTCACCTGGCTGTTGTCGTCGATGCGCGGCCGCCTCAGGAGGCGGCGCGCTTCTTCGCTGCCACGGTGGCGGTCTTCTTCGCCGGCGCCTTCTTGGCAGCGACCGAAGCGGGAATCCTGCGCCCGGGCTTGACGGTGTCTTCGGCGCCCAGGCCGCCGCGGCTGCTGGCGCGGCTTTGCGGCTGGTCATTGGCGGCGATGAACTTCAGCATCTTGGGGTAGACCAGTTCGCGCCAGCGGCGGCCGCTGAAGATGCCGTAGTGACCGGCGCCCTTGACCTCGTAGTGCTCGCGCTTGTCGTTCGCGATGCCGGTGCACAGGCTGTGCGCGGCCTCGGTCTGGCCCGAGCCCGAGATGTCGTCGAGCTCGCCTTCGACGGTGAGCAGGGCGGTCGAGCGGATGTCCTGCGGGCGCACGCGCTCCAGCTGGCCCTTGGGGTTGCGCACATCCCACGTGCCGTTGACCAGGTCGAACTCCTGGAACACCGTGCGGATGGTCTCGAGGTAGTAATCGGCGTCCATGTCGAGCACGGCGTTGTACTCGTCGTAGAACTTGCGGTGGGCCTCGGCGCTGGCGTCGTCGCCCTTGATCAGGTTCTTGAAGTAGTCGTAGTGACTGCTGGCGTGGCGGTCGGGGTTCATCGCCACGAAGCCGGTGTGCTGCAGGAAGCCCGGATACACCCTGCGGCCCTCGCCAGGGAAGCCTTGCGGCACGCGATAGATCACGTTGTTCTCGAACCACTCGAAGCTCTTGTTCATCGCGAGGTTGTTCACCGCGGTGGGCGACTTTCGAGCGTCGATGGGGCCGCCCATCATCGTCATGGTGAGCGGCAGGGCCTCGCCGCGGCTGGCCATGAGCGAGACGGCCGCGAGCACCGGCACGGTCGGCTGGCACACGCTCACCACGTGGCAGTTGCCGTATTCGGCCTGCAGGCGGCGGATGAATTCCTGCACGTAGTTGACGTAGTCGTCGAGGTGGAACTCGCCTTCGGCGAGCGGCACCATGCGTGCGTTCTTCCAGTCGGTGATGTAGACCTTGTGATCCTGCAGCATGGTGCGCACGGTGTCGCGCAGCAGCGTGGCGTAGTGGCCCGACAGGGGCGCCACGATCAGCACCACGGGCTGGCTCTTGAGCGTCTTGAGGGTGTGCGGATCGTCCGTGAAGCGCTTGAAGCGGCGCAGCTCGCAGAAGGGTTTGTCGAACTCGACGACCTCCTGGATCACCACTTCCGCGCCATCGACCTTGACCGACTTGATGTTGAACTCGGGCTTCTCGTAGTCCTTGCCCAGGCGGTAGAGCAGGTCGTAGCTCGCGGCCATGCGCTGGGAGATCGGAAGCTGGCCCCACACGGCACCAGGGCTGTAGAGCTTGGAGGCCGCCTGTGCGAAGTCCGCAAACGGCTCCATCAGGGAACGCTGGGCTTCGTAGAGTTGATAGAGCATCGGAGGTCTTGGAGTGGAATGTTGCGGCGCAATATATCAGCGCATCCGCTGCGTTGCAGGAGGCCTAACCCCTACATTCACTCGCCGCCGGGGCTCTTCCGGGAAAGAGTGTGAAGGAATCGTCGCCCGTGGCGGATTCCCTCACACATTGCTGTCACCTAGATGACTTTGGCGATCGAAGCGCAGACGTGCTCGATGTTCTTGCTGTTGAGCGCGGCCACGCACATGCGGCCGGTGTCGGTGCCGTACACGCCGAACTCGCTGCGCAGGCGCACCATCTGGTCCTTGGTGAGGCCCGAGTAGCTGAACATGCCGATCTGGGTGGTGATGAAGCTCATGTCTTCCTTCACGCCGGCGGCCTTCAGGCCGTCGACCAGCGCCTGGCGCATGGCCTTGATGCGCACGCGCATCTCGCCCAGTTCCTTCTCCCAGAGGGCGCGCAGCTCGGGATTGCCGAGCACCGCGGCCACCACGGCGCCGCCGTGCGTGGGCGGGTTGCTGTAGTTGGTGCGGATGGCGATCTTGAGCTGCGACAGCACGCGGGCGGCTTCTTCCTTGTTCTCGCACAGCACCGACAGGGCGCCGACGCGCTCGCCGTAGAGACTGAAGCTCTTGGAGAACGAGGTCGAGACGAAGAAGGTCAGGCCGGCAGCCACGAACTTGGCGACGGCCGCGCCGTCTTCCTTCAGGCCGTAGCCGAAGCCCTGGTAGGCCATGTCGAGGAAGGGCACCAGGCCCTTGGCCTTGACGGCGGCGACCACCTGGTCCCACTGGGCCGGGGTGATGTCGTAGCCGGTCGGGTTGTGGCAGCAGGCGTGCAGCACGACGATGGTGCCGGCGGGAGCTGCGTTGAGCGCGGCCAGCATGCCGTCGAAGTTGATGCCGCGCTTGGCGGCGTCGTAGTAGGGGTAGCTCTCGACTTCGAAGCCGGCGTTGGTGAAGAGCGCGCGGTGGTTTTCCCAGCTCGGGTCGCTGATCAGCACCTTGGCGTTGGGGTTGAGCTTCTTCAGGAAGTCGGCGCCGACCTTCAGGCCACCCGTGCCGCCGATGGCCTGGATGGTGGCGACGCGGCCGGAGGTGACGGGCTCGCTGTCGGCACCGAAGACCAGCGCCTTGACGGCGTTGTCGTAGGCGGCGATGCCGTCGATGGGGAGGTAGCCGCGCGCGGTGGGCGCTTTCATCATGTTCTGCTCGGCCGCCTGCACGCACTGCAGCAGGGGCAGCTTGCCGTTGTCGTCGTAATAGACGCCGACGCCGAGATTGACCTTGTTGGGGTTGGTGTCGGCTGCGAATTGTTCGTTGAGGCCGAGGATCGGGTCGCGCGGTGCCATTTCGACCGCGGTGAACATAGACATGGAAAGGTCCTTTGGGATGAAAGCTGCGCTGCAACCGGATGAGGCTTTATGCTTTCCGGTTGCCTTGAATTTTACCGGCGCGAGCGCCACCTGTCGGGAACAGCCATGCCAGAGAACAACGAAGCCATAGCAGACCTGAAGAAACTCGACCCGATCGGGCCGGCGAAACAGGGCGAATTCGTCAAATTTCCCGGCTCGCCCTTCGAGCTCTACCAGCCCTATCCGCCTGCCGGCGACCAGCCCGCGGCCATCGAGGGGCTGGTGGAGGGCGTGAAGGACGGCGAGTCGTTCCAGACCCTGCTGGGCGTGACCGGCTCGGGCAAGACCTTCACCATGGCCAATGTGATCGCCCGCATGGGCCGTCCCGCCATCGTGTTCGCGCCCAACAAGACACTGGCGGCGCAGCTGTACAGCGAGTTCCGCGAGTTCTTCCCCAAGAACGCCGTGGAGTACTTCGTCAGCTACTACGACTACTACCAGCCCGAGGCCTACGTGCCGCAGCGCGACCTGTTCATCGAGAAGGACTCGTCGATCAACGAGCACATCGAGCAGATGCGCCTGTCGGCCACTAAGAGCGTGCTGGAGCGGCGCGACACGGTCATCGTGGCCACGGTGAGCGCGATCTACGGCATCGGTACCCCCGAGGACTACATGGAGATGCGGCTGATTGCCCGCGTCGGCGACAAGGTCGGCCAGCGCGACCTCATCTCGCAGCTGATCCGCATGCAGTACACGCGCAACGAGCAGGACTTCGCGCGCGGCACGTTCCGGGTGCGCGGAGACACCATCGACGTGTTTCCGGCCGAGCACAGCGAGCTGGCGATCCGATTCGAGCTGTTCGACGACGAGATCGAGTCGCTGCAGCTCTTCGACCCGCTGACCGGGCGCATCCGGCAGAAGGTCCCGCGCTTCACCGTGTACCCGTCGAGCCACTACGTGACGCCGCGCGACAAGGTGCTGGCGGCGGTGGAGACCATCAAGATCGAACTGGCCGAGCGGCTCAAGGAACTGGTCGGCGCCGGCAAGCTGGTGGAGGCGCAGCGGCTGGAGCAGCGCACGCGCTTCGACCTGGAGATGCTGTCGGAAATCGGTCACTGCAAGGGCATCGAGAACTACACGCGGCACCTTTCGGGCGCCGCCCCGGGCGACCCGCCCCCCACGCTGACCGACTATCTGCCGAAGGACGCCCTGATGTTCCTCGACGAGAGCCACCAGATGGTCGGCCAGCTCGGCGGCATGTACAACGGCGACCGCGCGCGCAAGCTCACGCTGGTCGAGTACGGCTTCCGCCTGCCGAGCGCCCTGGACAACCGGCCGCTCAAGCTGGAGGAGTTCGAGGCCCGCGTGCGGCAGTGCATCTTCGTGTCGGCCACGCCGGCGCAGTACGAGAAGGACCATGCCGGCAACGTGGTTGAGCAGCTGGTGCGGCCTACCGGTCTGATCGACCCCGAGGTCGAGGTGCGTCCCGCCACCCACCAGGTCGACGACGTGCTGGGCGAGATACGCACGCGCGTCGAGAAGAACGAGCGGGTGCTGATCACCACGCTGACCAAGCGCATGGCCGAGCAGTTGACCGACTACCTGGGCGACAACGGCGTGAAGGTGCGCTACCTGCACAGCGACGTCGATACGGTGGAGCGGGTGGAGATCCTGCGCGACCTGCGGCTGGGCACATTCGACGTGCTGGTGGGCATCAACCTGCTGCGCGAGGGGCTGGACATTCCGGAGGTGTCGCTGGTGGCGATCCTCGATGCCGACAAGGAAGGCTTCCTGCGCGCGGAGCGCTCGCTGATCCAGACCATCGGCCGCGCCGCGCGGAACCTGAACGGCAAGGCGATCCTCTACGCCGACAGGATGACCGACTCGATGAAGAAGGCCATCGACGAAACCGAACGCCGCCGCGCCCGCCAGATCGCGTACAACGAGGCCAACGGCATCACGCCGCGCAGCATCGTCAAGCAGGTGCGCGACCTGATCGACGGCGTCTACAGCGAAAAGAGCGGCAAGGAGGCCGCCAAGCTCGACCTGGAACGCGCCAAGGTCGAGGACATGAGCGAGAAGGACATCTCCCGGGAGATCAAGCGGCTCGAAAAGCAGATGCTGGAGCACGCCCGCAATCTCGAGTTCGAGAAGGCGGCCCGCGTCCGCGACCAGCTGGCCCTGCTTCGGGAGCAGGCTTTCGGGGCTTCCGGCGGCGACAACATCGTCAGCATCGGGAAGTAGCGCGAACGTCTTCAAGCCCGGATCGGGCCGCGCTGGGGTTTACCCGAGCAGACCTCGGGGCCTTCTGTTATACTTGAGCGAAATACTCAACAACAACCAGAAGAACTTCGCGATGAAGGACCGACTCCTACCGACTGGTTCACCAGCGTCAAGGGTCGGGCAGGGCGGAGACGAAGTCACCGCGGTCCTGGACCAAGGTGTCGTTTCAACGGTAAGCACTTGAAGGAGCTTGCGATGCGTCTCACTACCAAAGGCCGTTTTGCGGTCACAGCCATGATCGATCTGGCGTTGCGTCAGAACACCGGTCCGGTCACGCTGGCCGCGATCAGCCAGCGGCAGCAGATCTCGCTGTCGTACCTCGAACAGCTGTTCGGCAAGCTGCGCCGCCACGAGCTGGTCGAGTCGACCCGTGGCCCCGGCGGCGGCTACAGTCTCGGCCGCAAGGCCGCGGACATCACCGTGGCCGACATCATCGTTTCCGTCGACGAACCCATCGACGCCACCCAGTGCGGCGGCAAGGAAAACTGCCTCGGCGAAGCCGGCCGTTGCATGACCCACGAGCTCTGGGCCTCGCTGAACCAGCGCATGGTCGAGTTCCTCGACTCCGTCACGCTGCAGAAGCTGGTCGACGACCAGATCGCCAAGGGCGTGCAGATCGAGAACAAGCCGGTCGTCAAGCGCGCGATCTCCGCGCAGCCGGTGGTCAAGCCGATTCGCGTGAACGCGCCGAATTCGGTGTTCGCGCTCGGGAACGCTTTCGCCAAGTCCTGATAGCGCCGAGTCAGAGTCCCGGCGGCGCCTTCGGGCGCCAGCCTGAGCAGCCCAGATCAAAGAACAACCCCCACGCCAGCACGAGCCAGCCATGGACGTAACTCCTCATTTCCCGATCTATCTCGATTACGGCGCGACCACGCCGGTCGACCCTCGTGTGGTCGACGCCATGATTCCCTGGTTGCGCGAGCACTTCGGCAACCCGGCGTCGCGCAGCCACGCATGGGGCTGGGAGGCTGAAGAGGCGGTCGAGAAGGCGCGCGGCCAGGTGGCGGAGCTGATCAACGCCGACCCGCGCGAGATCGTCTGGACCTCGGGCGCCACGGAGTCGATCAACCTCGCCCTCAAGGGCGCGGCCAATTTCTACAAGGGCAAGGGCAAGCACCTCATCACCCTGAAGACCGAGCACAAGGCCGTGCTCGACACCATGCGCGAACTGGAGCGCCAGGGCTTCGAGGTCACCTACCTCGACGTCGAGGAAAACGGGCTCGTCGACCTGGAGAAGTTCAAGGCGGCGATCCGTCCCGACACCATCTTGGTCAGCGTGCTCTTCGTGAACAACGAAATCGGCGTGATCCAGGATGTGGTCTCCATCGGCAACATCTGCCGCGAGAAGGGCATCGTCTTCCACGTCGACGCTGCCCAGGCCACCGGCAAGATCGACATCGACGTCACGAAGCTGCCCATCGACCTGATGAGCCTGGCTTCGCACAAGACCTATGGCCCCAAGGGCATCGGCGCGCTGTTCGTGCGACGCAAGCCGCGCGTGCGCCTGGAAGCGCAGATGCACGGTGGTGGCCATGAGCGCGGCATGCGCTCGGGCACGCTGCCCACGCACCAGATCGTCGGCATGGGCGAGGCCTACCGCATCGCCAAGCTGGAGATGCACAAGGACATCGAACACGCGCGCCGCCTGCAGAAGCGCCTGCTCGACGGCCTGAAGGACATCGAGCAGGTGTTCATCAACGGCGACCTCGAACACCGCGTGCCGCACAACCTGAACATGAGCTTCAACTACGTCGAGGGCGAGTCGCTGATCATGGGCATCAAGGGCTTGGCGGTGTCGTCGGGTTCGGCCTGCACCTCGGCCAGCCTCGAGCCCAGCTACGTGCTGCGCGCCCTGGGCCGCAGCGACGAGCTGGCCCACAGCAGCCTGCGCATGACCATCGGCCGCTTCACGACCGAAGAAGAAATCGACTACGCCATTTCGACCATCAAGCACAACGTTGCCAAGCTGCGCGAGCTGAGCCCCCTGTGGGAGATGTTCCAGGACGGCGTCGACATCAGCACGATCCAGTGGTCGGCCCACTGACCCGGGAAACGACAGGTCAGGCCCGCACCAGGCACCACGATTGAACAAAGTTTGAGAGGTACACCATGGCATATTCTTCCAAGGTCATCGACCACTACGAGAACCCGCGCAACGTCGGCTCCTTCGAAAAGGGCGACGACTCCGTCGGCACCGGCATGGTCGGCGCACCGGCCTGCGGCGACGTGATGAAGCTGCAGATCAAGGTCAACCCCGAAACCGGCGTGATCGAAGACGCACGCTTCAAGACCTACGGCTGCGGCTCGGCCATCGCCTCGTCGTCGCTCGTGACCGAATGGGTCAAGGGCAAGACGCTCGACGAAGCGGCTGCGCTCAAGAACGCGCAGATCGCCGAAGAACTGGCACTGCCGCCGGTGAAGATCCACTGCTCCATCCTGGCCGAAGACGCCATCAAGGCAGCGGTGAACGACTACAAGGCCAAGCACGGCGCGAAGACCGAAACCAGTGCCGCTGCCGAAGCTGTCCACTGACATGGCCGTCACGCTGACTGAAGCCGCTGCCCGACACGTCACCCGCTACCTCGGCAAGAGGGGCAAGGGGGTGGGTGTGCGGCTGGGCGTGAAGACCACGGGTTGCTCGGGCCTGGCCTACAAGCTCGAGTACGTGGACGAACTGGCGCCGGAGGACGTGGTCTTCGAAGACCACGGCGTGAAGGTGCTCGTCGATCCGAAGAGCCTTGCCTATATCGACGGTACGCAGCTCGACTTCGTACGCGAGGGCCTGAACGAGGGCTTCAAGTTCAACAACCCCAACGAACGCGACCGCTGCGGCTGCGGGGAAAGCTTCCGCATCTGAGCTGATGCGCCGTCGCTGACTGCGACCACGGCCGCCAACACGTCATGTGCTGGCGGTTTTTTCTTGCCATGAACCTGAACGACACCGACTTTCAACTGTTCGCCGTCCCGGCGACCTTCGCGCAGGAACGCGAGGTGCTCGACGCGCGCTGGAAGGAACTGCAGCGCAAGGCCCACCCGGACCGCTTCGCCGCGCAGGGCGCTGCGGCGCAGCGCGTGGCCATGCAGTGGTCGGTGCGCATCAACGAGGCCTACCAGCGGCTGAAGGACCCGATCCGGCGCGCCAGCTACATCTGCGAGCTGAACGGCGCGCCGCTCGACGCCGAGAACAACACGGCAATGCCGCCCGAGTTCCTGATGCAGCAGATGGAATGGCGCGAGTCGCTCGACGAGGTGGCTGACATCGCTTCGCTCGAAAAGCTCCATGCGGAGGTGGAGGCCGGCCGCGCGAAGGCGCTGTCGTCGCTCGACTGGCTCATCGACGAGAAGGGCGATTACCCCGCCGCAGCCAAGCAGGTGAGAGCCCTCATGTTCATTGAGCGCTTCGCGCAGGACGTCGAAGCCAAGTTCGATCAGTTGGGACAATAGACGCATGGCTCTTCTCCAGATTTCAGAACCCGGCCAGGCGCCCGATCCGCATCAGCGCCGCATCGCAGTCGGCATCGACCTGGGCACCACGCACTCGCTGGTCGCCTCGGTGCGCAACGGCGTGGCCGAATGCCTGCCCGACGACCAGGGACGCCTGCTGCTGCCTTCGGCGGTGCGCTACCTCGAAGGCGATCGCCGCCAGATCGGGTACGACGCGCTGGCTGCGCGCGCGCAGGACCCGGCCAACACCATCACCTCTGTGAAGCGCCTGATGGGCCGCGGGCTGGCCGACATCGCGAACCGTGAGTCGATGTCGTACCGCATCGGCAGCGGCGACGGCGGCATGGTCAAGGTGCAGACGCTCGCGGGCGAGAAGTCGCCGGTCGAGATCAGTGCCGAGATCCTTGCCACGCTGCGCTTCCGCGCGGAAGACACCTTCGACGACGAGCTCTACGGCGCCGTCATCACCGTGCCGGCGTACTTCGACGAAGGCCAGCGCCAGGCGACCAAGGACGCCGCGCAGCTCGCCGGCCTCAACGTGCTGCGCCTGATCAGCGAGCCGACGGCCGCGGCCATCGCCTACGGCCTGGACAACGCGAGCGAAGGCGTCTACGCGGTGTACGACTTGGGCGGCGGCACCTTCGACATCTCGATCCTGCGTCTCACGCAGGGCGTGTTCGAGGTGATCGCCACCGGCGGCGACTCGGCCCTCGGCGGCGACGACTACGACCATGCGCTGACGGATTTCGTGCTTGCGCAGACGGGCGTGCAAGCCGCCAGCGACGCCGACAAGGCCGCGCTGCTCGTGGCCGCCCGTGCCGCGAAAGAGGCGCTGACCGATTCGGAGACGGTCGTGTTCAAGGCCGAAGTCGCAGGCAAGACGGTTTCGCTCGACGTCACGCGCGAGCAGTTCTACTCGACCACCCAAGCGCTCACCGATCGCACCATTGCTGCCGTGCGAAAGGCGCTGCGCGACGCGAAGCTCAAGGCGGAAGAACTGAAGGGCATCGTTCTGGTCGGCGGCTCCACGCGCATGCCGCAGGTTCGCCGCGCGGTGGCCGATTTCTTCGGCCGCGAGCCGCTGGTGAACCTGAACCCTGACGAAGTCGTGGCGCTGGGCGCCGCCATCCAGGCCAACCAGCTCGCCGGCAACAACGGTGCGGGCGAACTGCTGCTGCTCGACGTGATCCCGCTGTCGCTCGGCATCGAGACCATGGGCGGGCTCGTCGAGCGCATCGTGCCTCGCAACCAGACCATCCCGACCGCGATGGCGCAGGACTTCACCACCTACCAGGACGGCCAGACCGCACTGGCGCTGCACGTGGTGCAGGGCGAGCGCGACCTGGTGACCGACTGCCGAAGCCTCGCGCGCTTCACGCTGCGCGGCATTCCGCCGATGGCCGCCGGTGCGGCGCGCATCCGCGTGACCTTCACGGTCGACGCCGACGGCCTGCTGAGCGTGAGCGCGAAGGAGCAGACCAGCGGCGTCGAGGCCAGCGTGGCGGTCAAGCCCTCGTACGGCCTGTCGGACGACCAGATCGCGACCATGCTGCAGGAGAGCTTCTCCACTGCGCAGCAGGACATGCAGGCCCGCGCACTGGTCGAGGCGCGCGTCGATGCTGATCGCATGCTGCTGGCCACGCAGAGCGCGCTCGATGCCGATGGCGACCTGCTGAGCGACGAGGAGCGCGCGGCCATCGACGCATCGATGGCCCAGTTGCGCGAAGCCGCCAAGGGCGGCAGCGAGGCCGCCGCCATCGAGGCAGCGACCAAGAAGCTGGCCGACGACACGGAAGCCTTCGCCGCACAGCGCATGAACGCGGGCATCGCGCGCGCGCTTGCCGGGCGCAAGGTCGAATCTCTCTAGAACAACGACATGCCCACGATCAAGATCTACCCGCATCCCGAGTACTGCCCCGAAGGCGCAGAAATCACCGCGCCCGCCGGCACCTCGATCTGCGAGGCGCTGCTCGACAACCACATCGACATCGAGCACGCCTGCGAGATGAGCTGCGCCTGCACCACCTGCCACGTGATCGTGCGCGAGGGCTTCAACTCGCTGAACGAGGCGGAAGAGGGCGAGGAAGACCTGCTCGACCGCGCCTGGGGCCTGGAGCCGCAGTCGCGCCTGAGTTGCCAGGCGATCCTTGCGCAGGAGAATGTGACGATCGAGATCCCGAAGTACTCGATCAACCACGCCAAGGAAAACCACTGATGAGCAGGGAGAGCACATGAGTCGCCAGATCGTCCTCGACACCGAAACCACCGGCCTTTCCGCCGAGAACGGCGATCGCATCATCGAGCTCGGCTGCGTGGAGCTGTTCAACCGAAAGCTCACCGGCAACGACCTGCACATCTATTTCAACCCGGAGCGCGAGAGCCACGAGGACGCGCTCAAGGTCCACGGCCTGACGACCGACTTCCTGCGCGACAAGCCGAAGTTCGGCACGCTGGCCAACGACATCGTCGAGTACCTGCGCGACGCCGAGATCATCATCCACAACGCGGCGTTCGACGTCGGTTTCCTCAACAAGGAGTTCGAGCGCGTGGGCCTGCCGCCGCTGCGCACCTTCGTCAGCGAAGTGACCGACACGCTGGCGATGGCCAAGCAGGTGTACCCGGGCAAGCGCAATTCGCTCGACGCGCTGTGCGACCGCTTCGGCGTCGACCGCTCCAACCGCACCTTCCACGGCGCCAAGCTCGACGCCCAGCTGCTGGCGGACGTCTACATCAACCTCACGCGCGGACAGGATGCGCTGCTCATCGACGTGGCGGCCGCGGAGCCCGTGCAGGGGACGACCGTCGTTGCCGTCGACCTGAGCCAGTTCGAACTGCCGGTGATCATGGCGGCCGAGCACGAGCTGACCGCGCACGAGGCCGTACTGGCCCAACTCGACAAATCCAGCGGTGGCCGAACGCTGTTTCGCGAAAACATTGCAGTTTCTTGAAAGCAGCTGAAAAGCTATGGCATAATCTGAGGCTTCGCAGAACGCGATACGTTTTCTAGGCACTGAGGCAAAAAGCAGCGGTGCCGAGGGCGGTTAGCTCAGGGGTAGAGCACAGCATTCACACTGCTGGGGTCGGAGGTTCGAAGCCTCCACCGCCCACCAAATCAAAAAGCGACCTGGATTTCCAGGTCGCTTTTTTGTTTTGTGCGCCCAACGCGCAGCGGGCTGTTCTCCGTGCCTCGTCTGGCTACTTCGTGTCGCCGAGCAGGTCGCCGCAGTCGTCGCACGCGAAGTACATCTTCTGCTCGCCGCATTGCACCGAGCCCGTCGCGCCCGCTCGGATCTGCCAGTCGCACGACTTGCCCTGGCGCAGCAGCGTGCCTTCTGCATAGCAGGGCGCCAGTTCGTAGTTGTCGTGCAGCGTCTTGTAGTCGACCTCGCGGGCTTTCGAGAAGAACTTCCGCGCTTGCCCGTGGTTGCGCGGCACGTCCGAGCTGCGGCAGGTGGCCGGCGAGTCCGAGTGGAAGTCGGCGACGTAGATGTTGCTGAACGCGGGGTCGCGCGTCGTCGCGCAGGATGCGAGGAGCATCGTGCCCACCGCGAGCCCCAGAGCACGGAGTCTCACTTCCATATCGCCGAGCTCGCTTCGCCAGGGTTCTTGTACGACACCGTCGGGTGCCTGTAGACATCCTCCGGCTTGAGGTTGAACTGCGCGTACAGCACGTCGATGAGCCATTGAAGCGAAGTGTTCTGCGCCGCGGTCACGGCCTCGTAGTTCCTGTCGTCGATGTGCATGCCGACCAGCTCGATGCCGATCGAATCGCCGTTCACCGGATAGCGGTCCGGGTAGGGCTTCGCGCGCTCGTGCGCGTCGATCGCGTTGATCTGGCTGACCCAAGACATCGCCAGCATCCTGGCCATGGCGCCCGTGTCGCAGGTGCTCCTGTCGATGGTCAGGCACTTCGACTTGATGAGCTTGCCGACGTGGTAGCAGCGCGCGAGGACGCTCGCCGTCTGGTAGATCTGGCCGTTCTTGTCGATGAGGAAGTGGGCGCCGTTGCCGCCCACCTGGTAGCCGTTGAGGCTGGATTCGGCAGTGGGCGAATCGGTCTGGTGGACCACGATGGCGGCCACGCCGGAGAGGGTGCCGTGTTCGATTCCTGGCGATCTTCGGAGGATTACCTTGGGGTCGATCAGCATCCCGTTTGCATCGATGGTGGACATTTTTCTCCCTGAAGAAAATGACGCGATGGCCGGTGCGATGACGCTTGTCTGCCGAAGGCGCCGGCAGCGCGAGGCAGTACAACACATCCGCAGTCGATGCCCAAGTCGCAGGAAGTAGTAACGCTGCCCTCGAGCGACACTGCGGCAGCGCAGTCATGACCATGACATGAAGCCTCGATCTCCACTGTCGGCACGCGCCGACGGCAAGTGCAGCCGAGTGCTGTCGATCTTTTCTCCCGCGAGGCTTAGAACCTGAGTGAAAGGAGCACTGCCATGGCCACTCATCCCGACATTCCGCCGCCTGTCGCACCGGATCTGCCCGTAGAGCCCGACGAAGGGCCAGAAAAGCAGCCCGACGAGCCGACCGATCCCGAGCCGCCGCCCTCGGTGCTGTGAGCCCGCGGCGCGCCGCTGCCGGTGCGAGCCGCGCTAAGCTCGCGCGATGGACGAAATAGATTGCGCCGTCATCGGCGGTGGTGTGGTTGGGCTGGCTGTCGCACGCGCGTTGGCGCTCGCGGGCCGGGAGGTGCTGGTGCTCGAGTCCGAAGGTGCCATCGGCACGGGAACGAGTTCGCGCAACAGCGAGGTCATTCATGCCGGCATCTACTATCCCCAGGGTTCGCTCAAGGCGAGACTCTGCGTGGAGGGCAAGCAGATGCTGTATGCCTATGCGGCCGAGCGCGGCGTGCCGCACCAGCGCTGCGGCAAGCTGATCGTGGCGACCTCTCCGGAGCAGGCGGCGCAGCTCGAAGCCATCCAGAAGAAGGCGGCTGCCAACGGCGTGGACGATCTGGTCCTGCTCACGGCGCAGCAGGCCATTGCCATGGAGCCGCAACTGCATTGCGTCGCGGCGCTCCATTCGCCGAGCACCGGCATCGTCGACAGCCACGCACTCATGCTGAGCCTGCTGGGCGACCTGGAGAACGCTGGCGGCATGCTGGCGCTGAAGTCGCCCATCACGCGCGCCGAGTGCGGCGATGGCGCGATCGTGCTGACGGCGGAAGACGGCACCGTGCTGCGTTGCCGCAGCGTGGTCAATGCGGCGGGACTGGGCGCTCCTGCACTGGCCCGGCGCTTCGAGGGCCTGCCGGCATCGTCGGTACCGAAGGAGTACTTCGCCAAGGGCAACTACTTCACCCTGTCGGGCCGTGCGCCTTTCAGCCGCCTCGTCTACCCGGTGCCCGAGCCGGGCGGGCTGGGCGTTCATCTTACGATCGACCTGGGTGGCCAGGCCAAGTTCGGGCCCGACGTCCAATGGGTGGCCTCGCCCGACGACCTGGTGGTGGATCCCTTGCGCGGCGAGGGTTTCTATGCCGAGGTTCGCAAGTACTGGCCCGCATTGCCGGACGGGGCGCTCATACCGGGCTATGCGGGCATGCGTCCCAAGATTTCCGGACCTGGCGAGCCGGCAGCCGACTTCATGATCGACGGGCCTGCGTCGCACGGCGTGCAGGGGCTGGTGAACCTCTTCGGCATCGAGTCGCCGGGCCTCACGAGCAGCCTGGCCATCGGGCGACACGTCGCCAGCATGCTGGCCGGAGCGTGATCGAGGAGGCTTCGGATGTCAGACGATACCCATCGTGCGACAAAGTCTGCACATCTGTAGCGCCCGAGGGCCTTTCGAGCCTGTAACATGACAGCACGCCACTTGCTGGCGCGAAGCCGCCGGCGCGGTGCCGGTGTCATCACGGAGGAAAGTTTCCAATGAGTGCATCCAAAAATCTTGAAGCAGCTGCCGAGGACATTGCAAGCGACGTGCGCGGCGTGCTGGCAAGCAAGGAGCTGGATTCGGTTCCCCACATCAAGGCGCTGCGCCAGCGCATCGACACCAAGCTGGCTATCGCACGCGAACTCGCGGCCGAGAAGAGCAAGCTCGCCGCCAAGAAGGCCCGCGAAGCGGCCAGCTCCGCCAACGCCTACGCCCACGACGAACCATGGCAGATCGCCGGTGCCGCACTGGCTGTCGGCGTGCTGGTGGGCCTGCTGCTTGGCCGCCGCTGACCTGGGAGCGTACGGCAGCAGCAGTACTTCCGTTCACCCGGGCATGACCGGAGCCAGCCGATGAGGCTGCTCTCCCTGTTCGGACTAAACGGCCGCATCCGCCGGCTGCGCATCGCCGCGGCCGAGGGCGCCCTGGCGGCCGAGGACCGGGTGCAACTGCTGCGCATGGCCTGGGAGGACGAGAAGCAGCGGCTCAAGCTGATGCTTCTTCTCGGGTTGGCCGTGCTGGGGCTGACCACTGTCACGGTGGCCTTGCTGTCCGTGGCGGTGGTGGTGAACTTCTGGGACACGCCTCACCGTGTCACCGCCGCCTGGTCGGTGGCCGGCGTGTGGATCGTGCTCTGGCTCGCCGCCATCGTCGGCCTGCTGCTGACGCTGCGCAACGCGTCCAACAGCTTCGTGCCCGCTCGCCAGGAATTCGAGCGTGACTGGGCCTGGGCCCGGGAGCGTTTCGGCCTTGGCAAGGATCCGGGGGAGGACGAGGAGGCACCGCGCCGCGTCCGCCGTCCGGCCACGCGCGAAGAACTGCTGGCCCGCATGGAGATCCAGCGCCAGCGCATCCAGACGATGCAGGGCGGACGCGAGACCCAGCCGGCGGACGAGGCGGAGGCCCCGCCGCCCAATGAGTCGGCTGCTGCCGCCGCACTGCGCATCGCCCGGGCGCATCCGGTGGCCACGGGCGTGGCCGCTGCGGCCGCCGTGGTGGTGGTCCGGCCTAGGCGCCTGCTGCGCTGGGCCGCGGTCATTGCGCCAGTGCTCTGGCGCATGCGCTGAGAGACCGCGAAGAGAAGGCGCTCAGGCCTTGCTGCCACGATCGCGCAGCAGCGCCTGGGCCGCTTCGCGGACCAGCGCCGGGCCGCGGTAGATCAGGCCGGTGTAGATCTGCACCACGTCCGCACCTGCTGCGATCTTCGCCCTGGCGTCGGCTCCGCTGAGGATTCCCCCCACGCCGATGATCGGAAAGTCCGCGCCCAGTGCCGCGCGCAGCTGAGCGATCACGCGGTTGCTCGCCTCGCGCACCGGCGCGCCCGAGAGCCCGCCCGCTTCCTCTGCGTGGGGCAGTCCCTTGACCGCATCGCGCGCCAGCGTGGTGTTGGTGGCGATCACGCCGTCCATGCCGTGGCGCTTGAGGGTGGCGGCGATCACCGCGACCTGCGCTTCGTCGAGGTCGGGCGCGATCTTCACGAAGAGCGGCGAGCGCTTGCCGCCATGGCGCGTGGCCAGCGTTTCGCGCCGCTCGGCCACCGCGCCTAGCAGGGCGTCGAGTGCTTCGTCGCTCTGCAGCGAACGCAGGTTGGCGGTGTTGGGGCTCGAGATGTTGATCGTCACGTAGTCGGCGTGCGGGTACACGCCGTCGAGGCAGGCCAGGTAGTCGTCGACCGCTCGTTCGATCGGCGTGGCGGCGTTCTTGCCGATGTTCAGGCCCAGCAGCATCGGCGGCTTCGTTCCACTGCCGTTCTTGCGGAAACGCGCCTTCTGCACATTCGCCAGGAAGGCGTCCAGCCCCTCGTTGTTGAAGCCGAGCCGGTTGATCAGCGCCTCGCGCTGCGGCAGGCGGAACATGCGCGGCTTGGGGTTGCCGGGCTGGGCCTTCGGCGTCACCGTGCCGACTTCGACGAAGCCAAAGCCCATGGCGGAGAAGGCGTCGATGCAGCGGGCGTTCTTGTCCAGGCCGGCCGCCAGGCCCACGCGGTTCGGGAAAGTCAGGCCGGCGAGCTGGGCCGGGTCGTCGACGCGCGGTGCCGAGTAGGCGCAGGCCAGGGGGGTGTTCTGGGTGCGCGCCAGCCCGTCCAGCGTGATTTCATGGGCATGTTCGGGATCGAAGCCGAACAGGAAGGGGCGGGCCAGGCCGTAGAGCGAGGAGGGCATCAGCAGGGGCATCGGATAATTCAGGGCTTCAATGAGCCAAGGATTGTCCGTGATGACCGCACCCGCCTCCCCAACCTCCTCCCAACCGCTTTCCCAGGATGAACTCAAGGCCCAGGTCGGCCGTGCCGCGCTGGCCTATGTCGCCAGAGGCGAAATCGTGGGCGTGGGCACCGGCTCGACGGTGAACAAGTTCATCGATGCGCTGGCCACCATCAAGGACGAGATCAAGGGCGCCGTCTCCAGCTCCGTCGCCTCGACCGAACGCCTGCGCGCGCTGGGCATTCCGGTGTTCGACAGCAACGAGGTGGAGGAACTGTCGGTCTACATCGACGGCGCCGACGAGATCGATCACCGCGGCTTCATGGTCAAGGGCGGCGGCGCCGCGCTCACGCGCGAGAAGATCGTCGCGGCGCAGTCGCGCAAGTTCGTCTGCATCGCAGACGAGTCCAAGCTGGTGGAGGTGCTGGGCGCGTTCCCGCTGCCGGTGGAGGTGATCCCGATGGCCGCGCAGCGCGTGATGCGCCAGTTCGCAGCCATGGGCGGCATCGCCCAGGTGCGCGAGAAGGACGGTCTGCCGCTGGTCACCGACAACGGCCAGCACATCGTCGACGTGACGGGGCTGCGCATCACCGATCCGCTGGGCTTCGAATCGACCGTGAGCCAATGGCCGGGCGTGGTGACGGTCGGCGTCTTCGCGCATCAGAAGGCCGACGTGTGCCTGCTGGGCACCGCGGCCGGTGTGAAGACGATGGAATTCGGGGCCTGAGGTCCTGCCCAGGCCCATCGGCGGCCTAGAACTTGATGCCGGCCGGGTTACTCGGTGTCGGCTCGCTCGATGCTGGCGGCGGCGCCACGGGCTGCGCGGCAGGTGCGGGCGCTTCGGCTGCGCGAGGCGCCGGCGTCGCCTGCTGCGCCACCAGCGGCCGGACCGGGCCGTTGCGGTAGCCCGCGGGCAGGCTGTTGCTCTTGGGATAGCCGGCCGCGTCGAGGTACTGCGACCATTCCACGTCCGAGAAGCCCTTGAGCTGCTGCGAACCGATCGTCAGCAGCGGCAACGCATTCTGGTTGCTCAGGCGCTGCAGGGCTTCGACGTCCGCGTTGCTCTTGACGGTGCGTTCCTCGAACGGGATGCCGCGCGTCGTGAGCAGCGTGCGCGCCGCCCCGCAGGGGCCGCATTCGTCCCCGCTGTAGAGGGTGACGGGATAGCGCTGCGAGACCAGGCGCAGTTCATACGGCAGGCCCGAGGTGTTGGCGGTGGAGGGCGGGGCGGAGCCCGGCTGGCCGGCCGGCGCCGGCTCGGTGCTTGCGCTTGGGGCGCGGTCGGAGAAAGTGACCTTGCCGTTCTTGTCCACCTGGCGGTAGATGGGTTGCGCCATCGCGCCCGCGGCAACGAGCACGAGGGCAAGGCCGGTCAGGCGATGCAATGGTGAGATTTTGTAAATCGTATGCATCGCCCGAGTATCGCAAGCTTCAGCGATGCATCAAGCCGGCTGGGGCTCGGCCATGCCCTGATGTCGCAGCAGCGCATCAAGCTGGGGCTCGCGGCCACGGAAGGCCTTGAACGAGTCCATGGCACTGCGGCTGCCGCCGGCCTCGAGGATGGCCTGGCGGTATTTGCGGCCGGTCTCGATGTTCGGCTCGCCGTCGGCACCCACGGTTTCCTCGAAGGCGGCATAGGCGTCGGCGCTGAGCACCTCGGCCCACTTGTAGCTGTAGTAGCCGGCCGCATAGCCGCCCGCGAAGATGTGGCTGAACGTGTTCGGCGTGCGGCTGAAAGGCGGCGAGGGCATCACCGCGACTTCGGCACGCACGCGGCCCAGCAGCGCCATCACGTCGCCTGGCTTGGCGGTGGCGGCGTGGTATTCGGTGTGCAGCAGCATGTCGAACAGCGAGAACTCGATCTGGCGCAGCGTCTGCAGGCCGCTCTGGAAGTTCTTCGCGGCGGTCATCTTGTCGAAGAGGGCGCGCGGCAGCGGCTCGCCGGTGTCGACGTGGGCGGTCATGTGCTTGAGCACGTCCCACTCCCAGCAGAAGTTCTCCATGAACTGGCTCGGCAGTTCGACCGCATCCCACTCGACGCCGCTGATGCCCGAGACGTCGCGCTCGTTCACCTGCGTGAGCATGTGGTGCAGGCCGTGGCCGAACTCGTGGAAGAGGGTGGTCACGTCGTCGTGCGTGAGCAGCGGCGGCTTGCCGTCGACACCGCTCGCGAAGTTGCACACCAGCTGCGCAACGGGCGTCTGCAGAACGCCGGTGTCGGGGCGCAGCCAGCGGGCGCGCACGTCGTCCATCCACGCGCCGCCGCGCTTGGCGGCGCGGGCCGACGGGTCGAGATAGAACTGGCCGACCTTCTGGCCGGCGCGTTCGATGCGATAGAACTCCACGCTCGGGTGCCAGGTGGGCGCCGAATCGCGGCGGATGGACACCTCGAACAGCGTCTCGACGATCTTGAACAGGCCGGCCATGACCTTCGGTGCCGGGAAATACTGCTTCACCTCCTGCTCGCTGAAGGCGTAGCGCGCTTCCTTGAGCTTCTCGCCGATGTAGCTCCAGTCCCAGGGTTGCGGGTCGGTGATGCCCAATTGCTCTGCAGCGAAGACGCGCAGGTCGGCCAGGTCGCGTTCGCCGAAGGGCTTGGCCTTGGCCGCGAGGTCGCGCAGGAACTTCACGACCTGCTCGGGCGATTCGGCCATCTTCGGAACCACAGACAGCTCGCCGTAGTTCCGGTAGCCCAGCAGCCTGGCTTCTTCCTCGCGCAGCGCGAGGATCTCGGTGATGAGCGCGGTGTTGTCGAAGGCCGCGTCGCCGAACTCACTGGCGCGCGTGACGTAGGCACGGTAGAGCTTCTCGCGCAGCGCGCTGCTCTTTGCGAACTGCATCACCGGCAGGTAGCACGGCATCTTCAGCGTCAGCTTGTAGCCTTCCTTGCCGTCGGCCTCGGCGGCCGCGCGCGCGGCGCTCACCACGTCCTCGGGCACGCCTTCGAGCTCGCCGAGCGTGGCGTAGTAGGCGAAGGCATCGGTGGCATCGAGCGCGTTCTCGCTGAACTTCTGGCTCAGCTCGGCCAGGCGCTCCTGGATGTCGGCGAAGCGCTTCTTGGCCTCGCCCTGCAGCTCGGCGCCGCCCAGCACGAAGTTGCGCACCGCGTTGCTGTGTGCCTGGCGCTGCTCGGCATTGAGCGAGGTGACGTCGATGGCCTTGTACTTGGCGTACAGGCGCTCGTCGGAGCCCAGGCGGGTCCAGAAGGCGGTAACGCGCGGCATGGCCTCGTTGTAGGCGGCGCGCAGTTCGGGCGTGTCGGCCACGGCGTTGAGATGGCCGACTGCGCCCCAGGCGCGGCTGAAGCGCTCGGATGCCACGTCGAGCACCTTGGAGATCGCGTTCCAGTCAGCGGGGAAATCCGGTGCCGTCACGGTCTGCAGCGCAGCCTCGGCGTCGGCCAGCAGGGCGTCGACGGCTGGTGCGACGTGCTCGGGCTTGACTCGGTCGAACAGCGGGAGATCGGTGAAATCGAGGAGCGGGTTGGTCATTGGAAAAATCCTGTTCGAGCTGACGAGACCATTGCGGGAGCCACCACGGAGCCGGCTTCGCCGGGCCGCCGGTGGCGCCCTTTGAGGGGGAGGCGGCTACACGAATTGAGCAAGCAACGATGTGGTTCTTATCTTGCGGCGCGCTCTGCAGCTTCAAGGGTGTTGACCAGAAGCATCGCGCGCGTCATGGGGCCGACGCCGCCCGGCACGGGCGTGATCCAGCCGGCCACTTCCTTGACGCCATCGAAGTCGACGTCGCCGGCGAGCTTGCCGTCGGCCTTGCGGTTCATGCCCACGTCGATGACGACCGCGCCGGGCTTGACCATGTCGGCGGTCAGCAGGTCGAGCTTGCCCACCGCCGCGACGATCACGTCGGCCTGGCGCGTGATGGCGCCCAGGTCCTTGGTGGCGCTGTGGCAGATGGTCACGGTGGCGCTCTTGGCGAGCAGCATCATGGCCATCGGCTTGCCGACGATGTTGCTGCGGCCGATGACCACGGCATGCTTGCCGCGCAGGTCGTAGCCGATCGATTCGAGCATCTTCATGCAGCCGTGCGGCGTGCAGGGCCAGAAGCCGGGGGCGCCGGTCATGAGCGCGCCCGCGCTGGCGACGTGGAAGCCGTCGACGTCCTTGGCCGGCGAGATGGTCTCGATGACCTTCTGGCTGTCCATGTGCTTGGGCAGCGGCAGCTGCACCAGGATGCCGTGCACCTTCGGGTCGTCGTTGAGGGTGCGGATGCGGGCCAGCAGGTCGGCCTCGCTCATGTCGGCGGGGTAGGTCTCGAGCGTGGCGTCGAGGCCGGTCTGCGCGCTGTCGTTGACCTTGTGCTTGGTGTAGACCTGGCTGGCCGGGTCTTCGCCCACGAGGATGATGGAGAGGGCCGGGTTCACGCCACGGGCCTTGAGTGCGGCGGTGCGGCCGGACACCTCGGCGCGGATGGTTTTGGCGAGGGCGTTGCCGTCGATCAGTTGGGCGGTCATCGGTTTCGATTTTCCAAGTAAAAACGCCCGCTTTCGCAGGCGTGGGGGTCATTCGTCGCTATCGGGCGGATAGCTGCTTCTAGGCCTTGGCTGCTGGCGCCGCCTGACCCAGCGCGATCTTGAGCAGATCGGCCACGGTGTTGGCGTTGAGCTTTTCCATGATGTTGGCGCGGTGCGCCTCGACCGTCTTGATGCTGATGCCAAGGTCGTCGGCGATCTGCTTGTTCAGGCGGCCGGCGACGATGCGCTCGAGCACCTGCGCCTCGCGGCCCGTGAGCTTGGACAGGAGCGCGTCGCGGCTGGCCGACTGCTGGTGCTGCGTGAAGGCGCCGCGCGCATGCTCGAGCATGCGCTCGACCAGCGTGACGAGTTCCTCGTCGTTGAAGGGCTTCTGGATGAAGTCCATCGCGCCCTTCTTCATGCTGTCGACGGCCATCGGCACGTCGCCGTGGCCGGTGATGACCACGATGGGCAGCGGGGAGCGTCGTTCGATCAGCCGGTCCTGCAGCTCGAGGCCGGTCATGCCGGCCATGCGGATGTCGACGATCAGACAGGCGACTTCGCGCGGGTCGTATCGGGAGAGAAAGGATTCGGCGGAATCGAAGCAGCGGACTCTGTAGTCCTTGCCTTCGAGCAGCCATTGCAGCGAATCGCGTACGGCTTCGTCGTCGTCGACGACATAGACCGTGCCCTTCTTCGGAATCAAACTCATGCAGGTACCTTTGCCTCGTCGCTAGCTACGGAACTGATAGCGTCCAACACCGGAATCCAGAAGGAAAAACGGCATCCGATCACATCCGGGCCATTGTAGATGTTCTCCGCCTGCATCCGGCCGCGGTGCGACTCGACGATGGTGCGGCACAGGTTCAGGCCGATGCCCATGCCCTCGGGCTTGGTGGAGAAGAAGGCCTCGTACAGACGGTCCATCACCTCGGGCGCTAGGCCCTTGCCGGTGTCCTGCACCGAGAACTCGATCGCGTTGTGGCCCTCGATCACCTTGGGCAGCACGCGCAGCTCCACGCTGCGGCGCGCCAGCGGCCGGTCGGCGAGGTCGATGGATTCGGCCGCGTTCTTCAGCAGGTTGACCATCACCTGCTCGATGAGGATCGGGTCGACCCGAACCACCGGCAGCCGCGCCGCCACGTAGTGGTTCAGGCGCACGTTGCGCCGGCGCAGTTCGATGCCCGCGAGCTCGACCGCCTCGCTCACCATGGTGGCCACGTCGGCCGGCGTGCGGTTGGGCTCGCTGCGCTTCACGAAGGAGCGGATGCGCTGGATGATCTGGCCCGCGCGCTGGGCCTGCTTCGACGTCTTCTCGAGCGCGGCCAGCAGGGCCTCGTTGTCGATCGACTGGCCCTTGATGCGCGACATCATCCCGTTGCAGTAGTTGGTGATGGCGGTCAGCGGCTGGTTGAGCTCGTGCGCCACGCTGGAGGCCATCTCGCCCATGGTGATGAGGCGGCTGGCGGCCTGGGCCTTGTCGGCCTGCGCGGCGGCCTGTTCCTCGGCGTCGCGGCGCGGCGTGATGTCGGTGGCGATCACGAGCTGCGCGAGCCGGCCGTCCACCCAGGTCAGGTAGCGCGAGCGCACCTCGAGCCACTTGCCCAGGTGGGGCACGAAGATCTCGTTGTTGGCGGTCTGTGCGGCGGTGAGGGTGTCGATCGGCAGGCCGGCGTAGGGGTCCACGTCGTCCAGACCCTCGTCGTGCGCGTTCGACGCAGGCACACCCGCCTGCGCCACCATGCCCAGGTGGCCCACGGTGTCGGAGCCGAACCAGAGGCGGTACAGCTTGTTGGCGAACAGCAGCTCCTCGCTGCCGATGGGGGCCACCGACACGGCCGCGTCGAGCGCCTCCAGCACCGTGGTGAAGCGCTCGTAGGAGGCCGAGAGCTGCTCGCGGATGCGCGTGGGCTCGGTGATGTCGGTCATCGACGTCATCCAGCCGGTCTGGTGGCCGCGGGCGTCGATCAGCGGAGAGACGTACAGGCGGGCATTGAACACGCTGCCGTTCTTGCGCTTCACCCGCACCTGGAAGCCGCCGGGCAGCGCGCGGCCGTGCAGTTCTTCCTCGAGCCTCTCGTTCATCACCTCGCGGTCGGATTCGAGCCAGTAGGGGAAGGGAGGCGACTGGCCGACCAGTTCTTCCTCGCTCCAGCCGGTCATCGCGCAGAAGGCGGCGTTGACGTAGGTGATGCGGCCCTGCAGGTCGAGCACGCGCATGCCGGTGAGCATGGAGTTCTCCATCGCCCGGCGGAAGTTGGTCTCGGCCACCAGACGCTGCTGCGCCTGCAGCCGCCGGCGCGTGTGGCGCCAGGTGCCGATCAGCATCCAGCTCGTGAGCACGCTCAGCGCGCAGACCAGCCAGAAGAGCCCGTTGCCGACCACGCCCTGCGAGGTGCGGTAGGCCTGTGCCCGCAGCACCAGCGCATTGCCCACCGGCGACACCGGCACTTCATATTCGTTGGTGCGCTCGGACCAGGGCAACAGGCGCGTGCCGCTTTCCTTCAGGTTGGCGGTGTTGCCGGCGATCACGTGGCCCTTGGCGTCGAGCAGCGACACCGCATAGCGCGCCTGCACCTCGGAAGGCATGCCGTAGCGCAGCAGCCCGTCGACCGAGAACTCGCCAAGCACGACGCCCGCGAACAGGCCCTGGTCGAAAAGGGGGATGTGCAGCTGAAGCATCGCTGGCGGGTCGCCGCCTGCCACGGGCTGCGAGAAGACCGGCTGGCGCAGCTCGCGGGCCAGGGCGTAGTTGCTCTCGATGTCGCCGGGGCGCAGCACGTCGCCGATCAGGTGCTGCTGCGCCGGATGCACGCTGGGCGCTGCATAGCCGGCCTTGAAGCGGCGGCGGTCGTCGATCCAGGTGATGGTCTGCAGTTCGGGGAACTGGCTCACCAGCGACTCGGCGCGGCTGGTGAATTCGATCGGGTCGATCTCGCGGTTGGAGGCGTCGCGCGCGATGCGCATCAGCTGCTCCTGTCGCTCCAGCAGCCGCAGACGCATGCGCTGCTGCGCGTATTCGACGTCGCGGCGCACCGATTCCTGCTCGCGCTCGACTTCCTCGGTGCGCAGGTACCAGAAGGCGGAAACGATGGCGGCAAGGAACAGTAGCACGGCCGCCATCGGAGCGAGCATGGCGACCGCGTCCTGCAGCACCGGGGTCTGGCGTCGCCACCACCTGCGCCACCAGGACAGCGGCGAGGCGTTCACGGCACTGCGGGCAACCGCCAGCGGGGAGGAGAGAGGCATGGGGCGGATTCTAGGCTTGCCCCCTCGGCTTGCCATGCCCCATGGGGACATCCGCTTCTGCTCCGATTTCCTTTAAATTTCACATTGAAAAATCAATGAGCACTATTTGAAATCACGATGTTTCTATGCGAAACTCCGCCGCGTTCGCTGCAGAGCGCACTTAAATTACTGCCACAGCCCTAAAGGAGACAAAGCATGTCGGCAAACCCCGAGAACCTGTTCGGCTCGGCCGCTAACGACGCGGACGCCCAGGAGACCCGTGAATGGATGGATGCCCTGTCTTCCGTCATCCAGAGCGAGGGGCCTGAGCGGGCTCACTTCCTCCTCGAGCAACTTCTCGAGCATGCCCGCCAAAACACGGTCGACATGCCGTTCTCGGCCAACACCGGCTACGTCAACACCATCGAACCTTCGCAGGAAGCCCGCAGCCCCGGCAACCTCGAGATCGAACAGCGCCTGCGCGCCTACATGCGCTGGAACGCGATGGCCATGGTGGTCAAGGCCAACCGCCATCATCCGGCCGAGGGCGGCGACCTCGGCGGCCACATCGGCTCCTTCGCCTCGCTGGCCAGCATGTTCGGCGCCGGCTTCAACCACTTCTGGCACGCCGAGAGCGAGAACCACGGCGGCGACCTGCTCTACATCCAGGGCCACGTTTCTCCCGGCATCTACGCCCGCGCCTACCTCGAAGGCCGCCTCTCCGAAGAGCAACTGCTCAACTTCCGCCAGGAAGTCGACGGCAAGGGACTCTCCAGCTACCCGCACCCCAAGCTGATGCCGGAGTTCTGGCAGTTCCCCACCGTGTCGATGGGCCTGGGCCCGCTGATGGCCATCTACCAGGCGCGCTTCCTCAAGTACCTGCACGCCCGCGGCATCGCCAACACCGAGAACCGCAAGGTCTGGGTCTTCTGCGGCGACGGCGAAATGGACGAGGTCGAATCGCTGGGCGCGATCGGCCTGGCAGCGCGCGAGAACCTCGACAACCTGATCTTCGTCATCAACTGCAACCTGCAGCGCCTGGACGGCCCGGTGCGCGGCAACGGCAAGATCATCCAGGAGCTCGAAGGCGAGTTCCGCGGCGCCAACTGGAACGTCGTCAAGCTGGTCTGGGGCAAGGGCTGGGACGCCCTGCTCGAGAAGGACCACGACGGCGCGCTGCGCAAGATCATGATGGAGTGCAACGACGGCGACTACCAGTCGTTCAAGGCCAACGACGGCGCCTACGTCCGCAAGAACTTCTTCGGCCGCGACCCGCGCACGTTGAAGATGGTCGAGCACATGACCGACGACGAGATCTGGAACCTGCAGCGCGGCGGCCACGACTCGCAGAAGGTGTACGCCGCCTTCCACGCCGCGCAGAACCACAAGGGCCAGCCCACCGTGCTGCTCGTGAAGACCGTCAAGGGCTTCGGCATGGGCAAGATCGGCGAAGGCAAGAACACGGTCCACCAGACCAAGAAGCTCGGCGACGAGGACATCAAGGCCTTCCGCGACCGCTTCAACATCCCGATCCCCGACAGCCAGATCGCCGAGCTGCCGTTCTACAAGCCGGCCGACGACACGCCGGAAATGAAGTACCTGCACGAGCGCCGCAAGGCCCTGGGCGGCTACCTGCCGCACCGCCGCGTGAAGAGCGACGAGAGCTTCACCGTGCCCGCGCTCGACACCTTCAAGGCAGTGCTCGAACCGACGGCAGAAGGCCGCGAGATCTCGACCACCCAGGCCTACGTGCGCTTCCTCACGCAGCTGCTGCGCGACAAGGCGCTGGGCCCGCGCGTCGTCCCCATCCTGGTCGACGAGGCCCGAACCTTCGGCATGGAAGGCCTGTTCCGCCAGGTCGGCATCTACAACCCGCACGGTCAGCAGTACACCCCGGTCGACAAGGACCAGGTCATGTACTACAAGGAAGACAAGGCCGGCCAGATCCTGCAGGAAGGCATCAACGAGGCCGGCGGCATGTCGAGCTGGATCGCTGCCGCCACCTCGTACAGCACCAACAACCGCATCATGGTGCCGTTCTACGTGTACTACTCGATGTTCGGCTTCCAGCGCATCGGCGACCTGGCATGGGCTGCCGGCGACATGCAGGCGCGCGGCTTCCTGCTGGGCGGCACCTCGGGACGCACCACGCTGAACGGCGAAGGCCTGCAGCATGAGGACGGCCACAGCCACATCCTGGCCAACACCATCCCCAACTGCGTGAGCTACGACCCGACCTTCGCGCACGAAGTCGGCGTGATCCTGCACCATGGCTTGAAGCGCATGGTCGAGAAGCAGGACAACGTCTACTACTACCTGACGCTGCTCAACGAGAACTACGCGATGCCCGGCCTGCAGCCCGGCACCGAGGAGCAGATCATCAAGGGCATGTACCTGTCGAAGCAGGGCCCCGCGATCAAGGCCGGCAAGGGCAAGGATGCGCCGAGCGTGCAACTGCTGGGCAGCGGCACGATCCTGCGTGAGAGCTTCGCGGCACAGGAACTGCTCGAGAAGGACTGGGGCGTTTCGGCTTCGGTGTGGAGCTGCCCGAGCTTCAACGAGCTCACCCGCGACGGCCAGGACGCCGACCGCTGGAACCTGCTGCACCCCGACCAGACCCCGCGCGTGCCCTTCGTCGCCGAGCAGCTCGGCGCCACGACCGGCCCGGTGGTCGCATCGACCGACTACATGAAGGCCTACGCCGAGCAGATCCGCCCCTTCATTCCGAAGGGCCGCAACTACAAGGTGCTTGGCACCGACGGCTTCGGCCGCAGCGACTTCCGCAGCAAGCTGCGCGAGCACTTCGAGGTCAACCGCCACTACATCGTGGTGGCGGCGCTCAAGGCGCTGAGCGAAGACGGCACCGTGCCGGTGGCCAAGGTGGTGGAAGCGATCAAGAAGTACGGCATCAATGTCGACAAGGTCAACCCGCTCTACGCCTGATCCCCAATCAACAACCAACCAACGAACGAACGGCGCCTGACGGCGGGAGACAACGATATGGCAGCAGTGGAAGTGAAGGTGCCTGACATCGGCGATTTCGATGAAGTCGCGGTGATCGAGGTGCTCGTGAAGGTGGGCGACACGGTGAAGGCCGAACAGTCGCTCATCACGGTCGAATCGGACAAGGCCTCGATGGAGATCCCGTCGTCGGCCGCCGGTGTGGTCAAGGAACTCAAGGTCGAGGTCGGCAGCAAGGTCAAGGAAGGCTCGGTGGTGCTCGTGCTCGAGGCCGAAGGCTCGGGTGCGGCTGCACCGGCTCCGGCGCCTGCCGCGGCACCGGCTGCCGCCGCGCCTGCGCCGGCCGCGGCAGCGCCCGCGCCGGCTGCTCCTGCCGCTGCGCCGGCAGCTTCGGGCCCGGTCGAGGTCAAGGTGCCCGACATCGGCGACTTCAAGGACGTCGCCGTGATCGAAGTGCTGGTGAAGGTGGGCGACACGATCAAGGCCGAGCAGTCGCTGATCACGGTCGAGTCGGACAAGGCCTCGATGGAGATTCCTTCGTCGGCCGCCGGCGTGCTCAAGGAACTCAAGGTCAAGGTCGGCGATACGGTCAACATCGGCGACCTGATCGCCGTGCTCGAAGGCGCGGCAGGCTCCGCCGCACCGGCGCCGGCTGCAGCCGCCGCCGCTCCGGCGACCGCCACGGCCAGCGCTCCCGCTCCGGCGGCATCGGCTCCCGCGCCTGCAGCCGCTCCCGCAGCGGCGGCGCCGGCCCACAACCCGACGGTCGCGCCCACCGGCAAGCTGCCGCACGCCTCGCCCTCGGTGCGCAAGTTCGCCCGCGAACTCGGCGTGCCGCTCGAAGAGGTCAAGGGCTCCGGTCCCAAGGGCCGCATCACGCAGGAAGACATCCAGAGCTTCACCAAGGCGGTGATGAGCGGCCAGGTCAGCACCAAGGCCTCCGCGGCCAAGGCCCCGGCCGGCGGTGGCGCCGATGGCGCTGCGCTGGGCCTCATTCCCTGGCCGAAGGTCGACTTCACCAAGTTCGGCACGGTCGAGCGCAAGGAGCTGTCGCGCATCAAGAAGCTCAGCGGCGCGAACCTGCACCGCAACTGGGTGATGATCCCGCACGTCACCAACAACGACGAAGCCGACATCACCGAGCTCGAGGCCTTCCGCGTCTCCACCAACAAGGAGAACGAGAAGTCGGGCGTCAAGGTGACGATGCTGGCCTTCGTCATCAAGGCGGTGGTCGCGGCGCTGAAGAAATTCCCCGAGTTCAACACCAGCCTGGACGGCGACCAGCTCGTCTACAAGCAGTACTACCACATCGGCTTCGCGGCCGACACGCCCAACGGCCTCGTGGTGCCCGTGCTGAAGGACGCCGACAAGAAGGGCATCCTGCAGATCAGCGCCGAGATGGGCGAGCTCGCCAAGAAGGCGCGCGACGGCAAGCTCGGCTCGGCCGACATGCAGGGCGGTTGCTTCTCGATCAGCTCGCTCGGCGGCATCGGCGGCACGCACTTCACGCCGATCATCAACGCGCCCGAGGTGGCCATCCTCGGCCTCTCGAAGAGCGCGATGAAGCCGGTGTGGGACGGCAAGCAGTTCGTGCCCCGCCTCACGCTGCCGCTGTCGCTGTCGTACGACCACCGCGTGATCGACGGCGCCCTGGCTGCGCGTTTCAACGCCTACCTGGGCCAGGTGCTCGCGGACTACCGTCGAATCCTGTTATGACCACCGTAGTGGCCGTCCGCAAGGGCGGCCAGGTCACGATGGCAGCGGATTCTCTGGTGACCTTCGGCGACACGCGGCTCTCGCACCGCGCCGAGGCGAACCAGAAGATCTTCACCGTCGAGGACGCGGCGGGCTCCAGCCTGTTCGCCATGGCCGGCGCCGCCGCGCACTTCCTGGTGCTGCAGCATGCGCTGGCTGCGCAGCCGCGCGAGCAACTGCTGTTCGGCAGCAAGCACGAGATCTTCCGCACCTTCACGATGCTGCATCCGGTGCTGAAGGACTCGTTCTTCATGCAGACCAAGGAAGACGAGCACGAGCCCTACGAGTCGAGCCAGTTCACGATGCTGATGGCCAACCAGAGCGGCATCTACGGCATCTACAGCTACCGCGAGGTGTTCGAGTTCAAGGAGTTCTGGGCCATCGGCTCGGGACGCAGCTTTGCGCTCGGCGCCATGCACGCGGCATATGACATCAAGTCGCGCACTTCGCGCGACGTGGCGGAGGCGGGCATCGCCGCCGCCTGCGAATTCGATCGCAATTCGGCCCCACCGGTCGACGTTCTCACACTCAAACTGAAAGTGTCCAAATGAGCGAACAACAAATCAAGGTGCCCGACATCGGCGACTTCGACGAAGTCGCGGTCATCGAGGTGCTGGTCAACGTCGGAGACACGGTCAAGGCCGAGCAGTCGCTGATCACGGTCGAATCGGACAAGGCCTCGATGGAGATCCCGTCGTCCGCCGCCGGCGTGGTGAAGTCGCTCGCGGTGAAGGTGGGCGACAAGGTCAGCGAAGGCTCGGTGGTGCTGACGCTGGAGGTCGATGGTGCTGCAGCGGCTCCCGCGCCCGCTGCGGCGGCGCCCGCCCCGGCGGCGGCAGCTCCTGCGCCGAAGGCGGCTGCCCCGGCTGCGGCCCCCGCTGCGCCGGCGGTCGCCGTGTCCAGCTACGGCGGCAAGGTCGATGTCGAGTGCGACGTGATCGTGCTCGGCGCAGGCCCCGGCGGCTACTCGGCCGCCTTCCGCGCCGCCGACCTCGGCCTGAAGGTCGTGCTGATCGAGCGCTACGCCACCCTCGGCGGCGTGTGCCTGAACGTCGGCTGCATCCCGTCGAAGGCGCTGCTGCACGTGGCTTCGGTCATGGACGAGGTCAAGCACTTCGCCGACCTCGGCGTGAGCTTCGGCGCGCCCACGGTCGACCGCGCCAAGCTGCTCGGCCACAAGAACAAGGTGGTGGGCAAGCTCACCAGCGGCCTCACCGCCATGGCCAAGATGCGCAAGGTGACGGTGCTGCGCGGCGTCGGCAACTTCATCGACCCGCACCACATCGAGGTCGAGGAAACCTCCGGCACCAGCTGGGACACCACCGGCAGCAAGCAGACCGTGAAGTTCCGCAGCGCGATCATCGCGGCGGGTTCGCAGTCGGTGAGCCTGCCCTTCATGCCGAAGGACCCGCGCATCGTCGACTCGACCGGCGCGCTGGAAATGGGCGTCGATCCCAAGCGCATGCTGATCCTCGGCGGCGGCATCATCGGCCTGGAGATGGGCACGGTGTATTCCACGCTGGGCGCGCGCCTGGACGTGGTCGAGATGCTCGACGGCCTGATGCAGGGCGCTGACCGCGACCTGGTGAAGGTCTGGCAGAAGATGAACGCGCCGCGCTTCGACAACATCATGCTCAAGACCAAGACGGTCGGCGCCGAGGCCACGAAGGAAGGCATCAAGGTCACCTTCGAGGGCGAGAACGCGCCGAAGGAGCCGCAGGTGTACGACCTGGTGTTGCAGGCCGTGGGCCGCAGCCCCAACGGCAAGAAGATCGGTGCCGAGAAGGCCGGCGTCACGGTGAGCGACCGCGGCTTCATTCCGGTCGACATCCAGATGCGCACCAACGTGCCGCACATCTTCGCCATCGGCGACATCGTGGGTCAGCCCATGCTGGCGCACAAGGCAGTGCACGAGGCGCACGTGGCGGCCGAAGTCATTGCCGGCGAGCTCAAGGGTGACAAGGAACTGTCGAGCGCGGCCTTCAACGCCCGCGTGATCCCGAGCGTGGCCTACACCGACCCCGAAGTGGCGTGGGTCGGCCTGACCGAAGACCAGGCGAAGGCCGAAGGTATCAAGGTCAAGAAGGGCCATTTCCCGTGGACCGCCTCGGGCCGCGCCATCGCCAACGGCCGCGACGAGGGCTTCACCAAGCTGCTGTTCGACGCCGAGACGCATCGCATCCTGGGCGGCGGCATCGTCGGCACGCATGCCGGCGACATGCTGGGAGAGATCGCGCTGGCCATCGAGATGGGCGCCGACGAGATCGACATCGGCAAGACCATTCACCCGCACCCGACGCTGGGCGAAAGCATCGGCATGGCGGCGGAAGTGGCGCACGGCACCTGCACGGACCTGCCGCCGCAGAAGAAGGGCTGAGGAAGAAGCCGAGCGATCCGAGGGCGCCGTTTTTCAGGCGCCCATGAAAAATCCCGCCGAGGCGGGATTTTTTTCGTTCTGAAGACCAGGTGGTTGGATTTCGAGCGGGCTCAGTTGCCGGTGTTGGCGACTGCTGCTGCCTTCACTTCTTCCGCCGAGCCGCCAAGCACGCGGCGGGCACCGTCGAAGCGGCGCTGCCAGTAGCTGCCGTTCATGTCCTCGACGCGAACCTGGGCGCCGGAGCGGGGGGAGTGGATGAACTTGCCTTCGCCGACGTAGATGCCGACATGGCTGAAGGCGCGGCGCATGGTGTTGAAGAATACGAGGTCGCCGGGCTTGAGCTGGCTGCGGTCGATCTTCTCGGTGGCTGCGGCCTGCTCTTCGGCGCGGCGGGGGAGCATGTGGCCGACCGTCTCGTTGTACATGGCGCGGACGAAGCCGCTGCAGTCGAAGCCGGATTCGGCGGTGTTGCCGCCACGGCGATAGGGGACGCCCAGGAATCCGATGGCGGTGACGACCAGGTCGGAAGTGCGTTCTGTGACGGTTTGGCGAACCTGCTTGAGCTGTCCGATCAGGCCTTTGTCGGCAAGCATTCGTGCCAGCTCGTCATCGGTTTTTTCCTGTTGGGGGGCTGCATGGACTGCAACGGCAAAGAGGAGGGATGCGGGTAGGACGAAAAAACGCATGGCGCGTAGGATATTGATGACGCGCGGTTATGTCAATTTAAACAGAATTAGCGGATCCCTCTGTAAGTCATTGATTTACATGAAAAATTTCGATCCGGTCAAAGAAAAAATGTAACGGCGAACGTTTATGGTCCATAAATGGTTGACGGCCGAACGGCCTTCGGGCCTCGGGTGGATCGACTCTCATGCTGGATTCGGTCGCTATTTCTCGTCAAGATCGCTTCAACTTCACGGAAAAGCTATGAACTTGCCGCGCCTTCCTCTTTCGACATCCCTTCGCCGCTGGGCATTTGTCACGGTAATCGGGTTCTGCGGTCTCGCTGCCGCGCAGACCCGGCCCGAAACCGTGGCGACCGGGCTCGAAAACCCGTGGGGCATCGCCTTCCTGCCAGGCGGCCGTTTCGTGGTGACCGAGCGGCCCGGCCGCATGCGGCTGGTCGGTGCCGACGGCAGGATCGGCGCACCCATCGCGGGCCTGCCTTCCATCGCGGCGGGCGGGCAGGGCGGCCTGCTCGATGTGCTGGCCGACTCCGGCTTCGAAAAGAACCGCACGCTGTATTTCTGCTTCTCCGAACCCGATGCGGGCGGCTCGGCCAACAGCACCGCGCTGGCGCGCGCCAATCTGTCGGCCGACGGCACGAAGCTCGAGGAGTTGAAGATCATCTTCAGCCAGCAGCCCAAGGTGGCCAGCCGCGCCCACTTCGGCTGCCGCATCGTCGAGGCGCGCGACGGCACGCTGTTCCTCACGCTCGGCGACCGCTTCAGCCGCAAGGAAGACGCCCAGAAGCTCGACAACCACCTGGGCAAGATCGTGCGCATCGGCAAGGACGGCTCGGTGCCCAAGGACAACCCCTTCGTCGGCAAGCAAGGCGCGCTGCCCGAGATCTGGAGCTATGGCCACCGCAACGGACAGGGCGCCACGCTCGCGCCCGACGGCCGCCTCTGGATGACGGAGCACGGCCCGCAGGGCGGCGACGAGATCAACATCCCCCAGACCGGCCGCAACTATGGCTGGCCCGTGATCACCTACGGCGAGAACTACGGTGGCGGAAAGATCGGCGACGGCATCACGGCCAAGGAGGGCATGGAGCAGCCACTGCACTACTGGGTGCCGTCGATCGCGCCATCGGGCATGGCCTTCCTGACCAGCGACCGCTACGGCGCCGCCTGGAAGGGCAACCTGTTCGTGGGCTCGCTCAAGTTCGGCTACCTGGACCGCATCGAAATCAAGGGCGGCAAGGTGGCGGCCGAGCACAAGCTGCTGGCGGAAGGCCGGGCCCGAATCCGCGACGTGAAGCAGGGCCCGGACGGATTGCTCTACGTGCTGACCGATGAGGCCGACGGCAAGCTGCTGCGCCTGCGGCCGAACTGAGCCGAATTCAGCGCGATCGACGTTCAGCCGGGGCAGCCCGGCAGCGGCAATGTCGGAAGCATCCGGCGCCAGAGCCGGTTCCACTCGGGCCAGTCGTGGCCGCCCTCGGTCGTGAAGACGCGCTCGGGCGGCAGCACGCCGGCCAGCAGACGGTGGCTGAAGGCGAAGCGGTCGTCGAGGCCGTAGCCCAAGTAGAGCGGGGGCCGGGCGCCCGCTGTGTTCGTGAAGCCCTCGTAGCCGCGCAGCCATTGCCACAGCTGCGTCTCGTCGGGCGTTCGCGGATTTGCCGCGGCCGGATCGACCAGCGGCCCCTTCCATTTGGCGAGGCCGCCGGCATTGGCGATGTCCGTGGCGAGCGTGCGTTCGCCGAGGTAGGGGGCGAGGGCCACCAGGCCTGCGAGGTCGCCGGGATGCGTCTGCGCGTAGAGCATGCTGCCGAAGCCGCCCAGGGAGATGCCGACGAACCAGATGTGGCGGTAGCCCTGGCTGCGCGCCGGTGCCACCACGTCCGCGCCGAGGCGATCGAGGATGGTCTTGTCGTTGAAGTAGCCGAGATGGGAGTCCACCAGCATCACGTCCGCCGCGATGCGGTTCTCGCCGACCGCGCGCACGAAGCCCTCGCGCTCGAATTCGTCGATCGTCGAGTAGGCGCCGGGGAGCATCACCAGCAGCGTGTCGACGTTGCCGCGCGCGCAACTGCTCTTTTCGAGCGAGGTCGTCATCGGCACCGTGGTCTTGCGCACGCCGCCGCAGGCGGTGACGAGGAGGAGCGCGGCACCCAACCCCAGTGCCGCGAGGCAGAGCCTTTTCGATGAGAGCTTCATCCGCCGGAGTCTAGGCGCGTCGCGAGACGGGCAGCTCGACCATCACGGCCTGGCCAGGCGTGGTGCAGCCGGTGTCGCAGCACCTGCCGGGCTGGCGGTTGCGCGTGATGGCGCGGGCCGGGTCGTGCGGCGCGGCGGCGGGCGATCCATCGGCCGCGATGCCGCGTTCGAGGATGCGCTCCACCAGCTCGACCTTGGAGCCCACGGGGTAGTTGCGCCAGATCTCCTGCTTCATCGCCGCGGGCGAGCCGCCGCCGTGCAGGCTGATCACGCTGTACCAGCCGCCCTGGTAGCCGGCCGTCAGGTCCTCGATGAATCGGGCCGTCTCGATGCGCTGTTCGTAGGGAATGGCCGGGTTGGCCCGCAGCACGTCGGACAGGCGGGCGGCAGTCTCGGGGTTGTGGTCTTCGTCGGGGCCGGGCAGGGTGACGATCAGGCCGCCGCTCACGTAGTGCGCGATGCGGTGCATGTCGTAGATCTTCGTGGCCAGCAGCAGCTTGCCGATGTTGCTGAACACCGGATCGGGCATGAACACCTCGCAATGCTCGTCGGCCTTGCCGTAGACGCTGGCCGCCACGCCGCAGGCGAAGAAGCTCTCGGTGATGGTGATGAGCTCGACCATCTGCTCGCGCAGGTGGCTCTCCTTGCCCGGGTCGAAGCCATTGGCCTCGCACATCAGCGCGCCCGCGCCGATCAGCAGGTCGCCGAAGCCGGCGCGCGCGCCGATGCAGCTGTGGCGGTGGTGCGTGGCGTAGCTGTAGGTCAGGTGGCCGGAGTGCTCCCACTCGCCCGCGTAGAACACGCGCTCCCAGGGCACGAAGACTTTGTCGAAGACGCACACGCCGGTGCTCTGGCCGTACTTGCGGCTGAAGAGGGCCTCCCCATGCTCCAGCTTCTCGCCGGGCCTGCCCGCCGGGCGCGCGACGATGGTCAGGCCGGGCGCATCGAGCGGCACGGCGCAGCAGACGGCGAAGTCGGCGTCTTCCCTTTCCATGTTGCGGCAGGGCATGACGAGCAGCTCGTGCACATAGGGCGCGCCGGTCACGATCGCCTTGGTGCCCGAGATGACGATGCCGCGCGCGCTGCGCTCGACCACGTGCAGGTAGCTGTCGACGTTCGCCTGCTCGTGCGGGCGGCGGCTGCGGTCGCCCTTGGCGTCGGTCATGGCGACGCCGAGCGTCAGGTCCTGGTCCTGCACGCGGTGCAGGTACTCGTGGAAGCGGGCGGTGTGCTCGGTGCTGCCACGGGCGTCGTCGATGCGGGCCGACACCTGGGCGATGGCGTTGAGCGCGTCGTGCGTCAGGTAGCGCTGGGCGCAGCCCGTTTCCTGGCAGACCAGCCGCACCGCTTCGAGCTTGTTGAGCAGGTCGCCGGCGCTGGTGTTGATGTGGGAGAGCCTGTTGACCCGCTTGCCGCTGGTGTGCTGCACGGCGGTCATGAGCGGCTCGTACTCCTTCCTCAGCGCGTAGTCGTAGGTGAGGGCGATGGCATTGATGCCGGGCTGGAAGGCGGCTTCGTCGGCCACGCTGTCGACGCGGCGGCCGTCGACGAACACCGTGGGCTTGTAGCGGCGCAGCGATTCTCGGTAGTCGGCGCCGGACATGAGGGAGGCGCTGGAAAGCGGGGCGTTCATCGTGTCTGTCTCCTGGCTGTTGCCGGGATTTAAACACTGTTCAATTTTTCGATCAACGATCAGAAAACTGGATCGACGATCAATCGGAGGGCTATAGTCCCGCCCATGCATGCCAAGCTCCAACGCCGACAGGCGCTCACCGATGCCCGCCGGGCGCTCGTGCTCGACGCTGCACGGGCGGTCTTCCTCGAGGCGGGCATCGAGGGCGCGAGCGTTCGCGAAATCGCCAGGAGGGCGGGCTACACCCCGGGTGCGATCTATTCGTACTTCGAGAGCAAGGAAGCGATCTACGCCGCTCTGCTGAACGAGTCCATCCAGCGGCTGCAGTCCGCGGTGGCCGAGGCCTCTGCGTCGCAGGACGGCCCCGGACAGGCGCTCGCTGCGAGGGCCCAGGCCTGGTTCGACTTCTACGCGGCGAATCCGCGCGAGCTCGACCTCGGTTTCTATCTGGTGCAGGGCATGCGCCCGCGCGGCCTGACCAGCGAGCTCGACCACGAGCTGAACGACCATCTCTACCAGGCCCTGCGACCCTGCGAAGAAGCGCTGCAGGAACTGGGGCTCGACGCCGACGCGGCCCTGCGCGAGAACACCGCGCTCTTCGCGCACGGCGTCGGCCTGCTGCTGATGCAGCATACGGGGCGCATCCGCATGTTCAGGCAGTCGGCCGATGCGCTGTTCAAGTCCTACGTGGCGCAGCTCGTCGCGCGCGTGGCCGGCGGCTCGCGTCAGCCGGGTCTTTTCGGTGGTACGGTTCAGCCCGATTCAACCGATTCCTGAAGAAAGAACCTTTTCATGCTGCTCGACGCCTCGCAATCCCAACTCATCCTGGTCGACTACCAGGAGCGCCTGATGCCGGCGATCTTCGAGGGAGAAGCGGTTGCGCAGAACGCCGTGCGGCTCGGCAAGATGGCCAGGCTGTTCCAGGTGCCGGTGTTCGGCACCGAGCACAACCCCTCCAAGCTGGGCCAGAACCTGCCCGACATCCGCGCGCAGTGCCAGCGCACCCTGTCGAAGATGCACTTCAGTGGCGTGGAGGAGGGCCTCGGCGAGTGGCTGCGCGTGCCGGCCAAGGCGCCGCAGGGCAATGCGCGCAGCCTGCCCAAGCATCTGCAGAAGCCGCAGCAAGCCGCCGAGGAGCGCAACAGCATCGTCATCGCCGGCTGCGAAGCCCATGTCTGCCTGCTGCAGACGGCGCTCGACCTGCTGGAAGACGAGTTCGAGGTCTGGGTCGTGACAGACGCCTGCAGTTCGCGCACCGAGCGCAACCGTGATGCCGCCTTCGACCGCCTGGCTGGCGCCGGGGCCGAGCTGGTGACGACCGAGATGGTCGGCTTCGAATGGCTGCGCACGGCAGAGCATCCGGCGTTTCCCGAAGTGCTCTCGCTGATCCGCTGAGCCGGGGGTGGATTGAAGCCGGGTTGCCCCGGCTGTCAGCTTGCTGCAAGATCGGCCTCCATAATTATGAATTCAGTTTTGGCGCCGGCCAGGACGGAACGAATGACAGGAGACAAACCGAGATGAGCCGCTATGAAGAGTTCTATCGCCAGTCCGTCGACGCGCCCGAGGCCTTCTGGGCCGAGCAGGCGAAGCTGATCGACTGGCGGACGCCCGCGCAACAGATCCTCGACGCCAGCCAACCGCCTTTCGCGCGCTGGTTCGTGGGCGGCACCACCAATCTCTGCCACAACGCAGTCGATCGGCACCTCGCGCAGCGGGGTGACCAGCCGGCGCTGATCTTCGTGTCCACCGAAACGGGTGTGGAGAAGAGCTACAGCTTCGCCGAGCTGCACGCCGAGGTGCAGCGCACCGCCGCCAGCCTCCTCGAGCTGGGGGTGGGCAAGGGCGATCGCGTGCTCATCTACATGCCGATGATTCCGGAGGCCGCCTTCGCGATGCTGGCCTGCGCGCGCATCGGCGCCATCCATTGCGTGGTGTTCGGCGGCTTCGCCAGCGGGTCGCTCGCCACGCGCATCGAGGACGCCGAGCCCAAGGTGATCGTGAGCGCCGACGCGGGCTCGCGCGGCAGCAAGGTCATCGCATACAAGCCGCTGCTCGACGAGGCGATCCGGCTGTCGAAGCACAAGCCCTCGGCCGTGCTGCTGACCGACCGCGGCCTCGCACCCATGGAGCTGACTGCCGGGCGCGACCATCTGGCCGCCGAGCTGCGCCGCAAGCACCTCGACGCCGAGGTGCCATGCACTTGGCTGGCTTCCACCGACATCAGCTACACCATCTACACGAGCGGCACCACGGGCAAGCCCAAGGGCGTGCAGCGCGACGTGGGCGGCTACGCGGTCGCGCTGGCTGCGAGCATGAAGCACATCTTCGACGGCCGGCCGGGCGAGACCTACTTCTCCACCAGCGACATCGGCTGGGTGGTGGGGCACAGCTACATCGTCTACGGCCCGCTGATAGCGGGCATGGCGACGATCATGTACGAGGGCCTGCCCACGCAGGGCATCGACCGGCAGCCCGACGGCGGCATCTGGTGGCGGCTGGTCGAGAAATACAAGGTGACGGTGATGTTCAGCGCGCCCACCGCCGTGCGCGTGTTGAAGAAGCAGGACCCGGCGCTGCTGAAGAAATACGATCTCTCGACCCTGCGCGCGCTGTTCCTGGCCGGCGAGCCACTCGATGAGCCGACCGCCCGCTGGATCAGCGAGGGTCTTGGCGTGCCGATCATCGACAACTACTGGCAGACCGAATCGGGCTGGCCGATGATCACCATCGCCAACGGCGTCGAGCCCAAGCCCAGCAGGTTCGGAAGCCCCGGCGTGCCGATGTACGGCTACCGCATCAAGATACTGCACGAGTCCACCGGCGAGGAGCTGACCGGCGCCAACGAGAAGGGCGTGGTCGTGGTCGAGGGGCCGACTCCGCCGGGCTTCATGCAGACCGTGTGGAAGGACGATGCGCGCTTCGTCAACACCTACTGGAACAGCGTGCCCGGCAAGATGGTCTATTCGACCTTCGACTGGGGCATCCGCGACGAGGACGGCTATTTCTACATCCTCGGGCGCACCGACGACGTGATCAACGTGGCAGGCCACCGGCTCGGCACGCGCGAGATCGAGGAGAGCATCTCGGGCCATTCCAACGTGGCCGAGGTGGCGGTCGTCGGCGTGGCCGATGCGCTGAAGGGGCAGGTCGCGATGGCCTTCGTCGTGCCCAAGGACGGCAAGGCCGTGGCCGATGCCGATGCGGCCCTGAAGCTCGAGGGCGAGATCATGAAGGTGGTGGCCGACCAGCTCGGCGCCCTGGCCCGGCCGGCGCGGGTGCGCTTCGTCTCGGGCCTGCCGAAGACCCGCAGCGGCAAGCTGCTGCGCCGCGCCATCCAGGCCGTCTGCGAGCACCGCGACCCCGGCGACCTGACCACCATCGACGACCCGGCCACCCTGCAGCAGATCAAACAGTTACTCACTTCGTCCGAATGAGCGGGGAATGAGCAACAGGAGGGCTTGCGAAGCCGGGTTGGACCGTCATATGGTTGACGTGGCACAATGCCAAGGTACTCAGGCCCTTCCCCAGCCACAGTCGCATCCGCCAATCGGTTCAGCCGTGTCGCGGAAGGTTTCTTAAACCAACTAGTGCTTCCCTCAGGGAAGCGAAGGTCAGCGGATCATGAGCGATTCTTCCACGCCCACGGCGTACACCGCCTATCAAGGCAACACGTACCTCTTCGGCGGCAACGCGCCGTATGTCGAGGAAATGTACGAAAACTACCTCGCCAACCCCGGCAGCGTGCCCGACAACTGGCGTTCGTACTTCGACGCGCTGCAGAACGTGCCTGCCGCCGACGGCTCCAACACCCGCGACGTCCCCCACCAGCCGGTCATCAATGCCTTCGCAGAACTCGCGAAGCAGGGCACGACCAAGGTCGTGCAGGCCAGCGGCGCCGACTCCGAACTCGGCCGCAAGCGCACGGCAGTCCAGCAGCTGATCGCCGCCTACCGCAACGTCGGCGCCCGCTGGGCCGACCTCGATCCGCTCAAGCGCGCCGAGCGCCCCTCCATCCCCGAACTCGAGCCCTCGTTCTACGGCTTCGCCGACGCCGACCTCGAGACGGTGTTCAACACCAGCAACACCTTCTTCGGCAAGGAAACGATGTCCCTGCGCGAGCTGCTCAACGCTCTGCGCGAAACGTACTGCGGCACCATCGGCGCCGAGTACATGTACACCACCGACCAGAACCACAAGCGCTGGTGGCAGCAGAAGCTCGAGAGCGCACGCACCAATCCCAAGCTGAATACCGAGCAGAAGAAGCGCGTTCTCGACCGCCTGACCGCGGCCGAAGGCCTCGAGCGCTTCCTCCACACCAAGTACGTCGGCCAGAAGCGCTTCTCGCTCGAAGGCGGTGAGAGCTTCATCGTCGCGATGGATGAGCTCATCAACCGCGCCGGCGAGAAGGGCGTGCAGGAGATCGTGATCGGCATGGCCCACCGCGGCCGCCTGAACGTGCTGGTGAACTCGCTGGGCAAGATGCCCGCCGACCTGTTCGCCGAGTTCGACCACACCGCCCCCGAAGAGCTGCCCAGCGGCGACGTGAAGTATCACCAGGGCTTCAGCTCCGACGTCAGCACCCCTGGCGGCCCGGTGCACCTGTCGCTGGCCTTCAACCCCTCCCACCTCGAGATCGTGAACCCGGTCGTCGAAGGCTCGGTGCGCGCGCGCATGGACCGCCGCGGCGACAAGGAAGGCGACTCGGTGCTGCCGGTGCTCGTGCACGGCGACGCCGCCTTCGCCGGCCAGGGCGTGGTCATGGAAACGCTGGCACTGGCCGAGACCCGCGGCTACTACACCGGCGGCACGGTCCACATCGTCATCAACAACCAGATCGGCTTCACCACCAGCGACCCGCGCGACAGCCGCTCGACGCTGTACTGCTCGGACATCGTGAAGATGATCGAGGCACCCGTGCTGCACGTGAACGGCGACGATCCCGAAGCCGTGGTGCTGTGCATGCAGCTCGCGCTCGAGTTCCGCCAGGAGTTCAACAAGGACGTGGTGGTCGACATCGTCTGCTACCGCAAGCTGGGCCACAACGAGCAGGACACCCCCTCGCTCACCCAGCCGCTGATGTACAAGAAGATCGCCCAGCACCCCGGCACCCGCCGCCTGTACGCCGACAAGCTGGCCGCGCAGGGCCTGGGCGACACGCTCGGCGACGACATGGTCAAGGCCTACCGCGCCGCCATGGATGCCGGCAAGCACACCATCGACCCGGTTCTGACCAACTTCAAGAGCAAGTACGCGGTCGACTGGAGCCCCTTCCTCAACAAGAAGTGGACCGACGCCGGCGACACCGCCATCCCCACGACCGAGTGGAAGCGCCTGGCCGAGAAGATCACCACCGTGCCGCAAGGCTTCACCGTGCACCCGCTGGTGAAGAAGGTGCTGGACGACCGCGCTGCCATGGGCCGTGGCGACGTCAACGTCGACTGGGGCATGGGCGAGCACATGGCCTTCGCCTCGCTGGTGGCCAGCGGCTATCCGGTGCGCCTGTCGGGTGAAGACTCCGGCCGCGGCACCTTCACGCACCGCCACGCGGTGCTGCACGACCAGAACCGCGAGAAGTTCGACGAAGGCACCTACGTGCCGCTGCAGAACGTGGCCGACAACCAGGCTCCGTTCGTCGTCATCGACTCGATCCTCTCGGAAGAAGCGGTGCTGGCCTTCGAATACGGCTACGCCTCGAACGACCCGAACACCCTGGTGATCTGGGAAGCGCAGTTCGGCGACTTCGTCAACGGCGCGCAGGTCGTGATCGACCAGTTCATCGCCTCGGGTGAAGTGAAGTGGGGCCGCGTCAACGGCATCACCATGATGCTGCCGCACGGCTACGAAGGCCAGGGCCCCGAGCACAGCTCTGCCCGCCTGGAGCGCTTCATGCAGCTGGCCGCCGACGCCAACATGCAGATCGTGCAGCCCACCACGGCCAGCCAGATCTTCCACGTGCTGCGCCGCCAGATGGTGCGCAGCCTGCGCAAGCCGCTGATCATCATGACGCCGAAGTCGCTGCTGCGTAACAAGGACGCGACCTCGCCGCTGTCCGAGTTCGTCAAGGGCGGTTTCCAGACCGTGATCCCCGACAGCCGCGACCTGAAGGCCGAGAAGGTCAAGCGCCTGATCGCCTGCTCGGGCAAGGTCTATTACGACCTGGCCAAGAAGCGCGAGGAGAAGGAAGCCGACGACGTGGCGATCATCCGCGTCGAGCAGCTCTATCCGTTCCCGCACAAGGCATTCGCCGCCGAGATCAAGAAGTACCCGAATCTCGTCGACGTGGTCTGGTGCCAGGACGAGCCGCAGAACCAGGGCGCCTGGTTCTTCGTGCAGCACTACATCCACGAAAACATGCAGGAAGGCCAGAAGCTCGGCTACTCCGGCCGTGCCGCATCGGCCTCGCCGGCGGTGGGCTACTCGCACCTGCACCAGGAACAGCAGAAAGCGCTCGTCGACGGCGCATTCGCCAAGCTCAAGGGCTTCGTGCTGACCAAGTAAACCTGTCCTCTTTCACACGAACACCCTGAAGAACAAATCGGAGCCCACTCCAAATGTCTATCGTTGAAGTCAAAGTCCCCCAGCTTTCCGAATCCGTGGCCGAAGCCACCATGCTCACCTGGAAGAAGAAGGCCGGCGAAGCCGTCGCCGTCGATGAAATCCTGATCGAGATCGAGACCGACAAGGTCGTGCTCGAAGTGCCTGCTCCCTCGGCCGGCGTGCTGGCCGAAATCATCCAGCCCGACGGCGCCACCGTGGTCGCCGACCAGCTGATCGCCAAGATCGACACCGAAGGCAAGGCCAGTGCCGCAGCACCTGCTGCAGCCCCCGCCGCCGCGGCAGCCCCGGCGCCCGCAGCCGCTCCGGCAGCTGCAGCCGCCGCCACCGGCGGCTCGAAGGCCGACGTGGCCATGCCCGCCGCCGCCAAGCTGCTGGCCGACAACAACCTGAAGACCGGCGATGTCGCCGGCTCGGGCAAGGACGGCCGCGTGACCAAGGGCGACGTGCTCGCCGCGGTCGCTTCGGGCGCCAAGCCTGCCGCACCTGCAGCCACCATCGCCGTGCCGGCCGCAAAGCCCGCGCTGCCGCAGGTCGCCGCTCCCGCGAGCGCCCCCGACCTGGGCGAGCGCCCCGAGCAGCGCGTGCCGATGAGCCGCCTGCGCGCCCGCATCGCCGAGCGCCTGATCCAGTCGCAGTCGACCAACGCCATCCTGACGACCTTCAACGAGGTCAACATGGCGCCCGTCATGGAACTGCGCAAGCGCTTCCAGGACAGCTTCACCAAGGAACACGGCGTGAAGCTCGGCTTCATGTCCTTCTTCGTGAAGGCCGCCGTGCATGCCCTCAAGAAGTACCCGGTGCTCAACGCCTCGGTGGACGGCAACGACATCCTGTACCACGGCTACTTCGACATCGGCATCGCCGTCGGTTCGCCGCGCGGCCTGGTGGTGCCGATCCTGCGCAATGCCGACCAGATGAGCTTCGCCGACATCGAGAAGAAGATCGCCGAATACGGCAAGAAGGCCCAGGACGGCAAGCTGGGCATCGAAGAGATGACCGGCGGCACGTTCTCCATCTCGAACGGCGGCACCTTCGGCTCGATGCTCTCGACCCCGATCATCAACCCGCCCCAGTCGGCCATCCTCGGCGTGCACGCCACGAAGGACCGCGCCGTGGTCGAGAACGGCCAGATCGTGATCCGTCCGATGAACTACCTGGCGATGAGCTACGACCACCGCATCATCGACGGCCGCGAAGCCGTGCTGGGCCTGGTCGCCATGAAGGAGGCGCTGGAAGATCCGTCGCGCCTGCTGTTCGATATTTGATCCACCCCCGTTGCTTGCTCACTTCGTGTAGCCGCCTCCCCCCTCGAGGGGGCGCACCCGGCGGCCCGGCAGAGCCGGTTCCGCGGGTGCCTGCGAACTGGCCGGCGCTTCGCGCGGCCCTGTTTGAAAGCGGCACACCGAATTACGAAAGAACCTATGTCCAAACAATTTGACGTGATCGTCATCGGCGGCGGCCCTGGCGGCTACATCGCTGCCATCCGCGCCGCACAGCTCGGCTTCAACGTGGCCTGCATCGACGAGTGGAAGAACGGCAAGGGCGGCCCCGCACCGGGCGGCACCTGCACCAACGTCGGCTGCATTCCCTCGAAGGCGCTCCTGCAGTCGTCGGAGCACTTCGAGCAGGCCGGCCATCACTTCGCCGACCACGGCATCAAGGTCGAGGGCCTGGGCCTCGACATCGACAAGATGCTGGCCCGCAAGGACCAGGTCGTGAAGCAGAACAACGACGGCATCCTGTACCTGTTCAAGAAGAACAAGATCTCGTTCTTCCACGGTCGCGGCTCGTTCGTGAAGTCGGACGCAGGCGGCTACGAGATCAAGGTGGCTGGCGCCGCCGAAGAGTCGATCGTCGGCAAGCACATCATCGTGGCCACGGGCTCCAACGCCCGCGCGCTGCCGGGCACGCCCTTCGACGAGGAGAACATCCTCTCGAACGACGGCGCGCTGCGCATCGGCGCCGTGCCGAAGAAGCTGGGCCTGATCGGCTCGGGCGTCATCGGCCTGGAAATGGGCTCGGTGTGGCGTCGCCTCGGTGCTGAAGTCACCGTGCTCGAAGCGCTGCCGACCTTCCTCGGCGCGGTGGACGAGCAGATCGCGAAGGAAGCCAAGAAGGCCTTCGACAAGCAGAAGCTCAAGATCGAGCTCGGCGTGAAGGTCGGCGAGATCAAGTCGTCGAAGAAGGGCGTGAGCGTTGCCTGGACCGACGCCAAGGGCGAAGCCCAGACGCTGGAAGTCGACAAGCTGATCGTCTCGATCGGCCGCGTGCCCAACACCATCGGCCTGAACGCCGAAGCCGTGGGCCTGAAGCTCGACGAGCGCGGCGCCATCGCGGTGGACGACGAGTGCAAGACCAACCTGCCCAACGTGTGGGCCATCGGCGACGTGGTGCGCGGCCCGATGCTGGCGCACAAGGCCGAGGAAGAGGGCGTTGCCGTGGCCGAGCGCATTGCCGGCCAGCATGGTCACGTCAACTTCAACACGATCCCGTGGGTGATCTACACCAGCCCCGAGATCGCGTGGGTCGGCCAGACCGAGCAGCAGCTCAAGGCCTCGGGCCGCGCCTACAAGGCCGGCACCTTCCCGTTCCTCGCGAACGGCCGCGCACGCGCGCTGGGCGACACGACCGGCATGGTCAAGTTCCTGGCCGACGCCGCGACCGACGAGATCCTGGGCGTGCACATCGTGGGCCCGCAGGCCAGCGAGCTGATCTCCGAAGCCGTGGTGGCGATGGAGTTCAAGGCCAGCGCCGAGGACATCGCGCGCATCTGCCACGCGCACCCGTCGCTGTCGGAAGCCACGAAGGAAGCGGCGCTCGCCGTCGACAAGCGCACGCTGAACTTCTGATCCCGCCGATCTTTTGACCAGCGTCAAACAGGCCTACGAGGCGGAACTCGCTGCGCGCGGGTTCAAGAGCGATCCCGCGCAGCTGCGCGCCGTGGAGGCGCTGGATCGCTGCGCCAGCGAATGGGCCGAGTACAAGGCCCAGCGCTCGAATGCGCTGAAGAAGCTCATCAACAGGCCGGAGCTCCCGCGCGGCGTCTACATGTACGGCGGCGTCGGGCGGGGCAAGAGCTTCCTGATGGACCTGTTCTTCAACGCCGTGCCGCTGCGGCGCAAGACGCGCCTGCACTTCCACGAGTTCATGCGCGAGGTGCACCGCGAGCTGCGCGAGCTGCAGGGCACGGTCAACCCGCTCGACGAACTGGGCCTGCGCATCTCCAAGCGCTACAAGCTGATCTGCTTCGACGAGTTCCACGTGGCCGACATCACCGACGCGATGATTCTTCATCGCCTGCTGGTGTCCCTGTTCGACAACGGCGTGGGCTTCGTCACCACCTCGAACTTCAAGCCTGACGACCTGTACCCGGGCGGCCTGCACCGCGACCGCATCCTGCCCGCCATCGAGCTGCTCAACGAGAAGCTCGAGGTGCTGAGCGTCGACAACGGCACCGACTACCGGCGCCGCACGCTCGAGCAGCTGCGCATGTACCTCACGCCCAACGACGGCGCGGCAGAGAAGGAGATGCGCAAGGCGTTCGACAGGCTGGCCGAAACGGCCGACGAGAACCCGGTGCTGCACATCGAGCAGCGCGAGATCCGTGCGCGGCGCAAGGCGGGCGGCGTGGTCTGGTTCGACTTCAAGACGCTGTGCGGCGGTCCGCGCTCGCAGAACGACTACCTGGAAATCGCGAGCCAGTTCCACACCATCCTGCTGTCCGACGTGCCGCACATGCCGGTGCGCATGGCTTCCGAAGCGCGCCGTTTCACCTGGCTGGTCGACGTCTTGTACGACCGGCGGTGCAAGCTCATCATGTCGGCTGAGGTTCCGCCCGAGGCGTTGTACACCGAGGGTCCGCTGTCGCACGAATTTCCGCGCACGGTCTCCCGGCTCACCGAAATGCAATCGAGCGAGTTCCTCGCCCTGGAACGCCGCGTCGTCGACACCCGACTCACATGAAAAAAATCGTTCTTGCCGTGTTCATGGCGCTGGCCAGCCTGCCGCTGTGGGCCCAGTCCAATGCCGCGGCGGGCAACGCCGACCTCGAGGCGGAGAAGCGCCGCCTGTCGGCCGAGCGCGAGGCGATAGAGAAGCGCTTCGTCGAGGAGCGCGCCGCCTGCTACAAGAAGTTCGCGGTGGAAGACTGCCTGCAGGAAAGCCGCAGCCGCCGCCGCAAGGAAACCGACAACATCAAGCGGCAGGAAACCGCCATCAACGACATCCAGCGCCAGCGCGCCGGCGCGGCCGAGCTTAGGAAGCTCGACGAGAAGGCGGGCACGCAGCGTCCGGCGGACACGCCCGAGAAGCAGCAGCAATCCATCCAGAACCAGAAGGACCGCGAGCAGCGTGCGGCCGACCACGCGGCCAGCCGTGCCGCCACCGCCGCTGAAGCCGCTGAGCGCGAGCGCCAGTTCCAGGCCAAGCAGCAGGCGCATGCCGACGAGCAGGCCAAGGCGGCCCAGCGTAGCGCCGAAATCCCTGAATCCGTGCGGCGCTTCCAGGAGAAGCAGCGGCGCGCCGCCGAGCACAAGGCCGATCGCGAACGGCGCAACGCCGAGCGCGACAGGCCGCGCGGGGCGCCCCTGCCACCGCCGCCTGCCGAACCGGTAAAGCCCTGATAAAGAGAAAAAAGAGGCTTTTCGCGGCCCCGCGCTCAGGCGGCGGCTGCGGGAAGCGCGTCGAGCTTCAGGACGGCGATGGAAATGTTGTCGCCCGTTCCCCGTGCACGGCGGCGGGCTTCACCCACCAGGATCTCCACCGCATCGCGCGGCGGCTGTGCGAAGAGCACGCTGGCCAGCTCCTCGGGGCTGAAGTAGTGCCAGAGCCCGTCGCTGCATGCCATCAGCAGGTCGCCCGGGGCCATCTTCGGGATGTAGTAGGGATCGATGGGCGGCGGCGTGGTCGTCATGCCCAGGCAGCCCAGCAGGATGTTGCCCTGCGGATGGATGTTGGCCTCGGCCTCGGTGATCTGGCCGCGGTCGATCAGCACCTGCACGTAAGAGTGGTCGCGCGTGCGCTTGACGAGCTGCCCGTCGTGGAAATGGTAGATGCGCGAGTCGCCGGCATGGATCCAGGCGCAGTCGCCCTTGGGATTCATGAGGAAGGCCGCGATCGTGCTGTGCGGCTCCTGCTCGGCGGAAACGGCGGTGAGCTTGATGACCGTGTGCGAGTCCTCGAGGATCCGCTTGAGCAGGGCTTCGGGGTCTTCCTTGCCGGGCTGGTAGCGCGTGAAGAGCTGCCGTGCCGTCATGAGGACCTGGTCGGAGGCCTTGCGCCCGCCGCTTCGGCCGCCCATGCCGTCCGCCACCACGCCCAATATGCAGCCTTGCACGCGCGGGTGGCTCATCAGCAGCACCTGGTCCTGCTGGTACGGTCGGTCTCCCTTGTGGAGTCCGGTGGCCGCTGCGAGTCGAAAGCCTTGGGTCATGAAGCAATGAGCGCCTGGGGCGCGGGTTCCTGTCTTCTCGGGGATTCGTGTCAGGACGTATTATCGAATGAACATGCGGCACGCAAACCACGCGGGCGCTTCCCACCGTTGGACTCCAATCTTCACTCCCTCTCCCGCCAGCTGATCGAACTGCGCATCGAGCATGCAGACCTCGACGCCACCATCGACAGGCTGGCCGAAGGCTCGGCCCAGGACGAGCTGCTGCTTCGGCGCCTCAAGAAGCGCCGCCTCGCGCTGCGCGACCAGATCGCCCGTCTCGAAAACATCCTCGATCCGAAAGAGCCGGCGTGACGGGTTCGCTCGAAGACAAGGTGCGCGACGCCTTCGCGCAGGACGGCGGCCTTTCCCGCGCCGCGGAGCAGTTCCGCGAACGCTCGGGGCAGACCGAGATGGCGATGGCCGTGGCCCGCACCATCGACAACGGCGGCATGCTGGTGGTCGAGGCCGGTACCGGCGTGGGCAAGACCTTCTCGTACCTCGTACCGGCACTCCTGAGTGGCGAGCGCGTGCTGCTCTCCACCGCCACCAAGACCCTGCAGGACCAGCTGTTCGGCCGCGACCTGCCGCGCCTCGTCGAAGCCTTCGGCCTGCCGGTGCGCACGGCGCTGCTCAAGGGGCGCGCGAGCTACCTGTGCCTGCACCGGCTCGACATGGCGCGCCACGACGCTTCGCTGCCCGAGCGCGGCAGCCTGCGCACGCTCGCCAAGATCGAGCAATGGTCGAAGGCCACCCGCACAGGCGACCTGGCCGAACTGCCGGGGCTCGACGAGCGCTCGCCGCTCATCCCGCTGATCACGTCAACCCGCGAGAACTGCCTGGGCGCCCAATGCCCGCAGTTCAAACCCTGCCACGTCAACCTGGCGCGCCGCGAGGCGCTGGCGGCCGACATCGTCGTCATCAACCACCATCTCTTCTTCGCCGACCTCGCGGTACGCGAGACCGGCATGGCCGAGTTGCTGCCGACGGTGAGCGTGGTGGTGTTCGACGAAGCCCACCAGCTCAACGAGACAGGCGTGCAGTTCCTGGGCGCGCAGCTCGGAACGGGGCAGGCGCTCGACTTCGCCCGCGACATGCTCGCCGCAGGCCTGCAGCATGCACGCGGGCTCGTCGACTGGCAGAAGCTGGTGTCCGCGACAGAGCGCGCCGCGCGCGAGCTGCGGCTGGTGGTCGGCAAGCAATGGCCCGGCGCCAAGCTGCGCTGGCTGGGGGCGTCGCCCGACGGCATCGACCCAGACGCCTGGCAAGGCGCGCTCGACGAACTGCTGCACGCGTTCCAGGCGTCCGCGGAAGGGCTGGACACGGTCAGCGAGATCTCGCCCGATTTCGTGCGGCTTCACGAGCGGGCGCGCCAGCTGGCGAAACGTGCGTCGAAGTTCGCGTTGGGATGCGAGGTCGATTCGGTGCGCTGGGTGGACGTGGGTACGCAGCTGCGGCTCATCGAATCGCCGCTGGACATCGCCGATGCGATGCGCAAGCGGGTCCTCAAGATCGCGGACGACGCCGATGAAGCCGGTTTCGAAGAGGACGAGCAGGAGGATGGACTCGACGCCTATGGCGAGCAGCCGGCGCGATCCGGCAATGTGCGGGAAGAGGGCGGCCGCGCCTGGGTCTTCACCTCGGCCACTCTGGGCGACGAGCCTACGCTGCGCTGGTTCACCGAGCCCTGCGGCCTTCAGGACGCCGAGGTGCTGCGCGTGCAGAGCCCCTTCGACTACGCCTCGCAGGCCGCGATCTACGTGCCGCGAGCCTTTCCCAAGCCCAACGATCCCTCCCACAGCCAGCGGGTCGCCCAGCTGGCGGCGCGCGGAGCGGCGGAGCTCGGCGGCCGCACGCTGGTATTGACGACCACGCTGCGCGCGCTGCGCACCATCGGCGACGAAATGAGGCAGCGGTTCGAGCTGCTCGACGCGCAGCTGCGGCCCGAAGTGCTCGTGCAGGGCGAACTGCCCAAGCGCGTGCTGATGGATCGATTCCGCGAAGGTTCGAGCGCAGGGCGTGCCGGCTGCGTGCTGGTCGCCTCCGCCTCGTTCTGGGAGGGGTTCGATGCGCCGGGAGACGTGCTGCAACTGGTGGTGATCGACAAGCTGCCGTTCCCGCCGCCTAACGATCCGCTGGTCGAGGCACGCTCGCAGCGCCTGGAGTCGCAGGGGCGGAGTTCGTTCGCCGACTATTCGCTGCCCGAGGCCGCGGTGGCGCTCAAGCAGGGCGCGGGCCGATTGATCAGGCGCGAGACCGACAGCGGCGTGCTGGCGATCTGCGATACGCGTCTGGTGGCGATGGGTTACGGGCGCCGCTTGCTGGCAGCCCTGCCTCCGATGCGGCGGCTCGAGACCGAAGCCGATTTCGATGCCGCGCTGGAGGCGCTCAAGAACTGAGCGGGAGGCTACGGCAGGGCGCTTGCGGCCCTGCCGGTTCAGGAAGGGTTCTGGCTTACCAGACCTTCCACCAGGGATCGTCCTTGCCCTTGAAGCCGTTGGCGAGGAAGGTGCTCTGCGGGTAGTTGGTGGTCAGCACGCGCTGGGCGTCGTCGCGCAGGTCCTTCATGCCGAGGGCGTCGTACGACTTGACCATGATGTACAGGGCCTCTTCGAGCGCCGGCACTTCGCGGTAGTCGGCCAGTGCGACCTGCGCGCGGTTGATGGCCGCCAGGTAGGCGCCGCGCGTGTAGTAGTAGCGGGCCACGTGAACTTCGTACTGAGCGAGCGAGTTCACGATGTAGTTCATGCGCTGGCGAGCGTCGGGGGCATAGCGCGAATCGGGGAAGCGCGTGACCAGATCCTTGAACGCCTCGAACGATTCCTTCGCGGCCTTCTGGTCGCGCTCCGACAGGTCCTGGCGCGTCAGGAATGCGAACATGCCGAGGTCGTCGTTGAAGTTGATCACGCCCTTGAGGTAGAGCGCGTAGTCGAGGGCCGGGCTCGCCGGGTGCAGCTTCATGAAGCGGTCGACGGTGGCGATGGCTGCAGCCTTTTCGCCCGACTTGTACTGGGCGTACGCCTTTTCCAGCTGTGCCTGCTGGGCGAGGGGCGTGCCGGCCGCGCGGCCTTCGAGCTTCTCGTAGAGCGGGATTGCCTTGTCGTAGGCGCCGGAGCCTGCCTCGTCCTTGGCTTCCGAGTAGATCCGGTTGGGGCTCCAGGTGGCGGTCTTGTCGGCGGAGGGTGTCGACGAGCAGCCTGCTGCCAGCAGAGCCGCCGCGCTGAGCGCGATCCAGGCGGGGACCGATAATTTGGCGCGAATCATCACATACGGCTTTCGTGAAACAGTTGCCCTCAATTATATCGACCGACCCCCTGGGCAATATCCCCGACAGCCCGGAGGTGGCCGAGCACGAAGAGGGCGCGGACCCGGTCGAGGCCAGCGAGCAGCGGCCCTTCGTCATCGACCCGGCCCAGCACGGCCAGCGGCTCGATCGGGCGCTCGCCGCGCTGGTGCCAGAGTTCTCCCGCAGCTACCTGCAGCAGCTGATCGAGGCGGGCGTCGTCGAACTGCAGGGGCGTACGGTCACCAAGGCCTCGGCCCCCGTCAAGGCGGGCCAGTCCGGCCGCATCGAGTTGCGCCCGACGCCCCAGAGCCAGGCCTTCCGGCCGGAGGCGATGGACATCGTCACCGTGTACGAGGACGAGCATCTGCGCATTGTCGACAAGCCGGCCGGCCTCGTGGTGCATCCGGCGCCTGGGCACTGGAGCGGCACGCTGCTGAACGGCCTGCTGGCGCTCGACCCCAAGGCCGTGCTGCTGCCGCGCGCCGGCATCGTGCACCGGCTCGACCGCGATACCAGCGGCCTGATGGTGGTGGCGCGCACTCGCGCCGCGATGGATGCGATGGTGGCGCTGATCGCCGCGCGCGAGGTCAAGCGGCAGTACCTGGCCATCGGCCACAGGCAGTGGGAGGGCGCGGCGGCGCGGCATGTCGACGCACCCATCGGGCGGGACCCGCGCAACCGGCTGCGCATGGCGGTGGTCGATCTGGAACGTCACGCGGGCAAGACGGCCCGCACGCTGATCGAGCGGCTCGACAGCAACGCCGAGGGCTGCGCCGTGCGCTGCACGCTCGAAACCGGGCGCACCCACCAGATCCGCGTGCACATGGCCTCCATCGGCCATCCGCTGGTGGGCGACGCCCTCTACGGCGGCGCGCCGGCCGCCGGGTTGTCGCGCCAGGCGCTGCATGCATTCAGGCTGGCCTTCGTGCATCCCGTCACGCAGGCTGCGCTGGAGTTCCGCTCGCCGTTGCCGGAAGACCTCGTCCGGGCTTTGCAGGCCTGGGGCCTGGATTACAATCGCGCCTGACGGCCCGAGGGCCGCGCCGGTCGCCCGAGACCGGCCTCGCGTTGCATCTGCCGCGTGCCTGCAGCGCCTACTCCTTCCATCCTTCTGAACAAGCGCCCCCAGGCGCCTTTTCCCGGATAACGCGAACCATGAATACGGCGGATGCCAAGCGCATTCTCGAAACCGCCTTGATCTGTTCGAGCCAGCCGTTGCCGGTGCGCGATATGCGCGTGCTGTTCGACGACGAACTGGGTGCGGACACCATCAAGTCGCTGCTGCTCGAGCTGCAGGAAGACTGGGCGCAGCGCGGCCTGGAGCTGGTGAGCGTCGGCAGCGGCTGGCGCTTCCAGAGCCGGCCTGAAATGCGCGACCACCTCGATCGCCTGCACCCCGAGAAGCCGCCGCGCTACACGCGTGCTGCGCTCGAGACGCTGGCGATCATCGCCTACCGCCAGCCGGCCACGCGCGGCGACATGGAAGACATCCGCGGCGTGACGATCAATTCGATGATCCTCAAGCAGCTGGAAGACCGCGGCTGGGTGGAGGTCATCGGCCACCGCGAGACGGTCGGCCGACCTGCGCTCTATGCGACCACGCGGCAGTTCCTCGACGATCTGGGGCTGGCCTCGCTCGATCAACTGCCGCTGATCGAGACGCCGGCACAGCAGGCGGCGCTGGTCGATGCGCTGGAGCAGGCCTCGGGTGAGCAGCAGGGGCTGCCGATCGATGCGGCTGCGGAACCCGAAGCCGCCGAGGGCGACGCCGATGCCTCGGGAATGGCGGAGCTGGAGCTTTCCTCCGCCGACGCGCCGGTGCCCGATGCCGAGATTGCGGCTTCGCAGCAAGGCGAAGAAGCCGAACCTGTGACGAACGCAGCCGAAGAGCCTGCCGCCGTCGATATCGCGCCCGAAGTTTCCGAGGCGGCAGAAGCCGCCGAGGCGATCGAAGCCATCGAGGCCGCCCAGGCGCAGGTCGCCGAGAACGAGGCAGGCGCCGAATCCGCTGCCGCCGAGCAAGAACAAGAACCCGCGTCGGAATCCGATGCCCCGTCCGAGGACGAGGCCGATCCTCACGCTCCCTCTCCCGGAAAAACCTCATGAGCACAACCGACACCGAAGACGCAGCAATGCTGCCGGTCGAGCCCGAAGTCAAGAAGAAGAAAAGGGCGACCACGGCCAAAAAGGCTGCGGTTGAAGCTGTCGAGGCGGTTGCGCCCCCGGCGCCCGCATCCGAGGCCGTGGCCGAGGCGCCGAAGAAGCCGCGCGCGCCCCGCAAGAAGAAGGTTGTCGAGCAGCCTGCCGTCGAAGGCGAAGCGGTAGCCGCTCCGGCCGCCGAATCCGCCGAATCCGCTGAGCCGCAAGTTGCGGCGCCGGCCACCGAGCAGGCGCCAGTGGTTGCTGAAGCCGCCCCTGGTGATGTGCCGACCGAGGCTGTCGTGGTGGCGGCCCAGCCTCCGGTGCCCGAGCGCGCCGAGGACCGCAACGACGAGGTGCGGGACGACGGCGAAGAGGACGAAGAAGACGAAGAAGAGCCCGACGAGGAGGAGGACGACCTCGACCGCGCGCGCCGCGCCGCCGAGCGCGAGCAGCGCAACGCGCCTCCGCCCGAGCCGATCCGGTTCGCGGACGTCATCTCCGGCCAGTTCGACGCCGACGAGGAAAGCCCCGAGGTCCCGCCGCTCAAGCGCGTGCTGCTGCCCGAGGCCGATTCGCCCAAGCTGCACAAGGTGCTGGCGCAGGCGGGCCTGGGTTCGCGGCTCGAAATGGAGCAACTGATCCTCCAGGGACGCATTTCCGTCAACAACGAGCCGGCCCACATCGGCCAGCGCATCCAGTACGGCGACCAGGTCAAGATCAACGGCAAGCCGATCCGCTACCGCATCGCACCGCCGCCGCCGCGCGTCATCGCGTACCACAAGCCCGTGGGCGAGGTGGTCACGCACGACGATCCCCAGAACCGCCCGACCGTGTTCCGCAAGCTCCCGCGCCTGCAGCAGGGCAAGTGGCAGTCGGTGGGCCGTCTCGACCTGAATACCGAAGGCCTGCTGCTGTTCAGCAGCTCCGGCGACCTGGCCAACCAGCTCATGCACCCGCGCTTCGGCCTGGAGCGCGAGTACGCGGTGCGCGTGCTGGGCGCGCTCACCGCCGAAGAGAAGCAGAAGCTGCTCGACGGCGTGCGTCTCGACGACGGCATGGCGCAGTTCGGGGCCATCGAGGACGGTGGGGGCGAAGGTTCCAACTGCTGGTACCGCGTGACCATCTCCGAAGGGCGCAACCGCGAGGTGCGGCGCCTGTTCGAGTCGGTGGGCCATGCGGTCAGCCGGCTGATCCGCATCCGCTACGGCGCCATGGTGCTGCCTCGCGGCCTGAAGCGCGGTGCCTGGATGGAGCTCGACGACCGTGACATTCGCGCGCTGTTCCAGGCTTCGGGTGGCGCGGTGGCGCGTCCGGGCCAGCAGCAGCGCGGCCCGGGGCAAGAGGGTGGCGGCAACGGCCGCGGCGGCCGCAACAAGAAGCGCCGCGGCAATCGCAACGGAGGCGGCGGCCAGGCCGCGCGCGACGATGGCGGGCGCGAGGCGCCGATCCCGAATCCGCTGGGCGACGGCCGTCCGCCGCGCGGCGAGCGGGGCGGGCGCCCCAACCGCGGCAATGGCGGCAACGGTGGTCAGCCCCAGGGGCAGGGACGCCGCGGCAACGGCGGCCGCCAGGGTGGCGATCGCCAGCAGGGCGCCGCCAACCAGCCCGATCCGATGAAGACCTCGCTGGGCTACATCGGCGCAGACAGTTTTTCGCGCCAGCGCAAGGAGCAGCGCGGAGGCCAGCGCCGCGGCGGCGGCGGAGGCGGTGGTGGCGGCTTCGGAGGCCAGGGCGGCGGACGCCGCCGCGGGCGCTGAAAGGCTGCCGTCGCATCGCGGCCTTTCGCGGGGTTTTCACCAATCCGCAAGGCCGCGCCGGTTAAAATCAGAGGCTTTGTCGACAAGTGACGAAACAAACTCGTTGCAGTTGTGACAAAACAATTCAAAATCAAAGCTCCAGGAAGCATTTCAATGGCTATCGAACGTACCCTTTCCATCATCAAGCCCGACGCAGTTGCCAAGAACGTCATCGGCAAGATCGTTTCCCGTTTTGAAGCTGCCGGCCTCAAGATCGTCGCCGCCAAGCTGGTGCACCTGTCGCGCAACGAAGCCGAACAGTTCTACGCCGTGCACAAGGAGCGTCCCTTCTTCAAGGACCTCGTCGAGTTCATGATCTCCGGCCCCGTGTTCGTGCAAGTGCTCGAAGGCGAGAACGCCATCGCCAAGAACCGTGACCTGATGGGCGCTACGGACCCCAAGAAGGCAGCCGCCGGCACCATCCGCGCCGACTTCGCCGACAGCATCGACGCCAACGCCGTTCACGGTTCGGACGCTCCCGAAACCGCCGCGAACGAAGTCGCCTTCTTCTTCGCTGGCCTCAACGTCTACGCACGCTGAAGCCGGATCTCGCCTGATTCCATGACCACGGCCAACCTGCTCGATTTCGATCTCGAGGGGTTGGCTGCGTTCTGCGAAAAACTCGGCGAGAAGAAATTCCGCGCCACACAGCTTTACCGCTGGATCCACCAGCGTGGCGCCAGCGACTTCACCCAGATGACCGATCTGGCGAAGTCGCTTCGCGAGAAGCTCGCGACCACCGCTCGCGTCGAGGCCCTGCCGGTCATCACGCAGCACGAATCCAAGGACGGCACGATCAAGTGGCTGTTCGACGTCGGTGACGGCAATGCCGTCGAAGCCGTATTCATTCCCGAGGACGACCGCGGCACCCTTTGCGTGTCGTCCCAGGCCGGCTGTGCGGTCGGTTGCCGCTTTTGCTCGACGGGGCATCAGGGCTTCAGCCGCAACCTGGGCACGGGCGAAATCGTCGCCCAGCTCTGGTTTGCCGAACACTTCCTGCGCAAGCACCTGAAGCGCGACGAACGCGTCATCTCCAATGTGGTGATGATGGGCATGGGCGAGCCGCTGCAGAACTACTCGGCGCTGGTGCCTGCATTGCGCACCATGCTCGACGACAACGCCTACGGGCTGTCGCGCCGCCGCGTGACGGTGTCGACCTCCGGCGTGGTGCCGATGATCGACCGCCTGGGCGCCGATTGCCCCGTGGCGCTCGCCGTTTCGCTGCACGCGCCCAACGATCCGCTGCGCGACGACCTGGTGCCGCTGAATCGCAAGTACCCGATCGACGAGCTCATCGAGGCCTGCAAACGCTACCTGGCCCATGCGCCGCGCGACTTCATCACCTTCGAGTACTGCATGCTCGACGGCGTGAACGACCAGCCCGAACATGCGCGCCAACTGGTCGACCTGGTCCGCAAGCACGGCATCTCGTGCAAGTTCAACCTGATTCCGTTCAACCCGTTCCCGGCCTCGGGCCTGCTGCGCTCGCCGCAGCCGCGCGTGCTGGCGTTCGCCCGGACGCTCAGCGAGGCCGGCCTCGTGACCACCGTGCGCAAGACGCGCGGCGACGACATCGATGCCGCCTGCGGCCAGCTCGCCGGCGACGTGAAAGACCGCACCCGGGCGGCCGAGCGCATGGCGCAGCGCCGCGCGGCGGAGCAGCGCCCCGTCGTTTTGCACCCGGTCCGCAAGACCAAGACCGTCTCCCAGGAGCACTGAACCGATGAGCATGGCCATTTCGATGACGACCGCGAACGTGCAGCGGATGCTGACTGTGGGTTTCGCGGGCGTCGCCGTGTCGCTGCTGCTTGGGGGTTGCGTGAGCACGCGCACCACCACCACCAGCCTGGCCGACAGCAGCAATTCGCCCAAGGGCACCGAGATCGTCACCGAGTCCGACGAGTCCAACCGCCAGCGCCGCGCGCGCCTGCGCATGGAGCTGGCCGCCGGCTATTTCGAGCACGGCCAGACCACGGTGGCCCTCGACGAAATCAAGCAGGCGCTGGCCGCCGACCCCAACAACGCCGACGCGTACAACCTGCGTGGCCTCGTCTACATGCGGCTCGACGACGCCGGCCTGGCCGAGGACAGCTTCCGCCGCGCCATCGCGATCAATCCGCGCGACCCGAACACGCGCCACAACTACGGCTGGCTGCTGTGCCAGCAGAACCGCTATGGCGACGCCGCTGCCCAGTTTAACGAGGCCCTGGCGGTGCCGACCTACACCGAGCGCGCCAAGACGCTCATGACCCAGGGCGTGTGCGAGCTCAAGGCCGGCCAGCGGGAAAAGGCCGAGCGCACGCTCATGCAGGCCTACGAGATCGACGCCAGCAATCCGGTCGTCGCTTTCAACCTGGCGTCGGTGCTGGCGCAGCGCGAGGAGTGGTCGCGCGCGCAGTTCTACATCCGCCGCGTCAACAACAGCGCCGCGGCCAGTCCCGAGACGCTCTGGCTCGGCATCAAGATCGAACGCAAGCTGAACAACCGCGAAGCAGTCGCGCAGTTGGGAGGCCAACTGCAACGACGCTTCCCCCAGTCGCGGGAGGCAACAGCGTACGAGCGCGGGAATTTCAATGACTGATCGGGTTTCGGAGTTCGGCACTTCCGCCGCATTGCCACTGGAAACAGGCGATATCGCGAACAAGACGGCCGGCGAGCTGCTTCGCGAGGCGCGCGAGGCCCATGGCCTGCACATCGAGATGGTCGCGGCGGCCCTGAAGGTGCCGCCGCAGAAGCTCATGGCGCTGGAGGCGGACGACATCGCCTCGCTGCCCGACCCGGTCTTCGCCCGTGCGCTGGCCAGCAGCGTCTGCCGCGCCCTGCGCATCGATCCGGCCCCCGTGCTCGCGAAGCTCCCCACCACGCAGAAGGTGTCGCTGGCCGAGACCGACCGCACCCTTCGCTCGAACATCGGCTCGGGCACGCCGCGCTGGGGTGGCAGCAGCCGCTCCAGCGGGCTGCCTTCGCGGCCGCTGCTGATCGTCGTGTTGCTGCTGCTGATCGGCGCGGGTGCGCTGTTCTGGTTGCCGCAGTCGGCTTTCGACCAGCTCAGCGCTTCCGTGGCGCGGCTCACGGCGCGCAGCGAGTCCAGTGCCGAATCGGGTTCTGCCGGCGCGGCGGCTTCGAGCGGCGGTTCGGTGGCCGAGAGCGTGCCTACGCAGGCCGTGGCCCCCAGCGGTCCGGTGGCCAGCGATGCGCCTGCGGCAACGCCTGCTCCAGGTGCGCCTGCGGCTCCTGCTGCGCCCGCCGCTGCCGCGCCGACTGCTGCGGCACCGGCAGTCACGCCCGTGGCCGCCGCTTCGAGCAGTCAGCCGCTCGTCTTCGTGGCTCGCGAGGAATGCTGGATCACCGTGACCGAAGCCGGCGGCAAGCAGCTGCTGCGCCGCAGCCTGCAGGCCGGCGAAACGGTGGGCCTGTCGGGTGCGCTGCCGCTGTCGGTCGTGGTCGGCCGTGCGTCGAGCGTCGACGTGCAGGTCCGCGGCCAGCCCTTTGACCTGAAGCCCTTCACCAAGAGCGGTGGCGTGGCGCGTTTCGAGGTGAAGCCGTGACTTCCGCCAGCAGCAGCGATTGCCTTCCCGTCCCCATCGAGGCCGCGGCTCCCAAGCCGCGCCGTTCGCGCCAGGCCAGCGTGGTCTGGGGTCCGCGCGTGGTCACGGTGGGCGGCGACGCCCCGGTGCGCGTGCAGTCGATGACCAACACCGACACCGTCGATGCCATCGGCACGGCGATCCAGGTGAAGGAACTGGCCCAGGCCGGCTCCGAGATGGTCCGCATCACGGTCAACACGCCCGAGGCCGCCGCGCAGGTGCCCTACATCCGCGAGCAGCTCGACCGCATGGGCGTCGACGTGCCGCTGGTGGGTGACTTCCACTACAACGGGCACCGCCTGCTGACCGACTATCCGGCCTGCGCCGAGGCGCTGAGCAAGTACCGCATCAACCCCGGCAACGTGGGCAAGGGCGACAAGAAGGACCGGCAGTTCGGCCAGATGATCGACGCCGCGATGCGCTGGAACAAGCCGGTGCGCATCGGCGTCAACTGGGGCAGCCTCGACCAGGAGCTGCTTGCCAGCCTGATGGACGCCAACAGCCGTCGCACCGAGCCCTGGGACGCCAAGCAGGTCATGTACGAGGCGCTCATCACCTCGGCGATCGAGTCCGCGAAGCTGGCCGAGTCGATGGGCATGGCCGGCAACCAGATCATCCTGTCGTGCAAGGTGAGCGGCGTGCAGGACCTGATCTCGGTCTATCGCGAGCTGGCCCGCCGCTGCGACTATCCGCTGCACCTGGGCCTCACCGAGGCCGGCATGGGTACCAAGGGCACCGTGGCGTCGGCCGCGGCGCTGTCGATCCTGCTGCAGGAAGGCATCGGCGACACGATCCGCGTGTCGCTCACGCCGCAGCCGGGCGAGTCGCGCACGCAGGAGGTGGTGATCGCCTCCGAGATCCTGCAGGCGCTGGGCCTGCGCGTGTTCGTGCCGAGCGTCACCGCCTGCCCGGGCTGCGGCCGCACCACCAGCACCACCTTCCAGGAGCTGGCCAAGCAGATCGACGACTACCTGCGCATGCAGATGCCGGTCTGGCGCAAGAAATATCCGGGCGTGGAGACGCTCAAGGTGGCCGTCATGGGCTGCATCGTCAACGGCCCAGGCGAGAGCAAGCACGCCGACATCGGCATCAGCCTGCCCGGCACCGGCGAGGCACCCGCGGCACCCGTCTTCATCGACGGCGAAAAGGCCCTCACGCTGCGCGGCGACAATATCGCCAACGAGTTCCATCAGCTCGTCGAAAACTACATTGAAAAGCGCTTCGGCGGCGAACACGCTGTCGCGGCCTGACATCTCCGCAGACCATGGCTGAAAAACTGAATGCCGTCAAAGGCATGAACGACATATTGCCGCCCGAATCGGCGCGCTGGGAGTGGCTCGAAGCCACCGTGCGCGACCTGATGGGGCGCTATGCGTACCGCAATGTGCGCACGCCGATCCTGGAGCACACGGCGCTGTTCGTGCGCGGCATCGGCGAGGTGACCGACATAGTCGAGAAGGAGATGTACTCCTTCCAGGACCGCTCCGACAAGTATGGCGACAACGACCATCTGACCCTGCGTCCCGAGAACACGGCCGGCCTCGTGCGTGCCGTGATCGAGCACAACATGCTCTACGACGGCGGCAAGCGCCTCTGGTACACCGGCCCGATGTTCCGTCGCGAGAAGCCCCAGCGCGGGCGCTTCCGCCAATTCCATCAGATCGGCGCCGAAGCCTTGGGGTTTGCCGGACCCGACGTCGATGCCGAGTTGATCCTGCTGGCCAGCGCATTGTGGAAGGCCATCGGCCTGACCGACGTTCGCCTGGAGCTCAACAGCCTCGGCCAGCCGGCCGAGCGCGCCCAGCACCGTGCTGAACTCATCGCCCATTTCGAGAAGCACGCCGACAAGCTCGACGAGGATGGCAAGCGCCGCCTGTACAGCAATCCGCTGCGCATCCTCGACACGAAGAATCCGGCGATGAAGGAAGTGGTGGAGGCTGCGCCGAAGCTGATCGACTTTCTCGGCGCGGAGTCGCTCGCGCACTTCGAAGGGCTTCAGGCCATCCTCAAGGCCAACGACATCGCGTTCACGATCAATCCGCGCCTCGTGCGCGGGCTGGACTACTACAACCTCACGGTCTTCGAGTTCGTGACCGACCGCCTCGGATCCCAGGGCACGGTGTGCGCGGGCGGCCGTTACGACGACCTGATCGCGCAGATCGGTGGCAAGCCAGCGCCTGCCGTGGGCTGGGCCATGGGTGTCGAGCGCGTGCTGGACCTGATGAAAGAGCAGGGGACGGAGATCCCGCAGCCGACCCCCGACGTCTATGCGGTGGTTCCCGATGCTGCTGCCATGCCGGTGGTGCTGCGAACGCTGCAGCAGCTGCGCGATGCAGGGGTGCGCGTGCAGATGCACGCCGCCACGGTCGACGGCCTTGGCAGCTTCAAGTCGCAGTTCAAGCGAGCCGACAACAGCGGCGCCACCTACGCCCTGATCTTCGGCGCCGACGAGCTCGCACGCGGCGAAGTCACGCTCAAGGCGCTGCGTGACGGAACCGGCGCACAGACCGCCCGGTCTCTTTCGGAAGTGGCCGCCTGGGCCGCCACCCTACAATCGCCGGCTCCCAACACCTGACACGCATGGCAACCCATCTCGACCTCGAAGAACAGGAACAGCTCGACCAGCTCAAGCATTTCTGGAATACCTACGGCACCCTGATCACCTCGGTCGTGCTGCTCGTTGCCGGCGCCTTCGTGGCCTGGAACGGCTGGCAATGGTATGGCCGCAACAAGGCGGCGCAGGCCTCGTCGCTCTACGACGAGATCGAGAAGACCGCGCAGGCGGGCGATCCGGCGCGCATCGCGCTCGTGCTCGACGACATGAAGAAGCGCTTCTCGGGCACCACCTACGCGCAGCAGGCCGGCCTGCTGGTCGCCAAGACCCTGTACGAGAAGGGCAACGCCGCTGGCTCGCGTGCCGAGCTCGAATGGGTGGCGCAGAACGCCATCGATCCCGGCTACAAGGCCGTCGCCCGGCTGCGGCTGGCGGCCGAACTGCTCGACGGCAAGTCCTACGACGACGCGCTCAAGCAGCTCGACGGCAGCGTGCCCAAGGAATTCGAACCGCTGGTGGCCGACCGCAAGGGCGACATCTACCTGGCGCAGGGCAAGCGCGCCGAGGCGCAGGCCGAATACCGCAAGGCCTGGACCGGCCTGGGCCCCACGTCCGACTACCGCCGCCTGGTGGAGATCAAGCTCAATGCGGTCGGCGTCGATCCCAAGAGCCTTGCCCCCGTGATCACCGTCACTCCCGCAGCCCCCAAGACTCCCTGACCGCATCATGAATTTCAAGCGCCTCATGCCTGGATCCACCGCCCTGCGTGCGGGATCAGCTCTCGTTCTGGTAGCGCTCCTGGCGGCCTGCTCGGGCTCGTCCAAGCCCAAGCCGGATCCGCTGCCCGCCAATCCGGCCCTGATGGGTGTGCGCCAGGCGTGGACGGTGCGCATTCCGGAAGTGCAGTTCCCGCTGACCACGGACGTGAGCGGCGACACGATCACCGTGGCCGGCAGCGACGGCACCGTGGTCGCGATCGATGCGCGCGCTGGTCGCGAGATCTGGCGTGGCAAGGCCGGCGCTGGGCTGGCAGCCGGCGTCGGCAGCGACGGGCAGGTGGCGGCGGTCGTCACCACCGACAACGAACTGGTCGCCCTCGAGAACGGCAAGGTGCTGTGGAAGCAGAAGCTTTCGGCCCAGGCCTTCACTGCACCGCTGGTGGCGGGTCGCCGCGTGTTCGTGCAGACCGCCGACCGCAGCGTCAGCGCCTGGGACGGCCAGAGCGGCCGCCGCCTGTGGATCCAGCAGCGCGCTGGCGAGAACCTCGTGCTGCGCAAGTCGGGCGTGCTCCTCGCCGTGGGCGATACGCTGGTGGCCGGCATTGGCGGCCGTCTGGTGGGCATCAACCCCGCCAACGGTACCTCGCGCTGGGAATCGCCCATCGCGGCGCCGCGCGGCACCAACGACGTCGAACGCCTGGTCGACCTGACCGGCAGCGTGAGCCGCTTCGGCGACACGATCTGCGCGCGTGCCTACTACGCCAGCGTCGGCTGCGTCGACACCCTGCGCGGTTCGCTGGTCTGGAGCAAGCCCGCCTCGGGCGCAGACGGCGTCAGCGGCAACGAGAGCTTCATCTATGGCACCGAGTCCGACGGCAGCGTCGTGGCCTGGCGCCGTGCTGATGGCGAGCGCGCCTGGCAGATGTCCCGCCTCAAGAACCGCGTCCTGACCTCGCCGCTGGCCGTGGGCCGCTCGCTCATCATGGGCGAGGACACCGGTACGCTGCACTTCGTGTCGCGCGAAGACGGTGCGCTGCTCAATCGCATCACGCCCGATGGCTCTGCCATCACCGTGGCACCGGTGCTCGCAGGCAACACGGTGGTCGTGGTGACCGCCAAGGGTGGCGTGTTTGGCTACCGCCCCGAGTAATTTCCTTTTCTCCGTTCTTTTCTCTTTCCAAGGCCCGACCATGAAAACCGCGCCCTCGAAAGGCCGGCCATGAAGCCGGTCGTGGCCCTGGTCGGGCGGCCGAATGTCGGCAAGTCGACCCTCTTCAACAGGCTGACGCAGACGCGCGACGCCATCGTCGCCGACTTCGCGGGCCTCACGCGCGACCGCCATTACGGCAACGGCCGCCTGGGCAAGCGCGAGTTCATCGTCATCGACACCGGCGGCTTCGAGCCCGATGCCGGCAGCGGCATCTACAAGGAAATGGCCAAGCAGACGCGGCAGGCCGTCGCCGAGGCCGACGTCGTGATCTTCGTGGTGGACGCACGCGAGGGGCTCTCTGCGCAGGACCACGACATCGCCAACGAACTGCGCCGCATCGGCAAGCCCTGCGTGCTGGTGGCCAACAAGGCCGAAGGCATGCACGATGGCACCAAGCTGGTGGACTTCTACGAGCTGGGGCTGGGCGAGGTGCATGGCGTGTCCGCCGCGCACGGGCAGGGCATCCGGGGCCTGGTCGAGCTGGCGCTGGAGCCGCTGAACCTTCCCGATCCCGACGACGAGGAAGAAGAGGACGAGGTCAACAAGCCGATCAAGCTCGCCGTGGCCGGCCGTCCGAACGTCGGCAAGTCGACGCTGATCAACACCTGGCTGGGCGAAGAGCGCCTCGTGGCCTTCGACATGCCCGGCACCACGCGCGATGCCATCTCCGTGCCTTTCGAGCGCAACGGTCAGCGCTTCGAACTGATCGATACCGCCGGCCTGCGCCGCAAGGGCAGGGTGTTCGAGGCGATCGAGAAGTTCTCGGTGGTCAAGACGCTGCAGGCCATCGAGTCGGCCAACGTGGTGCTGCTGCTGCTCGACGCCACGCAGGGCGTGACCGACCAAGACGCGCACATCGCGGGCTACATCCTCGAGAGCGGCCGCGCGGTGGTGATCGCGATCAACAAGTGGGACGCGGTCGACAGCTACCAGCGCGAGCAGATCCAGAGGCAGATCGAGACCCGGCTTGCGTTCCTGAAGTTCGCGGCGCTGCATTTCATCTCGGCCATCAAGCGCCAGGGGCTGGGCCCCGTGTGGCAGGCCATCGCGCAGGCCCACAAGTCGGCAACGCGCAAGATGTCCACGCCGGTGCTGACCCGGTTGCTGCTCGAGGCGGTGCAGTTCCAGGCGCCCAAGAGAAGCGGCATGTTCCGTCCCAAGCTGCGCTACGCGCACCAGGGCGGCATGAATCCGCCGGTGATCGTGATCCATGGGAATTCGCTCGAACATGTGACGGATGCTTACAAGCGCTTTCTCGAAGGGCGCTTCCGCAAGGAGTTCGATCTCGTGGGTACCCCCTTGCGCATCGAGTTCAAGAGCTCCCACAATCCCTTCGTCGACAAGGACGACTGACAGAATTTGGCGGCGGATGGCCGCCGTTGAGTCCCGGCCAGGGTTGAAGTTCCGGCTTTTGAGAGACGTTATTTTTCAAAGGCTTTTGAGCGCGATTGCTGCGGCGCGGAAACCCTGTGTTAAGGTCTTCTCCTCCAACAACTACTCTTGAACACGGAGAATATCGTGAGCAATAAAGGGCAACTTCTACAAGACCCGTTTCTGAACACCTTGCGTCGCGAGCATGTGCCGGTCTCCATTTACCTGGTGAACGGTATCAAGCTGCAAGGCCAGATCGAGTCTTTCGACCAGTACGTCGTGTTGCTTCGCAACACGGTGACGCAGATGGTCTACAAGCACGCCATTTCCACCATCGTGCCAGGCCGTGCCGTCAACTTCTCGGCTACCGAGAACGACGACAACGCCGCCTGATCGCGCGGAGCGCGGCGGCAACCCCGCCGCGCTTTTTCCCTATTTCTGATCCCGCTTGTCTGAACTGATTCCCCGCCAGGAAGGCGCCGCCGTTCTCGTCGGCGTCGATTTCGGGCTGCCCCATTTCGACAGCGAACTAGAGGAACTCGGCCTGCTCGCGCAGACCGCGGGCCTGACGCCCGTCGCCCGCCTCGCGTGCAAGCGCAAGGCGCCAGATGCGGCATTGTTCGTCGGAAGCGGCAAGGCCGAAGAAATCAAGGAGCTGGCTGCCCTTCATCGGGCGAGCGAGGTCATCTTCGACCAGGCCCTGAGCCCCGCGCAGCAGCGCAACCTAGAGCGCCAGCTCGACGTGGCGGTCTACGACCGCACCTTTCTCATCCTCGAAATCTTCGCCCAGCGCGCGCGTTCGCACGAAGGCAAGCTGCAGGTGGAGCTTGCCCGCCTGCAGTACCTCAGCACGCGGCTGGTGCGCCGCTGGTCGCACCTGGAGCGCCAGACCGGTGGCGCGGGCGTGCGCGGCGGCCCGGGCGAGAAGCAGATCGAGCTCGATCGCCGGATGATCAGCGAGTCGATCAAGCGCACGCGAGAGCGCCTCGCCAAGGTGCAGAAGCAGCGCGGCACGCAGCGGCGCCAGCGCGAGCGCCGCGACACCTTCAACATCTCGCTGGTGGGCTACACCAACGCGGGCAAGTCGTCGCTCTTCAACGCGCTGGTCAAGGCGCGCGCCTATGCGGCCGACCAGCTGTTCGCCACCCTCGACACCACCACGCGCCACCTCTACCTGGGCGATGCGCGCAGGCAGGTGTCGATTTCCGACACGGTGGGCTTCATCCGCGACCTGCCGCACGGGCTGGTCGATGCCTTCAAGGCCACGCTGCAGGAGGCGGTCGATGCCGACTTGCTGCTGCACGTGATCGATGCCTCCAATCCGCACTACCCCGAGCAGATGGCCGAGGTGCAGTCGGTCCTGCAGGAGATCGGCGCGGACGCCGTGCCGCAGCTGCTGGTCTTCAACAAGCTCGACGCCCTTGAAAGCACGCAGCATCCGCTGCATCTGCAGGACGTGATGGAAATCGACGGCGTCCAGGTTCCGCGCATCTTCCTCAGCGCCAGGACGGGTGAGGGCGTGCCGCTGCTGCGTGCCGAGCTCGCCCGGCAATCGGGCTGCGCAACCGATACGATGACCCCTGCGGCGGACGCTGAATTGCACGACGCCACCGACGGATTGGGCACAATCCCGCCACTGACAAGAGAACGAAGCGAATGAATTCAAAGCCAGCGCGGAGAGGGTTTCTGGGCATGTTCAACCTGAACGACGGCCGATGGGGTCGCGGCGACGAGCCGTCCTCCTCCAGCGGCGACCGCCCGGCCGGAAACCGGCCCCCCGATGCCAATCCCCCCGGCGGCCCCACGCCCCCGCCACAAGGCAGCAATAGCGGCAGCAACAACGGCAACGACAACCGTCCCCGCGGCCAGGGACCCAACCAGGGCCCGCCCGACCTCGATGAACTCTGGCGCGACCTCAACCGCAAGCTCGGCGGCTTCTTCGGCGGCAAGGGCGGCGGCAACCGCCCCAACGGCGGCGGTGGTGGCAACGGCTACAAGCCCGACATGAAGAACGCCGGCTTCGGCATCGGCCTGGTCGCGGCGGTGGCGGTGCTGATCTGGCTCGGCACCGGCTTCTTCATCGTGAACGAAGGCCAGCAGGCCGTCATCACCCAGTTCGGCAAGTACAAGAGCACCGTGGGCGCGGGCTTCAACTGGCGCCTGCCATATCCCATCCAGCGCCACGAAGTCGTGGTGACCACGCAGATCCGCTCCGCCGACGTCGGCCGCGATGCCATCGTGCGCTCCACCGGCCTGCGCGAGTCGGCCATGCTGACCGAGGACGAGAACATCGTCGAGATCAAGTTCGCCGTGCAGTACCGCCTGAGCGATCCGCGCGCCTGGCTCTACGAGAGCAAGTCGCCCGCCGACACCGTCGTGCAGGTGGCCGAGACCTCCGTGCGCGAGGTGGTCGGCAAGATGAAGATGGACGCGGCGCTCGCCGAGGAGCGCGACCAGATCGCGCCGCGCGTGCGTACGCTGATGCAGACCATCCTCGACCGCTACAAGATCGGCGTCGAGGTCGTGGGCATCAACCTGCAGCAGGGCGGCGTGCGCCCGCCCGAGCAGGTGCAGGCCGCGTTCGACGACGTGCTCAAGGCCGGCCAGGAGCGCGAGCGCACCAAGAACGATGCACAGGCCTACGCCAACAACGTGGTGCCGCTGGCCACCGGTACGGCCTCGCGCCTGAAGGAGGAGTCCGAGGCCTACAAGGCGCGGATCGTGGCGCAGGCTCAGGGTGATGCGGGCCGCTTCAGCGCGGTGCTGTCTGAATACCAGAAGGCCCCTCAGGTGACGCGAGACCGCATGTACACCGACGCCATGCAGCAGATCTACGCCAGCACGACCAAGGTGCTGGTCGACAGCAAGCAGGGTTCGAACCTGCTGTACCTGCCGCTCGACAAGCTCATGCAGATGAGCGGCGGCAACGCTGCCACGCCGGTCGATGCGGCCAGCCCCAGCGTCGCCGGCACGGCGCCGGCACAGTCCTCGGTCATCCCGGTGGCCCCCACCACGAGCGACGTGCGCGGCCGCGACGGCCGCTCGCGTGACCGTGACGTGCGTTGAGAAAGGCCCGCAAGAACATGAACAGAATCGGATTCATCGCCACCTCGATCCTCGTGCTGCTCGTCCTGGCAAGCTCGATGCTCTTCGTGGTCGACCAGCGCCAGTTCGGCGTGGTCTACGCACTCGGCCAGATCAAGCAGGTCATCACCGAGCCCGGCCTCAACTTCAAGCTGCCGCCGCCGTTCCAGAACGTGTCGTACATCGACAAGCGCCTGCTGACGCTCTCCAGCGTGGACACCGAGCCCATGCTCACGGCTGAGAAGCAGCGCGTGGTGATCGACTGGTACGTGCGCTGGCGCATCAGCGACCCGCAGGCCTACATCCGCAATGTCGGCCTCGACGAGAACGCCGGCGCGATGCAGCTCAACCGCGTGGTTCGCAACGCGTTCCAGGAAAACATCAACAAGCGCACTGTGCGCGACCTGATCTCGGTGCGCCGCGAGGCCCTGATGGCGGACGTGCAGCGCGAGGTGCTGTCGGTGGTGAAGGGCAGCAAGCCCTGGGGCGTGGACGTTGTCGACGTGCGCATCACCCGAGTCGACTACGTGGAAGCCATCACCGAGTCGGTCTACCGCCGCATGGAAGCCGAACGCAAGCGCGTGGCCAACGAGCTGCGTTCCACCGGCACGGCCGAGGGCGAGAAGATCCGCGCCGATGCCGACCGCCAGCGCGAGGTGATCGTGGCGAATGCATACCGCGACGCCCAGAAGATCAAGGGCGAGGGCGATGCCCAGGCTGCTGCCGCCTATAGCGAGGCCTTCGGGCGCGACCCCCAGTTCGCGCAGTTCTATCGCAGCCTCGAGGCCTACAAGCAGAGCTTCAACAAGAAGAGCGATGTGATGGTGCTCGACCCGTCGTCGGACTTCTTCCGCGCCATGCAGGGCTCGGGCTCGAACACCGCCGCACCTCGCCGTTGACCACGCCAGGCCTCAGCCGTCCTCAGGAGCCGTGAGCGCCGATACTTTCTGGAGCGCGCTGGCGCTCGTCCTGGTGATCGAGGGCATCCTGCCCTTCGTGTCGCCGGGAGGGTGGCGGCGCGGCTTCGGCCAGCTCATGCAGCTGCGCGACGGCCAGCTGCGCTTCTTCGGGCTCTGCAGCATCCTTCTGGGGCTGGTCCTGCTCTGGATCCTGGCCTGATTCGGCCCGCCGATCGACGCCTGGCCGGGCCGGTTGCCCGGTGCCGGTAGAATCCCGTTTTAACCACGCCCCCGATCCCCATGTCCGCCTGGGTCCTCCCGGATCACATTGCCGATGTGCTGCCCTCCGAGGCCCGCCACATCGAAGAACTTCGACGCCAGCTGCTCGACACCGCCCGTGGCTACGGCTACGAGCTGGTGATGCCGCCGCTGCTCGAGCATCTCGAGTCGCTGCTCTCCGGCACCGGCGAGGCGCTCGACCTCCAGACTTTCAAGCTCGTCGACCAGCTTTCCGGCCGCAGCATGGGCCTTCGCGCCGACACCACCCCCCAGGTGGCGCGCATCGATGCCCACCTGCTGAACCGCGACGGCGTGGCCCGCCTGTGCTACTGCGGCCCGGTGCTCCACACCCGCCCGGACCGCCCGCACGCGACCCGTGAGCCCCTGCAGTTCGGCGCCGAGATCTACGGCCACGCGGGCCTCGAGGCCGACACCGAAACCCTGCTGCTGGCGCTCGACTGCCTCGATGCCGCCGGCCTGCGCGAGGGCGTGATCGTCGACCTGGCCGATGCCCGCATCGTGCGTGCGCTGTTCGCCGGCGTGCCGGTCGACGGTGCCACCCTGGCGCAGGTGCATGCGGCGCTGGCGGCCAAGGACGCCAGCGAGCTCGAATCCCTCACCAGGAATTTCCCCGCCGCCTCGCGCGACGGCCTGCGCGCGCTCATCCAGCTCTATGGCGACGAGGCGGTGCTCGACGAGGCGGCGAAGGCCCTGAAGGGCACTCCCGCGGTCGGCACCGCGCTGGCCGACCTCAAGCAGCTCGCTACGGGCCTGCAGGGCGTGCCCGGACGCCAGATCAGCTTCGACCTGGCCGACCTGCGCGGCTATGCGTACTACAGCGGCATGCGCTTCGGCATCTACGTGCCAGGCGCGGCCGATTCGCTGGTACGCGGCGGCCGCTATGACGAGGTGGGGGCCGTGTTCGGCCGCAACCGCCCGGCCGTCGGCTTCAGCCTCGACGTGCGCGAGCTGGTCGGCGTGCTGCCGGCCCGTCCGCTGCGCGCCGCCATCCGCGCGCCCTGGAGCGACGCGGCCGGCCTGCGTCAGGCCATTGCCCAATTGCGCAAGGCCGGCGAAACGGTAGTCTGCGTGCTGCCGGGCCATGGCAGCGAAATCGATGAATTCCACTGCGACCGCGAGCTCGTCGAGCAGGCCGGCCAGTGGAGTGTCCGAGCGATCTGATTTTTTGAAGTAATGGAACGAGCATGAGCGTAACCACCGGAAGAAACGTGGTCGTCGTCGGCACCCAGTGGGGCGACGAAGGCAAGGGCAAGCTGGTCGACTGGCTGACGGAGAGCGCCCAGGGCGTGGTCCGTTTCCAGGGCGGCCACAACGCGGGCCACACGCTGGTCATCAACGGGGTGAAGACCGCCTTGCACCTGATTCCGAGCGGCATCATGCGCCCCGGCGTCAAGTGCTACATCGGCAACGGCGTGGTGCTGTCGGCCGCCAAGCTGTTCGAGGAGATCGAAGGGCTGGAGAAGGCCGGCGTCGAAGTGCGTTCGCGCCTGCGCATCAGCGAGGCCTGCCCCCTGATCCTGCCGTTCCACGCCGCGCTGGACATCGCGCGCGAGGCCTACCGCGAGAAGGGCGGCATCGAGAAGATCGGCACCACCGGTCGCGGCATCGGCCCGGCCTATGAAGACAAGATCGCCCGGCGCGCGCTGCGCGTGCAGGACCTGAAGCATCCCGAGCGCTTCGCCGCCAAGCTGCGCGTGCTGCTCGAGCTGCACAACCACGTGCTGACCCAGGTGCTGGGCGCGCCCGCCATCGACTTCGACCAGGTCTTCGACGAGGCGATGAAGCACGCCGAGCTGCTCAAGCCCATGATGGCCGACGTGTCGCGCGAACTGAACGACGCCAACCGCAACGGCGCCAACCTGCTGTTCGAAGGCGCGCAGGGCACGCTGCTGGACGTGGACCACGGCACCTATCCGTACGTCACCTCCAGCAACTGCGTGGCCGGCAACGCCGCTGCCGGTTCGGGCGTGGGCCCTGGCATGCTGCACTACATCCTGGGCATCACCAAGGCCTACTGCACCCGCGTGGGCGGCGGTCCGTTTCCGACCGAGCTCGACTGGGCGACGCCCGGCACGCCCGGCTACCACATGAGCACCGTGGGCGCCGAGAAGGGCGTGACCACCGGCCGCAGCCGCCGCTGCGGCTGGTTCGACGCGGCCCTGCTCAAGCGCTCGGCGCAGGTCAACGGCCTGTCGGGCCTTTGCATCACCAAGCTCGACGTGCTGGACGGCCTCGAGAAGCTCGAGCTGTGCACCGGCTACGAACTCGATGGCGAGACCACCGACATCCTGCCCATGGGCGCCGACGAGATCGAGCGCTGCACGCCGATCTACGAAACGCTGGAAGGCTGGAGCGAAAGCACCGTCGGCGTCACGCAGTACGACAAGCTGCCGATCAATGCGCGCCTCTACCTGCAGCGCATCGAGCAGGTCACCGGCGTGCCGATCCACATGGTGTCGACCAGCCCCGACCGCGACCACACGATCATGATGCGCCACCCCTACCTGGCCGACTGATCGATCGGATCAGGCCAACCTCCCAGGCTTGCCCGCTTCGTGCGGCCGCCAAACCCCTTGCAGGGGGCAACACCAGCGGCCCGGCAAGGCCGGTTCCGCGGTGTTCCCAAAGAAGAGACATTGAAGGAAGACCCACGCTATGTTGACTGAAGACGGCAAGCATCTCTACGTCAGCTACGACGAGTACCACAACCTGATCGAGAAGCTCGCGATCAAGGTGCACCAGTCGGGCTGGCAGTTCGACACCATCCTGTGCCTGGCGCGCGGCGGAATGCGCCCCGGCGACGTGCTCTCGCGCATCTTCGACAAGCCGCTGGCGATCATGTCGACCAGCTCGTACCGCGCCGATGCCGGCACGGTGCAGGGCCATCTCGACATCGCCCGCTACATCACCACGCCCAAGGGCGAGATCGCAGGCAAGGTGCTGCTGGTCGACGACCTGGCCGACTCCGGCCACACGCTGCACGCGGTGATGGACATGCTGCGCAACAACTACAAGCCGATCACCGAGCTGCGCAGCGCGGTGATCTGGACCAAGGCACTGTCGACCTTCACGCCCGACTACTCGGTCGAGTACCTGCCGACCAACCCCTGGATCCATCAGCCCTTCGAGGGCTACGACTCGCTCGGCGCCGAGAAGCTGATCGAGAAGTGGTCGGTCTGATCCGACCCTGCCGGCGCACGGTCACCCGGCGTCGGTGAACATGGCGGTGTAGCGCCGCTGCATCTCCTGCGGCGTCAGCTTCTCGATGCTGTGCCCCACGTTCCAGCGATGGCCGAAGGGGTCGCGAAAGACGCCGGAGCGTTCCCCATAGAACTGGTCCTGCGGCGCCATGTCGAGCGTGGCGCCCGCCTCGACGGCGCGCGCCACGACGGCGTCGGCGTCGTCCACATGCAGGTGCAGCGTGACGGCCGTGCCGCCCAGCGTCCGGGCGCTGTGGATGTTGCACTCGGCGAACTCGTCGGAAATCATCAGGATCGCGCCGTTGTGGAAGTCCAGTTCCGCGTGGCCGATGCGCCCGCTCGGCTCGGTGAGCCGGAAGATCTCCTTCACCTCGAAGACCTTGCAGTAGAAATCGATGGCCGCGCCTGCATCGTGGACGCAGAGGTACGGGAACAGTTCGTGGATTGCCATGGCCTGCGTGTTCCTTCGGTTGAGTGGAGTGGGCGCGATTCTGGTGTTCGTCGCGCGTGCCGTCTTGGACAAATTTGACCTGCCGCTACCCGGGGCTCAGTCTTTTGCCTCGATGCGCACGTGCCTCGGGGAAGCCGGCGCCGCACGCCGATAGGTCTGCGGCGACATGCCCGCGATGGCCCGGAAGTCGCGGTTGAGATGCGCCTGGTCGGTGTAGCCGGCTTCCAGCGCCAGCTCGACCCAGGGCCGCCCGGGAGCGATGGCGAACTGCCCGAGCAGGCGATCGAAGCGCAGCATGCGCGCGTACTGCTTGGGCGCCAGCCCGGTCATGCCGCGAAAGAGCGCGATGAAGCGCCTGTGGCTGTAGCCGCTCTGTTTCACCAGCCGGCCGATGGCGATTGCCTGCTCGTCGTCGTCCGTGGCGCTCGCGCCGGACATCCGGGCCAGTGCCTGCGCCACCGCAGGATGCATTCCGTGCGCTGCGGAAGAGGCAAGGCGCGCTTCGAGCAGCGCGGCGACGATGTCGAGCTGACGCGGCAGGGAATCGGCCGCCTGCAGCCGCTCGAGCGCGAAGCCCGCGTCCGCGCCCCAGAGTGCTTCGAGCGGGGTGTGCTGCTCGGCCAGCGCGTCTTCCGGCGCTCCAAGCAGTGCCATGGCCGCGCCCGGCTGCAGCATGACGCCGACCGAGCGCGTAACCACCGAGACGTCTCGCACGTAGAAGACCGAGCGGGTTCCGCCCACCATCGCGTGGCCCACCGTGAAGCCGAGCGAATCGGCATCGCCGCGAAAGAGGCGCAGGGAGGGCCCCGAGAGCCGGAAGACCAGGTGCATGCCGCCGGTGGGCAGCACGTGCTCCCGCGCGCCCGGCCGCTCCGCTGGCGCGCCGTCGGGCGATGAAGCCCACATCAGCCGCACGAAGGGCCGCAGGCGGGGAGGAGGGGGGCGCGTCAGCTGCACTGTCTCGGGGCTTCCTTCATGAAGGGCGGAACGGGGCACCGGCCGATCGGCCCATTGTGCGACCGAAGCTTCGCGCAAGGGCCGCCGGAGGCTACCCAATAGGTCCCGGAAAGCCTCCAAGGCCGCTCGCGCTAGCATGCACCCATGAGCAAGCCTTCCACGAACCTGATCCATCACCCCTACGTCCCGCCCGCCACCTTCTCCGCGCCGCAGCCCGGCGTGTTCAAGGCATCGACCGTGTTCTTCGCCGACGTGGCCGCCATGCGCGCGCGCGACTGGCGCACCAAGGCCGGCTACACCTACGGCCTGCACGGCACGCCCACCACTTTCACCCTGGAAGAGCGACTGGCCACGCTCGAGGGCGGCACCGAATGCCTGCTCGTGCCCAGCGGGCTGGCCGCCATCTCCCTGGTCTCCTTCGCCTTTCTCAAGACCGGCGACGAGGTGCTGATCCCCGACAACGCCTACGGCCCGAACAAGGCGCTGGCCACCGGCGAGCTGGCCAACTTCGGCATCACACACCGCCTCTACGATGCGATGAACCCGGCCGACCTCGCCGCCAAGCTCTCCGATCGCACGCGGCTGGTGTGGCTGGAAGCGGCCGGCTCGGTCACCATGGAGTTCCCCGACCTGCCAGCGCTGGCGAGCATCTGCCGCTCGCGCGGCGTGCTGACCGCCCTCGACAACACCTGGGGCGCAGGCCTGGCTTTCGCACCCTTCGATTTCAACGGCAGCGGGCAGGGCGTCGACATCTCGGTGCACGCGCTCACCAAGTACCCCAGCGGCGGCGGCGACGTGCTCATGGGCAGCGTGACCACGCGCGACGAGCGCCTGCACCGCGCGCTCAAGCTCACGCACATGCGCATGGGCTTCGGCATCGGCGTGGGCGACGTAGAGACGCTGCTGCGCTCGCTGCCCAGCATCGCGCTGCGCTACGCGGCCCACGACCGCGCGGCGCGCGAGCTGGCCGGCTGGCTCAACGGCTGCGAGGAGATCGCGCAGGTGCTGCATCCTGCGCTCGAGGACTCGCCCGGCCATGCCCACTGGCGCGCGCTGTGCGGCGAAACCAACCTGGCTGCCGGCCTGTTCTCGGTGGTGTTCGACGAGCGCTTCAGCACCGAGCAGGTCGACCGCTTCTGCGACGGCCTGCAGCTCTTTCGCCTCGGCTATTCGTGGGGCGGGCCGATCAGCCTCGTCGTGCCCTACGACATCGGCCTGATGCGCGACGCGAGCGTGGCGCGCTGGCCCTACAAGGGTACGCTCGTGCGTTTTTCCATCGGCCTGGAGGACGTGGAAGACCTGCGCGCCGATCTTCAGCAGGCGCTGGCGCGGATGTAAGAAATCGCATCGCGCAGCCGGCGTCCTGTTGCCTCGATCGCGTCATGGGGTACCTCCTTGAGACTGCACCTTTATCGCTTACAGTAGGACACGGCAGTCAACCCGACCGCCTCGCCTCAAGGAGAAGCAGTGGCAACACCCAACTACGGCTACGAAAAGCGACAGAAGGAGCTGGCCAAGAAGAAGAAGAAGGAAGAAAAGCTTCGCGAGAAGGCGAACCGCAAGCTCAATCCCAGCAGCGAAGGGCTTGCGCCCGGAGATCCCGAAACCGACGTTGCCTCGCTCGAGCGCGATCCGCCCACGGTGCCGGACCTGCCCACCAAGAACGGCTGATCCACCCAGCTCGCCGATCCATCAAAAAAGCCGCCGCAGGCAATCGCCCGCGGCGGCTTTTTCATTGCTTGGGCAACATCTTGCGCAGCTCGGCCCAGACGTTGTCGAGCAGCTGGGGCTGCGCAGCCGCCGTCGGGTGGATGCGGTCGGCCTGGAACAGCGAGAGCGCATCGGGCGCGTCGGCCACGCCCTTGAGCAGGAAGGGCACGAGCGCCGACTTGGTCGCTGTGGCCACCTTGGAGAACACCGCCTCGAAGCGCCGCGTGTAGTCGGCCCCGTAGTTGGGCGGCACCTGGATGCCGACGATCAGCACCTTCGCGCCCGCGGCCTGGGCGGCCTTGGTGATCTGCATCAGGTTGCTCTCGGTGTCGGAAAGCGGCAGCCCGCGCAGCGCGTCGTTGGCACCGAGTTCGAGCACCACCAGGCTGGGCTTGTGCTGCGCGAGCAGCGGCGCGAAGCGGGCGCGGCCGCCGGAGCTGGTGTCGCCGCTGATGCTGGCGTTGACCACGGTTGCAGAAATCTTCTGCTGCGCAAGCCTTTTCTCGAGCAAGGGTACCCAGCCTTCGCCGCGCTTGAGGCCGTACTCTGCGCTCAGCGAATCGCCGAGCACCAGGATCACCGGCTTGCCCGAGGCAGCCGTGGAAGACGAGGCCTGGGCCTGCGCCGCCGTCGTCCATATCCCCGCGCTGCCGAGCGCGGTGGTGGTCAAGATAAAGTCACGTCGATTCAAAACCAGAGCCTTTCCATGTCCCAACCCCCGTCTGATGCCATTGTCGCCGTCGAGCATGTGTTCAAGTCCGTCACCGATTCGGCAGGCACGCTGGACATTCTGCAGGACATCGATTTCACCCTCGGCGCGCGGGAAACCGCCGCCATCGTCGGCGCCTCCGGCTCGGGCAAGAGCACGCTGCTGTCGATCATCGCCGGGCTGGATACGCCCACGCGCGGCACCGTGAAGCTGGCGGGGCAGGACATCTTCGCCATCGACGAGGACGAGCGCGCCGCCGTCCGTGCGCAGCGCGTGGGCTTCGTGTTCCAGAGCTTCCAGCTGCTGGGCAACCTGAGCGCTCTCGAGAACGTGATGCTCCCGCTGGAGCTGGCCAACCGCAAGGACGCCCGCAAGGCCGCCACCGAGATGCTCGGCCGCGTCGGCCTCGGCCAGCGCCTGAGCCACTACCCGAAGGTGCTCTCCGGCGGCGAGCAGCAGCGCGTGGCGCTGGCCCGTGCCTTCGTCGTACAGCCTGCGCTGCTGCTGGCCGACGAACCGACGGGCAGCCTGGACTTCGCCACCGGCGAGCAGGTCATGCAGCTGATGTTCGACCTCAACCGCGAACTGGGCACCACGCTCGTGCTCGTCACCCACGACCGCGGCATCGCGGCGCGTTGCGAACGGCGCATCACCATCGAGGCCGGACGCGTCGCACTTAATGAAAAAGTGGCTCTGGCGCCTGCCTGACAAGAGCAATAAGCTATTAAATAAATAGCAGGCCACATTCAAAGGAGATGTTCATGGAGGAACTTCCGCCCGACGCCGTCCTGGCGCTGCAGCGGGGCAGGATGATCGAGGCCATCAAGATCGTGCGCGACCGCACGGGCATGGACTTGAAGTCGTGCAAGGAGGCGGTCGATCGCTTCGTCGATCGGCAGGAGGCGGGCGAAGGCGATCCCATGGTGGCAGGCGGTCAGGGCGGCCCCACCGCGGCAAGGCAGGACCGCGGCTTCGCGTCGATGCCTTCCACTGCCCTCACGGCGCTGGCACAGGGCAACAAGATCGAGGCGATCCGCCTCACGCGTGAGGCCACCGGCCTGAGCCTCGCGGCGGCCAAGCGGCTGGTCGACAACCATGACGATCCGACCCTGGGCGCCTTCGGCCCCCTGACCCAGCACATGCCCCGGCGTCCCATGGACGAGCCGGGCCGCGTGCACGACAGCGGCTACAAGTGGCTGCCGGTGCTCATCGTCCTGCTGGCGGCGGTCATGGTGTGGCTGCTGTTCGGCCCGAAGGCCTGAATCGAGAAGACCCATAGATGATCGTTCCCCAGTTCTGGGCCGAAGGCCGCATCCAGGAGCGCGTGGCCGGCAAGCAGATCACCGTGCGCCGCTACGGTTGGTCCGACGAGAGCCCCGTGGCCGCGCAGGCGCATGCCGACCAGCGCACCCGCGAGGCCTTCGACCGCATCGCCCACAAGGGCGAGGACCTCGAGCGTCGCGAGCGCAAGCTGGCATACAACGGCGCCGAGGGCGTTCCGATCCGCGAGGAGATCGTCGAGCGCCAGGGCGACGCCGTCGTCACGCGCAACGGCTACGGCGCGCGCTGCCTCAACACACCCGACGTGCTGTTCGTCGACATCGACTTCGAGGAGCCTCTGCGCGGCAGCGTTTTCGGCTTCGCATTGGTGCCGGCACTGATCGCAGGCGTGGTCGGCGGTTGGGCCGCCAGGACGTGGCTGGGCGGGCTGATCGCGGGCCTCATCGTCTTCGCCGTGGCCTGGTTCATCGGCCAGCGCAAGAAGCGCGGCGAGCCCAGCGGCAACCCGTCGCCCGAGAAGCGCGCCGCCGAGCGCATCGCGCGTTTCGTCCATCAGCATCCCGACTGGCACCTGCGCGTCTACCGCACACCCGCGGGTTTCCGGCTGCTGGCGATGCACGACGTGTTCAATCCTTCCGACACCGCGGTGGCCGACTGCTTCCACGCGCTGGGCGTCGACAAGGTCTACGCGCGCATGTGCCGCAACCAGAACTGCTTTCGCGCCCGCGTGAGCGCCAAGCCCTGGCGCATCGGCATCGGCGACCACATCCGGCCGCGGCCGGGCGTATGGCCGGTGTCGCCGGACAAGCTGCCCGTGCGCGACGCCTGGATCTCTCGCTACGAGAAGGCTGCCGAAGGTCACGCCGCCTGCCAGTACCTGGAGAGCGTGGGCAACGGCGCGAAGGTGCATCCGAAGGCGCAGGCGGTCCAGGAGCTTCACGACGAGCGCACCCGCGCGCTCAGCGGCCTGCCGATCGCCTGAGCGAACAGGCGCACGGGGCCACCCCGAGGGGGCAGGGATAATCCACGGATGTCTTCCCCCAAAGTGATCTTCGGCTTCCATGCCGTGGGCGTGCGCCTCAAGACCGCGCCGAAGTCGGTGCTCGAAGTCCTGTTCGACGCCAGCCGCCGCGATGCGCGCATGAAACAGTTCCTGGCCCGCGCGCAGGAAACGGGCGTGCGCCTGATCGAGGCCGACGGTGCCCGGCTTTCCAAGCTCAGCGGCAGCCACGGCCACCAGGGCGTGGTGGCGCGGGTCGAGCCCGTCGCCCAGGTCCGCTCCCTGGACGAACTGCTCGAAGGCCTCGAAGAGGCCGGCACCGTGCCGCTGCTGCTGGTGCTCGACGGGGTGACCGATCCGCACAACCTCGGCGCCTGCCTGCGGGTGGCCGACGGCGCCGGTGCGCACGCGGTCATCGCCCCCAAGGACCATGCGGCAGGCATCAACGCCACCGTCGCCAAGGTGGCGAGCGGCGCGGCCGAGACGGTGCCGTACTTCATGGTCACCAACCTTGCGCGCACGCTGAACGAACTCAAGGAGCGCAACATCTGGTGCGTGGGCACCAGCGACGACGCGCCGGGCACCATCTACCAGAGCGACTTCAAGCGCCCGCTGGCGCTGGTGCTGGGCGCCGAGGGCGAGGGCATGCGCCAGCTCACGCGCAAGACCTGCGACGAGCTCGTCAGCATTCCGATGGCCGGGGCGGTCGAGAGCCTGAACGTCTCGGTGGCCAGCGGCGTGTGCCTGTACGAGGCGTTGCGCCAGCGAAGCGCCTAATCCCTCGGCGATCCACCCTTGCGGTGGAAATAGATCAGTTCCGCCACCCGCCGCATCTGCGGCGTGCCCAGCAGGCGGTTGAACATCCAGTCGTTCTGGAAATGGTCGAAGGCCCAGCGCAGCGCGCGCTTGAGCCTGAAGCCAGGGTAGCCGCGCACGAACCACGTGGCCGGGTCGCCCACCTCGCCCCGGATGAACTGCGCCACCGCCTCGCCTGCGCGCTGCCCATGAAGCAGGGCGGTGTGGATGCCGCCCGCAGTCACCGGCGACACCATGCCGGCCGCATCGCCCACCAGCAGCGCCCGATCGCGCGCCACCACGGGCAGCACCCCGCCGCAGGGGATCATGCCCGCGCGAACCGCGACGGGCGGCGCATCGCCGGGCGTGACGGCAGGGGCGATCTTTCGCAGCAGCGGATCGAGCTTCAGCGCGCCCGCGTCGCTGTGCCCCACGCGACGTGCCAGCCCGATCTGGCTGACGCCCACGCCTTTGAGCGCCCAGCCGATATAGCCGGGTGCCAGCTTGCGGTCGATGAAGCAATGGAGCAGGTCGGGTGCCATCTTCGCGCCCTGGTACTCGTGCTCCACGCCGTAGAGAAAGCGCGTGTTGCGCGACAGGCCCAGCGCCTTGGCGACGCGCGAATGCGGACCGTCTGCGCCGACGAGGTATGTCGCCTTGATGCAGGGACCCTGCGTCAACGGCACTTCCCAGTGGCCGTCGAGCCACAGCGCCTGTTCGAACAGCGTGCCCAGCCGCACGTCGACACCGCTGTTCCGGGCCGAGTCCACCATCCAGTCGAGCAGCGCGGGTGCGTCGGTGGCCCAGAACCAGTAGCCCGGCGCATGCAGGTCGACGTGGTGCATGTCGGGGGCATAGAGCCGCACGCCCTCGATGCGGCGGACCAGCGCTGGAGGCACCTCGGCCAGCCATGGCACGCTGTCGACCGCGTCCTTGACGATGATGCCGGTGGTGTGGAGCTTGGCGCCCGCAGCGGTCTTCTTCTCCAGCACCATCACGCTGAGTCCGGCGAGCGCTGCGGCGCGGGCGCAGGCGAGGCCCGCGAAGCTCGCGCCCACGACGAGCAGGTCCACCTTGAGGGTTCCCGTGCCACTGCCGGCATAGGAAGCCGGTGCGGGTGCCGCGGAAGAGGCGGAGGGGAGAAGCGGGGAGAAGAGGCTGGTGGATGTATGCATGGGGCCGCTGACTTGAAGCAACGCGCATCGCTTGATGCGATGCGCGCTGCGAAGTTAGCGACCCGATGTGCGGGCGGCGTGAAGCCCGCGTGAACTCAGGACCAGGCTCAGGACGGGTCCTTGCCTCGCGTGCGGCCCACCGCGCTGAAGATGCCGATGCCCAGCAGGATCACCGCACCGATGCCGATGTAGAGCGTGGGCACGCCGGCCACCGAGGCACCCCAGGCGACGCCTGCCAGGAAGATCAGGAAACCGATCATGTAGAGCGCGAAAGACATCGTGTTCCTCCTAAAGTCTGGATGCCTCGCAGTATTCCCGGCGCCGCGGCGCGCAGCACCGGTGCGTGCCGGATGTGCTTGTGGGAGGGTGCCTACCGAGTGGGTACGCGATTTCCGCGCGCTGCGGACCTACTCGGGGCTCGCCACCAGCAGGTAGCGGCAGGCGCTGCCGCCGAGCGCCTTGAAGACCAGCGGCCGGTCCACGCCGAAGTCCAGGCGGTCGCCCGGTGCGAGCTCGAAGCGCTCGTCGCCGTAGTCCACCTGCAATTCGCCTTCGAGCATCCAGAGGCATTGCCGGTACGGCTTGCCGCTCCAGCGTGGATAGTCGACCCGAGCCTCTCGCGGCAATTCGATCTCGACCATCTCGACTCCGCTGCCCGCCTGGCGCTCGGCGACCTGCCTCCGCAGGTAGCCTGCCTGCGGGTCGCGCCACACCTCCTGCTCGGTGCGCCTGCGCAGCCGCTGGGGCTGCGCCTTTTCCTCCGTCAGCAGTTGCGCCAGCGGCACGCCCAGCCCCGCGGCCAGCTTGCCAAGCAGCACCGCCGTGGGGCTGCTCTGGGCGCGCTCCACCTTGGAGATCATGGCCTTGCTCACGCCCGAGCGCTCGGCCAGGTCCGCGAGGCTCAGGCCCTGCGACTGGCGCAGGGCCAGCAGCCGGGAGGCTATCAGCAGGTCGATGCTCCGGCCGGCAATGCTGGCGGAAGCTGGATCAGGAGATGAATCGTTTCCCATATGAGATTATTATTCTCATATATTGAACGAAGTTTCAATGAAATCCGAACGAGGACCCGCACCATGCGTCTCATCACGTGCACCGAAGAAGCCCACGCCGCCGCGATCCTGGCCATCCTGAACGAGGCCATCGTCACCTCCACCGCCCTGTACGACTACAAGCCGCGCACGTCCGAGAACATGGTGACCTGGTTCGCCACCAAGCGCGCCAACGGCTTTCCGGTGATCGGGGTCGAGGACGAAAGCGGCAAGCTGCTGGGCTTCGCGAGCTACGGCACTTTCCGCGCCTTTCCCGCCTACAAGTACACGGTGGAGCACTCGGTCTACGTCGACAGCGCGCACCGCGGCAAGGGCCTGGGCCGCACGCTGATGGAGGCCATCGTCGAAGAGGCGGTCAAGCGTGACGTCCACGTGATGGTCGGCGCCATCGACGCGGCCAACGCCGGCAGCATTGCATTGCACCAGAGCCTGGGCTTCGAGCACTCGGGCACGGTGCGCCAGGCGGGATTCAAGTTCGGGCGCTGGCTGGACGTGGCCTTCTACCAGCGCATCCTCGCCACGCCGCTGAACCCGGTCGACGGCTAGTTCAAGGCAAAGAAGCGCATCACCACCTCGGCCGGGTTGCGCACGCCGGCGCCGGTGAACATGCGCTCGTTGATCCACTTCAGCGACGCCGACGCGGTCTCGAAGCGCGGACTGCAGCGGAAATACACCTGCGAGGGATCGACCGGCTCGCCGCGCAGCAGCCTGGCCATCACCTCGGGCGAGGCGCTGCGCATCGCGCTGTTGTGCACGTAGATCAGGTCGCCCGCGTCGGTCTCGAGGCCGTAGCGCGCGTCGAGCTCCGAGAGCGTGTCGCTCACGATCAGCTGGAAGTCGCTGCCGCCCGGCAGCACGCGCGCACGCCAGCCGTGGCCGGTGGCCTCGCCGCCGAGGATCGGCACCACGCGGCGCAGCCCGCGCGGACTACTGCCCAGCACCTGCGGCACGCCCACCTGGATGCTCAGGTCGGCGAAATGCTCCAGCTTGGGAGCGGCGATGGCGTCGAAGGTGCTCATCGGGTCAGGCTGCGGGCTTCGCCATTTCGGCGCTGGCGCGGTCGAGCATCTCGATGGTGCCTGCGTCCAGCTTGAGTTGCGTCGCGACCACGAGCTCCTCGAGCTGCGATATGGAGGTGGCGCTGGCGATCGGCGCCGTCACGCCCGGGCGCGCGATCTGCCACGCGATAGCCACCTGGCCCGGCTTGGCGTTGTACTGCTGGGCCACCTTGTCGAGCGCATCGAGGATGCGCAGGCCGCGCTCGTTGAGGTACTTCCTGGTGGTGTTGGCGCCGCGCGCGCTCTTGGACGCGTCGGCCTCGGTGCGGTACTTGCCCGTGAGGAAGCCTGCGGCCAGTGCGTAGAAGTTGATCACGCCCACTTCGCGCTTGATGCACAGGGGCTCCAGCTCGTCTTCGAACACCGCGCGATCGTAGAGGTTGTACAGCGGCTGCAGGCTCTCGTAGCGGGCGATGCCCAGGCGTTCCGACACGTCGAGCGCCTCGGCCAGGCGCGGCGCGGTGTAGTTCGATGCGCCGATCGCGCGCACCTTGCCTTCCTTGATCAGCTCGTCGAAGGCGCCGAGCGTCTCCTCCAGCGGGGTGTTGGCGTCGTCGTCGTGCGACTGGTAGAGGTCGATGTAGTCCGTCTGCAGGCGCTTGAGCGAGGCCTCCACGGCTTCGCGGATGTACTTGGGCGCGAGGCCCACCTTGCCTTCGCCCATCGGCTTGCCGACCTTGGTGGCCAGCACCACGCGGTTGCGCTTGCCGCTCTGCTTGAGCCACTTGCCGATGATGGTCTCCGACTCGCCGCCGGTGTGGCCCGGCACCCAGGCCGAGTACACGTCCGCGGTGTCGACGAAGTTGAAGCCGGCGTCCAGCCAGGCATCGAGCAGCTTGAACGAGGCGGCCTCGTCGACGGTCCAGCCGAACACGTTGCCGCCGAAGGCGAGCGGGGAAACCTGGAGGCCGGAGCGGCCGAGCGGGCGAAGTTGCGACATGTCGATGTGTTCCTGATGAAGAGGATGGGAAAGTTCAGACGAAGCCCACGGCGCCCAGCACCGCGCCGGCGCCGAGCAGCCAGAGCAGGTGGATGCGCGTGCGCCAGACGATAAGCGCGGCAGCGCCGGTCAGCAGCCACAGGTGCCACGCGGGCGCATCGCCGGCATGGTTTCCTGCTGCCAGCACCCAGCCGGTGGCGATCAGCAGCCCGACCACCACGGGCGCCATGCCCTGCTTGAAGGCGCGGACCTCGCGGCGCGTGCGGTTGCGGTGGCCCCAGCGGGTGGCGAAGTAGGTGAGGGTGGTGCTCGGCAGCATGATGCCCAGCATCGTGACCAGCAGGCCGAAGAGCCCGAGCACCCAGGCATGCGGCCCGGCGCCGATGCCGCCGCCGGCATTGAGCCCCACGTTCCAGCCCATCAGCGCCACGAACAGCACGTTGGGCCCGGGCGCCGCCTGCGCGATTGCGACCGAGGAGCTGAACTGCGCGTCGGTGAGCCAGCCGTGCTGCGTGACGAGGTAGCGGTGCATGTCGGGCACCGTGGTGATGGCGCCGCTGATCGAAAGCAGCGACAGCAGCATGTACTGCCCGAGGAGGGCCAGCCAGTCGTGCCATTGCATGGCGATGGTCATGGGGCGATCCTCTTCCAGGTCCAGATGCAGGCCGCGCCGCCGAGCACCAGCAGCACCCAGCCCAGCGGAATCTTCAGCACCGCGATGGCCACGAACACCAGCGCCATGATGACCAGGCAGGTCGCGAAGCCCAGCGGGTGCTTGCGCAGCTGCGGCACCAGCTTGACGCCCGTGGCGGCGATCAGCCCGCCCGAGACGGCCCCCATGCCCCGCAGCGCCGCCGCCACCTGCGGATTGCCCGCATAGTGCGCGTACAGCACGGCCAGAGCGAGGATCACCACCAGCGGAATGGTCAGCATGCCCGCCACCGCCGCCAGCGCGCCGCGCAGGCCGAAGTAGCGGTCGCCGATCATCAGCGCGAGGTTGATCACGTTGGGCCCCGGCATCACCTGCGCCACGGCCCAGTCCTCGAGGAACTGCTCGGGCGTGAGCCATTTCTTCTTTTCGACCATCTCGCGCTGGACGATGGCGAGGACTCCGCCGAAGCCCTGCAGCGCGAGCCAGGTGAACGAGACAAAAAGGTCGCGCGGCGACTGGGGATGGGCTGCAGGAGGAGACGGTTGCATGTCGAGCGATTATCGTAGGCAGGCATTCGACATGCCGGGCGCCGCCGCGACACGGCGGTGCCCGGCCGCTTCAAGGGTTTCAAGGAGGACATTCCAGCATGGTCACGCAATTGCGCGCGCTCTTCGATCTCTGCCGCCGGGCCTTCAATTCGTGGTCCAACGACTACGCCCCGAGCATGGGCGCCGCGCTCGCCTACTACACGGTGTTCTCGATCGCGCCGCTGCTGCTGATCGTGATCGCGGTGGCCGGGCTGGTCTTCGGGCAGGACGCCGCGCGCGGCGAGATCTTCGCCCAGCTCTCGGGCCTGATGGGCGAGCAGGGCGCGGCGGCGGTGCAGGGCATGCTGAAGGCCGTCAACAAGCCGGCCGAGGGCATCGTCGCCACGGTGATCGGCATCGGGCTGGTGGTGGTGGGTGCCACCACCGTCTTCGGCGAACTTCAGGACGCGCTCGACCGCATCTGGCGCGCGCCGGCCCGCGTCAAGAACAAGGGCCTGTTCAACATGCTGCGTGTGCGGCTGCTGTCGTTCAGCATGATCATGGGCATCGGCTTCCTGCTCATGGTGTCGCTGGTGGCGAGCGCGGCGCTCGCGGCGCTGGGCAAGTGGTGGTCGCCGATGTTCGGCGCCTGGGAGACGACGGCGCAGGTCGTCAACTTCGTCTTCAGCTTCGCGATGGTGACGGTGATCTTCGCGATGATCTACAAGATCATGCCGCGCGTGAAGGTGCAGTGGCGCGACGTGTGGGTGGGCGCGGCGGTGACGGCGCTGCTGTTCACCGTCGGCAAGCACCTGATCGGCCTGTACATCGGCAAGAGCAGCGTGGCCTCGGGCTATGGCGCGGCGGGCTCGCTGGTGGTGGTGCTGGTGTGGGTGTACTACTCGGCGCAGATCTTCCTGCTGGGCGCGGAGTTCACCTGGGTCTATGCGCGCACCTACGGCTCGATGAAGAACACCGAGGGCATCGCCGAGCTGAACCCTTCGCCCACGCGCGAGCTGCCGCTGCCGCACAACGACGACTGAGCGCCACCTCTACGCTTTGCGCGGGTCAGCCCGCGAAGCCGCCTTCGTCCAGGAACTTCTGCTCCTGCGCCGTGCTGGGGCGCCCGAGCATCCTGTTGCGGTGTGGAAAGCGGCCGAAGCGCGCGACGATGTCGCGGTGCAGCACGGCGAAGCGCTGGGTGTTGTCGTCGAGCGCGGCGTTGAGTTCCACCGAGCGCTCCTGCTCGGCCAGCACTTCCGAATGCATGAAGGGCAGGTAGAAGAAGCGTCTCAGTGCAGGGTCGCACTCCCGGTCGAAGCCTGCCTCGATCGCCTGCTTCGCCGCCGCCAGGGCCTTTCCGTCGGTGGCCAGCATGTGCGGATTGCCGCGCCAGGCGTTGCGCGGGAACTGGTCGAGCAGCACCATCAGCGCCAATGCGCCCTGGCCGTCGGCGGCCCAGTGGTCGAGTTCTCCGCGGGCTGCGGCCTGGTGGGCGTCGGCAAAGCGGGAGATGAAGGCGGCGTCGAAGGCGTCGTTCTTGGCGAACCAGCGCTCGGGGCCCGCTTCGGTCCAGAAATCGACGACGTCGCGGGCCGGGGGAAGCGAGTTGGAGAGGGTCGTGGAAGCGGGGGAGGTCATCGACACATTCTCTTTCAGGTCGAGCGCGCAGCCCCAAGTCGGGGCGATGGCCGACAGGACAGATCCCGTGCAGCTGCCTATGCTGTCGTCGCATTCACAACCAGGAGATCACGCTCATGACCAAATATGGCTCTCTTTTGCGTGCGGCGCTCGTCGCCGGCGTTGCCGGTGCCGCGCTGGCCGGCTGCGGAATGATGTCGAAGTCGAACGTCGCGAGCTTCAGCGGTGCGATGAACGCGGCCAGCGAAGTACCGCCGAACATGACCCGCGGCAGCGGCATGGCGGAGGCCTGGCTCGACCGGGACACCAACGTGCTCAAGTACAAGATCACCTACACGGGCCTGAGCGGGCCGGCCACCATGGCGCACTTCCATGGCCCGGCCGCGGCGGGCGCGAATGCGGGCGTGGTGCTGCCCTTCGCCAACCCGGCGAGCCCGATCGAAGGCCAGGCCACGCTCACGCCGGCCCAGGCCGCGGACCTGTCGGCTGGCAAGTGGTACGCCAACGTCCACACGGCCGCCAACCCCGGCGGCGAGATCCGCGGGCAGCTGCTGCCGAAGATGTGAGATCGTGCCGGGGGCGGCGACCCCTGGTCAGGTTTTTGTATCGGGAGTGGTGTCAAATGAACGCATGACGACGACACCCCCGAAGAAGAAAACCCGTGCCGCCTCCAAGCCCCTCGACCCCTTCGCCTCGCGCCGCGAGGACATGCGTACCGCCCGCAAGGCGCTGGTGCTGCAGGGCGGCGGCGCGCTCGGCGCCTACCAGGCCGGCGTGTACGCGGCGCTCAGCGAGACCGACCTGCAGCCGCACTGGATCGCCGGCGTCTCCATCGGCGCCATCAACGCCGCGCTGATCGCAGGCAACGCGCAGGAAAAACGGGTCGACCGGCTGCGCGAGTTCTGGCACCTCGTGTCCTCCGGGCCTTCGCAGCGGCTGCCTTCATGGCTGGGCGACCGGGCCATGCAGAACCAGTACAGCGCGACCATGGCTTCCCTGGTGGGCATTCCGGGTTTCTTCGAGCCGCGCTATTCGCCGGCCTTCCTGCTCGGGGGCGCCGCGCCGCTGCTGAGCTACTACGACACCTCGCCGCTGAAGTCGACGCTGGAGCGCCTCGTCGACTTCGACCGCATCAACGCCTGCGAGGCCCGCTTCAGCGTGGGCGCGGTGAACGTGCGCACCGGCAACTCGGTGTACTTCGACAACACGCGCCAGCGCATCGGGCCCGAGCACATCATGGCCAGCGGCGCGCTGCCACCCGGCTTCGCGCCGGTGAGCATCGACGGCGACGACTACTGGGACGGCGGCATCGTCTCGAACACGCCGCTGCAGTACGTGCTCGACACGCACCCGCGCAACGAGCCACTGGTGGTGCTGCAGGTCGACCTGTTCAACGCCCGCGGCGAGATGCCCCGCAACATGGCTGGCGTGATGGAGCGGCAGAAGGACATCACCTACTCCAGCCGCACCCGCATGAACACCGACGCGCTGGCCGCCAACATGAACCTGCAGCAGGCCATTGCAGACCTGATCTCCAAGCTGCCCGCCAACCTGCGCAACGATCCCAGCGTCCACGAGGTGCAGTCGCAGCTCACGCACGAGCCGATCGACATCTTCCACCTGATCTACCGCGACAAGCCCTACGAACTGGAATCGAAGGACTACGAGTTCTCGCGCGCCGCGGTCGAAGAGCACTGGGAGACCGGCGCGCGCGACATGCGCGTGACCCTGGCCCACCCCGAGACGCTGCGCGCCGATGCGACCGTGAACGGCGTGACCACCTTCGACCTCGGCGAGCACGGCTCGGGGCGCGTCAAGCGGCCGGGGCTGTCGCGATGAGCCGCCTGGGCGAGCGGCGATTCAGCCCCGGCTAAGAAACCAGCGCGAGACTGGGCCGTCAATTCAACGCTTCAGCTTCACCAGGAGGAAATGTTTGCATCATGAACATTGAAGACGTGCGACGAACGGCATTCGCGATGCCGCTGACCAGCCCCGCCTTTCCGCCGGGTCCCTACCGATTCATCAGGCGCGAATTCCTGATCATCACGTACCGCACCGACATCGAGGCTCTGCGCGCGGTGGTGCCCGAGCCGCTCGAAGTCGTCGAGCCGCTGGTCAAGTACGAGTTCATCCGCATGCCCGATTCCACCGGCTTTGGCGACTACACCGAGTCGGGCCAGGTCATTCCGGTGCAGCTGCGCACCGACAAGGGCGTGGAGAAGGGCGCCTACGTGCATGCGATGTACCTGAACGACCATCCGCCCATTGCAGGCGGGCGCGAGCTCTGGGGCTTCCCGAAGAAGCTCGCATCTCCGGTGCTCGACTACGAGACCGACGTGGTGGTCGGCACGCTCGACTACGGCAAGGTGCGCGTGGCGAAGGCCACGATGGGCTTCAAGCACCGCACGCTCGATCCGGCGCCCATCCTCGCGGGCATCGCGCAGCCGAACTTCCTGCTCAAGATCATTCCGCACGTCGACGGCACCGCGCGCATCTGCGAGCTGGTGCGCTATCACATGGTCGACGTGACGCTGCACGGCGCGTGGGGCGGGCCCGGCTCGCTCGAACTGCATCCGCACGCATTGGCGCCGGTGGCCGACCTGCCGGTGCGCAAGGTGGAGTCGGCGGTGCACTACATCGCGGACATGACGCTCGCGCTGGGCACCGTGGAACACGACTACATGAAATGAGCACGGCCCCAGGCTGCGCGCACTTCGTGTCGCTTCGCCAATCCCCTCGCCGGGCGCGACACTTGCGGCCCGGCCAAGCCGGATCCGCAGTGTCTCCCGATTCGGAAACGGCGCAGGAATTCATCCTTCTCTCTCCTCAACCCTCAAGGACATCACCATGCAACTCAAGGACAAGGTCGCCTACATCACCGGCTCGGCCAGCGGCATCGGCAAGGAAATCGCCATCCTGTTCGCCCAGGAAGGCGCGAAGATCATCATCGCCGACCTGAACAAGGAAGCGGCCGGCGCCACCGCGGCCGAACTCAAGGCCACGGGCGCGCAGGCCATCGGCGTGGGCGTGGACGTGACGAACGAAGACCAGGTCAACGCCTCGGTGGAAGAGGGCGCCGCGGCCTTCGGCGGCATCGACATCCTGATCAGCAACGCCGGCATCCAGATCGTGCATCCGGTCGAGGAGTTCAGCTTCGTCGACTGGAAGAAGATGCTCGCCATCCACCTCGACGGCGCCTTTCTCACCACCAAGGCCTGCCTGAAGCACATGTACGCGCAGGGCCGCGGCGGCAGCGTGATCTACATGGGCTCGGTGCACTCCAAGGAGGCCTCGCTGCTGAAGGCGCCCTACGTGACGGCCAAGCACGGCCTCATCGGCCTGGCCAAGACCGTCGCGAAGGAAGGAGCCAAGCACGGCGTGCGCGCCAACGTGATCTGCCCGGGCTTCGTGCGCACGCCGCTGGTGGAAAAGCAGATTCCCGAGCAGGCCAAGACGCTGGGCATCACCGAGCAGGAGGTCATCAAGAACGTGATGCTGAAGGAGACGGTCGACGGGGAGTTCACGACCACGGAAGACGTGGCGCGTGTGGCGCTGCTGTTCGCGGGGTTCCCGACCAATGCGCTCACGGGTCAATCGCTCGTGGTGAGCCACGGCTGGTTCATGCAGTGAGCCTTCTCCCTCCCCCTCTGGGGGAGGGCCGGGGTGGGGCACGCGGCGTATCCATGGAAAGCTCTGCCTGCCCCCATCCCAACCTTCCCCCAGAGGGGGAGGGGCCAGTCAGGCAGGGCCTGCTACAGCTTCAATTCCCAGGTCTCGCCCACCAGCGGCGTGCCGTATCCCTCGTGCGGCTCGGAACCTGTGAGCTGGAAGCCGCGGCTGGCGTAGATGCCGCGCGCGGCCGTCAGGCAGCTGTTGGTCCACAGCACCATCTTGCGGTAGCCCTTCAGGCGCGCGAAGGCGATGCATTCGTCCACCAGCTTGCCGCCCAGGCCCAGCCCGCGCGCGCCGGGCGTGAGGATCAGGAGCCGCAGTTGCGCCACCGTGGCCGACTTGCGCACCACGAAGATCGAGCCGACCCGCTCGCCGTTGAGCTCGGCGATCCAGCAACGCTCCCATTCGGGCTGGAACTTGAGCAGGAACTCGCCCGCGATGTTCGCGACGAGCGCCTCGAAGGTGCTGTTCCAGCCGTACTCTCGCGCGTAGATCTCGCCGTGCTGCTGCACCACCCATCCGATGTCGCCGGGGCCGGGCTCCCGCAGGATGGCGGCCTGCGGCCTCTCCGGCGGCGCCTGGGGATCGAGCAGCGACTGAACCGTTCCCATGGCGTGCACCAGCTGCTGGCGCTGCGCCGGGGCCAGCGAGGCGAGCAGGGCGGCTGCCTCCTCGCGCGACTTCTGCTGCAGCGGCGCGAAAGCGGCGTGGCCCGCCTCGGTCAGGCGCAGCACGCTCTGGCGCGCGTCGCGCGGATGCGGCTCGCGCACCAGCCAGCCTTCGTTCTCGAAGCGGCGAAGGATGCGGCTCAGGTAGCCCGCGTCCAGCCCGAGGTCACGTCCGATCTCGCTGGCGACGGGTACCTCGCGGTGCGCCAGCTCGTACAGGACACGCACGTCGGTCAGCGACATGGCGCTGCCCAGGTAGGGGTCGAGCGCGCCGATACGGCGGGTGTAGAAGCGGTTGAACTGGCGGATCGCCTTGACGGCGGCGGTATCTATGGGAGGCGAAGTCGTGGACATGGTTGCCATTGTCATTCGGTTGGTTGACTTTGGCAATCAAATTGCCGGCGCATGAGTCCTTCGGGAAAGTCCGGTCACAGGTAACGCAGGGCGACAGGCATGGTGGAAAACCCTAAAATCGAGGGTTGCCCACAACGGCGCTCCCGCGGCGCTGTCAACTCCCACCGATGAACGCTCCCGTCGACGTCTCCTTTTTCGCGCGTGCCGCCAAGCCGCTGACCAGCTACCGCAAGTACTGGGCGGCCCGTTTCGGCACGGCGAAATTCCTGCCGACCTCGCGCAAGGAGATGGAAGCGCTCGGCTGGGACAGCTGCGACATCATCGTCGTCACCGGCGATGCCTACGTCGACCATCCCAGCTTCGGCATGTCGGTCATCGGCCGGATGCTGGAGGCGCAGGGCTTCCGCGTGGGCATCATCGCGCAGCCCGATTGGCAGAGCGCCGAGCCCTTCAAGGCGCTGGGCAAGCCGAACCTGTTCTTCGGCGTCACCGCCGGCAACATGGATTCGATGATCAACCGGTACACGGCCGACCGGAAGATCCGCAGCGACGATGCCTACACCCCCGGCGACGTGGGCGGCGCGCGCCCCGACCGCGCGGCCATCGTGTATTCGCAGCGCTGCAAGGAAGCCTGGAACGACGTGCCGATCATCCTCGGCGGCATCGAGGGCTCGCTGCGCCGCATCGCCCATTACGACTACTGGTCGGACAAGGTGCGCCGCTCCATCGTGGTCGACTCCAAGTGCGACCTGCTGCTGTACGGCAACGCCGAGCGCGCCATCGTCGAGATCGCGCACCGCCTCGCAGCCAAGGAGCCGGTCCAGCAGATCACCGACGTGCGCGGCACCGCCTTCGTGCGGCGCGAGACGCCGGAAGGCTGGTTCGAGATCGTCTCCACCAGCGTCGACGAGCCCGGCCGCGTCGAGGCGCACGTCAATCCGTACCTCATGGTGTCCGACCAGGCCAAGGCCCACGGCGCCACCTGCGCAAAGGAAGACGAGGCCGAGGCAGTCGCGAAGGCAGCCGAGGCGGCGGGCTCTGCGGCCGTCAACCCCGCCATCAAGCCGCTGAACTTCGTGCCCAACCCCGCGCTGCAGGGCAAGGGCAAGACCAAGGTGCCTCCGCGCGAGCGCTCGGTGATCCGCCTGCCGTCCTACGAGCAGGTGCGCAGCGACCCGGTGCTCTACGCGCACGCCAACCGCGTGCTGCACCTGGAGACCAACCCCGGCAACGCCCGCGCGCTGGTGCAGGCGCACGGCGAGGGCACCACGGCGCGCGACGTGTGGATCAACCCGCCGCCGATTCCGCTCACCACGGCCGAGATGGACCACGTGTTCGACCTGCCGTACGCGCGCAGCCCGCATCCGCGCTACGCCGATGAGAACGGCAGCCACGACGGCGCGACCAAGATTCCCGCGTGGGAGATGATCCGCTTCAGCGTGAACATCATGCGCGGCTGCTTCGGCGGCTGCACCTTCTGCTCCATCACCGAGCACGAGGGCCGCATCATCCAGAGCCGCTCCGAAGACTCGATCATCAAGGAGGTCGAGGCCATCCGCGATTCGGTGAAGGGCTTCACCGGCACCATCTCCGACCTCGGCGGACCCACCGCCAACATGTACCGCATCGGCTGCAAGTCGCCCGAGATCGAGGCCGCCTGCCGCAAGCCCAGCTGCGTGTACCCGGGCATCTGCCAGAACCTCAACACCAACCACGACCCGCTGATCAAGATCTACCGCCGGGCGCGTGCGCTGAAGGGCATCAAGAAGATCCTGATCGGCTCCGGCCTGCGCTACGACCTGGCGGTGCAGTCGCCCGAGTACGTGAAGGAGCTCGTGCAGCACCACGTGGGCGGCTATCTCAAGATCGCGCCCGAGCACACCGAGCAGGGCCCGCTCACGAAGATGATGAAGCCCGGCATCGGCAGCTACGACAAGTTCAAGCAGATGTTCGAGAAGTACTCGGCCGAGGCTGGCAAGAAGCAGTACCTCATTCCGTACTTCATCGCCGCACATCCGGGCACCAGCGACGAGGACATGATGAACCTCGCGATCTGGCTCAAGAAGAACGGCTTCCGCGCCGACCAGGTGCAGACCTTCTACCCGAGCCCGATGGCCACCGCCACCGCGATGTACCACTCCAACCGCAACCCGCTGCGCAAGATCACGCGCGAGAGCGAGACGGTGGACATCGTGCGCGGCGACAAGCGCCGCCGCCTGCACAAGGCCTTCCTGCGCTACCACGACGCCAACAACTGGCCGCTGCTGCGCGAGGCCCTCAAGAGCATGGGCCGCGCCGACCTGATCGGCAACGGCAAGCACCACCTCATCCCGACCTGGCAGCCGATGACCGACGGCGGCTACACCAGCGCGCGCCGCAAGAACTCGACGGCGGCACCCGTTGCCGCCAAGGCCGCACCGGTCAGGCTGGCACCGGTGAAGCCCTCGAAGGGCCGCATCCTCACGCAGCACACCGGCCTGCCGCCGCGCGACAACGGCTCGGGTACGGGTACGGCCGGGCGCAAGCCTGCCGGCCCGGTGCGCGGCAACATCCGCAAGCCGCGCTGAGCCGGGTCAGAGTCCGTCAAAGGGCCGGCACGAGCCGGCCGACCCAGGCGCCGACGGCAGCGATGTGCGCCAGCACGGTGGCCCAGTAGACGGCCATGAAGCTTTTCTTGCTCACCTTGTGGCGGAACAGCCGCTGCGCGATCCACGCGCCCGGCCAGCCGCCGGCCAGCGAGAGCATGTGCAGGGTGCTTTCCGCAGTGCGCCACCGGCCCGCCTGAGCCGCGCTCTTGTCGAAGCCATAGATGAACAGCGTCGACAGGCTCAGCAGCAGCAACACGCCAAGGGCGATCGGCGGGATCCGGCCGGTCCATACGCCATGGCCGAGCAGCACCGCGTAACCGACGAGCAGCAGCGCCATCGGCAGTGATGACGATCCTGAAGACGAAGGGGCAGGGCCGCGGCGCGGGGGCTGCTGCTTCACGCGCCCTTGCGGACGCTGCTGCGGAGCGCCTGCCGCTCGGACCGCCACCGCGCGCGGACCCTTGCCGCCCACATGGATCTCATCGAAGTCCAGCCGCATGCCGACCTGCGGCGTGGTGCCGCGGTCTGCGAAGTCGCGCAGGTGCACGAAGACATCGGCGGAGATTTCGGGGCAGCGGATGAAGCCGAAGCCCCGGTCTTTCTCCCATCGAACGAGCGTGCCCTGGCGTTTCATCGGCAGGATTTTCGCCGCTATGCGTACTGCATCTCCCCGTTGCCGAACGACCAGTTCTCCTTCGCCACCTCGACGAGGTTGATGAACACGTCCTCGCGCCGGATGCCCAGGCGGCCGTGGAGGTCGTCGGCCACCCGCTTGTAGAAGGCCTTCTTCATCTCGGTCGTGCGCCCCTGGTTCAGGGTGATCTGGATCAGCACGAAACCCGGCGAATACGACACGCCGAGGTAGCTTGCCGGATGCACCAGCTCTTGCGGGGCGTGCCGCGTGATGACCTGGAACTTGTCGTGCTCCGGCACGTTGATGGTGTCCCGCATGGCCTGGTAGACCAGGTCGCCGATGGCCGGGCCCAGGGTTTCGGGGGTGTCGCTGGAAAGGTCGATTCGCACGAGTGGCATGGGCCGTTCCTCGAAAAAGTCTTGGGCGCATAAGATACGCGACATGGCCCGCCATCTTTCTCCCCCGTCCGCCGTCCGCTGCTGAAGCGCGCTCGCGCTCGGACCCAAGCGGTTGCCGCCAGCCGTGCCCCAAGGGCCGGCCGGCGGCTCGGATGGTCACGCCCGCTGCCTGAACCCCGATCCTGAAGCGATCGGCCATAGGCCATGGCGGGCGTCATGGAGAAAGAACTTTCATCAATGAACGCAAGAACGTCTGCCGCCCTGGCCTGGGGCGGCGTGCTGCTGGCCGGCGCCCTCTGGGGCGGCGGTGCGCTGGTGGCGCAATTCCTGATCGATGGCGGCATCGCGCCGCAGAGCTTGTCGCTGGCGCGCTTCGCCCTCGGGCTGCCGTTGCTGTGGTGGCTGCACTGGCGGGCGCCTGCGATACCGGGGACCGGCTGGGCTGACCTGGGCGGCCGCGAGCGGCTGCAGATGCTGGCCACGGGCGCCGCGATGGCGCTCAACGTGAGCTGCTGGTTCGCCGGCATCGTGCACCTGGGGGCGGCACTGCCGACGGTCATCTCGATCTGCTGCGCGCCGGTGATCGTCGCGCTGGTGTCGGTGCTGCGCGGCTATGAGCGCCTCGGCCCGAAGCTTGTCGCGGGGCTGATGCTCGCATTGGCGGGCGTGCTCCTGCTGGTGATGCCTGCGGGAGGATGGGGCCCGCTGGCGCCGGGGCATGCGGCCGGCGTGGCATGGTCGCTGGGCTCCGCCTTCTGCTACGCGATGGTGGTGCTGGGCAACGCGCGCATGCCCGCGCGGGTGCCGGCAGTCACGGCCTCGGCCTGGGGGATGACCGCGGCGGCGGTGTGCATGCTGGCCGTCGCCGTGCCCGCGGGCATCACCTGGCCGGCCGGCGGCGCGCAATGGCTGGGCGTGGGCTACACGGGCGTGGTGACGACCTCGGTGGCTTATCTGGCCTTCGCCTGGGGCGCGCGGCGGCTGTCGCCGACGGCGGCGGTGGTCGGTACGCTGATCGAGCCGCTGGTGGCGGCCTTGCTGGCTGCGGCGCTGTTCTCGCAGGCGATGACGCCGCGCCAGTGGGCCGGGGCCTTGCTGCTGGCCGGCGCGATGCTGCTGCTGGTGCGGCGCAGCAAGCCGGTACAGTCCGACTGATGCCAAGGGTGGGGCGCTCCGTTGTATGGTGTGGCCCCATGAGCAGTTCGCCCCACTCGCCGGTTTCGTGGATGCGCATCCTGGCGGCAGCGTTGTCGCTGGTGCTTGCCTCGGCGCAGGCGTTCGCGGCCGCCTCCGGGGAGAGCTCCTCCGCCCAGGCGCTGCGCGACGTCCATCAGCGCATGAGCGACAAGCTCGCGCACAGCGGCTTCGGCCGGGCCATTCAGCTGGACTCGATGGAGACTGCCGACGGCCTGCAGGGAGACGTCCATGCAGTGGTCGAGCATCCGCTCTCCGAGATCGCGACCGCGCTCAAGGGCTCGGCCCACTGGTGCGACGTGCTGACCCTGCACGTCAACAACCGGCGCTGCCGCACCTCCAGCGGCCCGCAGGGGCGCGAGATGCTCACGCTCTACGTGGTGCGACGCTACGACAAGCCCGTGGACCAGGCCTTCGAGCTGCCCTTCGTCTACCGGGTCAGCAGCAGCTCGCCCGATCACCTGCTTGTGGAGCTCTCCGCCGAAAGCGGCCCCCTGGGCACCAGCAACTATCGCGTGACGCTCGAGGCCGTGGCGCTCGACGAACACAAGAGCTTCCTGCACTTCAGCTACAGCTACGACCACAACACCATGGTGCGCCTGGGCACCATGGCCTACCTGGCGACCTTCGGGAGCGACAAGGTGGGCTTCACCGTTGTCGGCAAGACGCCCGAGGGCCAGCCCGACTACATCCGAGGCCTGCGCGGACTGGTGGAGCGCAATGCGATGCGCTACTTCCTGACGCTGGACGCCTACCTCTCGGCACCGGGGCCGGATCAGGCCGAGCGCCGCCAGCGCCGATGGTTCGCGGGCGCCGAACAGTACCCGCGCCAGCTGCACGAGATCGATCTCGACACCTACCTCGCGCTCAAGCGCGAAGACCGGCAGCGCGACGGCCCCGCTCGCTGAGTCCTAGTCAGCCAGCGTGAGCAGCGGCACGTCGCGCTCGCGGCTCATCGCATCGAGTTCGGCGCGCGTGCGCGTCAGCAGCCAGGCCGCCAGTGCCTCGCGGGTGGCCGGCGCCAGCATGTCGTGCGGGGCGATCTGCGCGGCTTCGCAGAGCCGCTTCGCGAAATGCGGCTCCAGCGCCGCAACCGCCACGCGGCCATCGGCGCAGGGATAGACGCGGTACCCCGCATGCGCGCCTCCGACCGCGCCCGAGGGCTGGGTCAGGCCCCAGGTGCGGGGCAGGGCGAGCCAGTCGGCCGAGGCGTTCAGTGCCACTTCCAGGTAAACGCCGCCAGCCTTTCGGGAGCGCAGCAGCATGGCCTTGAGCACCGCCTCGCTCGCGAGCAGGGCGCCGCCCATGTCGGCGTAGAGCGTGGGCGGCAGTTCGGTGCCGGTGACGAGGCCGCTTTCGGCCAGGTAGGTCAGGTCGTGGCCCGGCTCCTCGGCACGCTCGCCGGGCGCGCCGACGATGGCCACCTGCGACAGCGAAGGGTGGCGCGCCTGCAGCGTGGCCCAGTCGAGCTTCAGCTTGGCGAGCGCCGAGGGCCGGAACGAGGTGAGCAGCACGTTGGTGGATGCCAGCTCGGCGTGCAGCTGCTGCTGGCCGGCCTCGGTCTTGAGGTCGAGGGTACGGATCTCGATGCCCTCGTGCAGCGCGGCGTAGGCGGGCCGGTTGTAGAGCGCCATCGGGTCGCCGCCCGGCGGCTCCAGCTTCAGGCAGTTGGCGCCCATCCGGCGGCAGCGCAGCAGCGCGGCGGGCCCGGGCAGGTTCAGCGCGAGGCTGAGGACGCGAACGCCCTCCAGCGGTGCGAAGGCTTGGTCGTCGGCGGGGCTGGGCATCGGTCGTCGTCTCCGGAAATTTCGTTTCGCGCATTCTCGCCCCGGGGACGGAACCACCTCACGCAAGCCGCAAGGGCGCCGCGCGCGTAGCATGTGCCGGTGGCGGCGGGTGCCGCCTTTCCATCGACCAAGGAGACGATTCATGTTCGAGACTTCCCTCATGAGCGGCCAGCGCATCCTGGTGACCGGCGGCGGCACCGGCCTCGGCCGGGCGATGGCCGAGCGCTTCCTGAGCCTCGGCGCCGACGTGGCCATCTGCGGCCGGCGCCAGTCGGTCTGCGAGGAGACGGCAGCCGAATGGCGCAAGCAGTTTCCGCAGCGGCGCATCGACACCTTCGGCGTGGACATCCGCATCGCGCAGCAGGTCGACGAGATGGTCGAGAGCCTGTTCCAGAGCGGCGGCCTCACCGGGCTGGTGAACAACGCGGCAGGCAACTTCGTCTCGCCCACCGAGGCCCTCTCGCCGCGCGCCTTCGACGCCATCGCCAACATCGTGTTCCACGGCAGCTTCTACGTGACGCAGGCGGTGGGCAAGCGCTGGGTGGCGCAGGCGAAGTCGGGCGAATGGAAGCAGGGAGACGCCTTCCGCAGCGTGATGAGCATCATCGTCACCTGGGTCGACAACGGCAGCCCCTACGTGGTGCCCTCGGCCATGAGCAAGGCCGGCATCGAGGTCATGACCAAGTCGCTCGCGGTCGAATGGGCGCGCTACGGCATCCGCCTGAACGCCGTCGGCCCCGGCGAGATTCCGACGGAAGGCATGAGCAAGCGCCTGAACCCCGGCGAGGAGCCCGGCGCGCGCAGCAAGCAGAACAACCCGATGGCGCGCACCGGCCGCATGAGCGAGCTGCAGAACCTGGCTTCCTTCCTGATGGCGCCGGGCCAGTGCGACTGGCTCACCGGCCAGAGCATCATGATGGACGGCGGCAACGCACTGGCCACCGGCGGCAACTTCTACGAGCTGCGCCAGTGGAGCGACGCCGACTGGCTGGCCGCGCGCGAACGCATCGAGGCGCAGAACCAGAAGGACAAGGCGCAGCGCTGAAGGCTGCCGCCTATTTCTTCGGCGGCCTGGCCGCGTGCACGGTGACCCGCTTGTTCACGGGGCTCGACAGCACCAGCGACGTGGTCACCGAACCATCGACCGCCAGCGCGTCCACCACCCGCTCCAGGTCGGCCGGCTCGGCGATCGCGCAGCGCACGAAGAAGCAGTCTTCCCCCGTCACGCGGTCGGCGCTCAGCACCTCGGGCATCGAGTCGAACAGCTTCAGGTACCTGGCAATGCCCGCATGCGTGGTGTCGATGCGGATGATGGCCTGCAGCCCCACGCCCAGCGCGCGCAGGTTGACGCGCGCGCCGTAGCCCTCGATCACGCCTGCTTCCTCGAGCTTGCGCACCCGCTCGCTCATGGCCGGCTGCGACAGGCCGATGCGCTTGCCGATGGCGGCCAGGCTCTGGCGCGCGTCGGTCTGCAGTGCTTCGAGGATCAGGCGGTCTTTCTTGTCGATGTTCATGAGCGGAAGAGGGCAGGCGCATGGCCGCCGATGGTTGATCGGTTTGCGGCCGCCATTTTCGATGCCTTGCCATTCGGCGCTGCCGCTGCGGCGGGTATCGTGGGCCGTCTTCCAGGAGAAAACATCCATGCAACTCGTCGGCATGCTCGACTCGCCCTACGTGCGGCGCACCGCCATCTCGATGCGCCTGCTCGGCGTTCCCTTCGAACACCGCTCGATCTCGGTCTTCAGCACCTTCGAGCAGTTCCGCGCGATCAACCCGGTGGTGAAGGCGCCCACGCTGGTCTGCGACGACGGTTCGGTGCTGATGGATTCGACGCTCGTCATCGACTACGCCCAGGCGCTCAGCGGGCGCAGCCTGCTGTCGCCGGACCCGGCGCGGCGGCTGCGCGAGCTGCGGCTCACGGGGCTCGCGCTCGCGGCCTGCGAGAAGACGGTCCAGATCGTCTACGAGCGCCAGCTGCGCCCGGCCGAGAAGCTGCACCAGCCGTGGATGGACCGTGTGCGGGGCCAGCTCGCCGCTGCGTATTCGGCGCTCGAAGGCGAGCTCGCTGCCGAGCCGCTGTCGGCCAGTGAAGAGACGATGACGCAGGCCGGCGTCTCGACGGCCGTGGCCTGGGCGTTCACGCAGTTGCTGACGCCCGATGCGATTTCGCCGACCGACTTCCCGGTGCTGGCCGCGTACTCCGCGCAAGCCGAGCGGCTGCCGGTTTTCGTCGGCGCGCCGATGGTCTGAGCGGAATCAGTCGACGATCTTCGCGCCGCGCTCCGCCAGCAGGCTGCGCAGCACCGAGCGGTGGCAGCGCGATTCCTCCTCGCAGTAGCAGCCCACCGAGAGCGACGTGCCATGCGACAGCGCGGCCAGCAGGTCGAGGCTGCGGCTCGCATCGGGCTCGGCCATCTCGGCCTTGAACTTGCGCACGAAGGCATTCCACTGCGCGGGCGATTCCGCCTTCTGGGCTTCCTGCGCCTGCTTCATCGCCTCGACCGAGGGGGCGAGGTTGGGATACCACACGTCGTACCAGTCCTGCGAGGCGAATTCGGTCTTCGGAACGCCGCGCGGCGGACGGCGCACGGTGCCGACGCGAAGGCCCTCGTCGGGCGCGCGCGGTGTGCCGAGGCGGACGATGCGGATGCTCATGCTGGGGCCCTTCTCATTTTTTTGCGCCTGTTGGCTGTCTCAGGTGCCGACGATACCCCCATCGCGCCGGCGTATGGCCAGCGTTGCCGAGCGGGGCCGGGCGCTGCCCGGCGTCGTGCCGTCGGGCCAGGCGCTGTTGTGCTTCGTGTCGCCGTCGTCGCGCGCCTCGCCCGGGTGCTGGATGTTGACGAACAGCGTGCGCCGGTCGGGCGTGACCACGCAGCCGGTGATCTCGCAGCCGTTGGGCCCGGTGAGGAAGCGCTTGATGCGGCCGGAGGCCGGGTCGGCGCACAGCATCTGGTTGTTGCCCAGCGAGGTGTAGGGCGGCTTGCCGATGACCTGGCCGCTCAGGTCGGTCTGGATCCACAGCAGGCCGCCGCGGTCGAAGTGCAGCCCGTCGGGCGCACCGAATGCGTCGGCGCCGGCCGAGGGATAGCGCGCGCCGCTGCCGGGCTGCGCGGGGTCGCCGGCGAGCGCGAAGTGGTCCCACGAGAAACCGGTGGAGGCCGCATCGCCCGCGTCCTCGCGCCAGCGCAGGATGCCGCCGAAGAGGTTGTTGGCGCGCGGGTTGGCCGCATCGGGAGCGGGCTTGCCGGCGTCGCCGCGCTGGCTGTTGTTGGTGAGCGTGACGTAGACCTCGCCGCTTTGCGGGTGGATGGCGATCCACTCGGGCCGGTCCATCTTCGTGGCGCCGACCTGGTCGCCGGCCAGCCGCGCGTGGATCAGCACTTCCGCCTGGTCGGCGAAGCCGTTCGCCGCGTCCAGGCCGTTGCGCCCGTGCGTGAGCTCGAGCCACTGGCCGCGTCCGCCGGCGTCGTAGCGCGCGGCATAGAGCGTGCCTTCGTCGAGCAGGTGCCGGTTGGCGGCGCGCGCGGCGGCGTCGGTGCCGGGGCGCACCTTGTCGCGGCTGACGAACTTGTAGATGTATTCGAAGCGCGAGTCGTCGCCCATGTAGACCACGAGGCGGCCGTCCTTCGCGACGGTGCAGGTGGCGCTTTCCTGGCGCTTGCGGCCCAGCGCGGTGCGCTTGACGGGCGTGGCCGTGGGGTCGAACGGGTCGATCTCGACCACCCAGCCGAAGCGGTGGGGCTCGTTCGGATGGCGGCTGAGGTCGAAGCGCTCGTCGAAGCGCCAGTACTCGACCCACTGCGAGCCGGCCACCGTGCCGTAGCGGCGCTGGGCCGGCGTGGCGTTGCGGGCCGCGTCCTTCGGGCCGCCGAAATAGCCGTGGAAGTTCTCCTCGCAGGTGAGGTAGGTGCCCCACGGGGTGACGCCCATGGCGCAGTTCGCGAAGGTGCCGAAGACCGCGTCGCCGGCAGGATTGGCGGCGGTGCGCATCAGCGGCGTGCCGGCGGCGGGGCCGGCGATGCGCATCGGCGTGTTGCCGTGCACGCGGCGTGCGAAGGGCGAGGGCAGCACCTGCTGCCAGCCCTGGCCGCTGCGCCGGATCTCGATCACCGAGACGCCCATGGCGTGCAGCGACTTGCGGACCTTGCCGGCAGTCCATTCCTTGACGCCATCGGTGTGCAGCAGTTGCTCGTCGGTGTACTCGTGGTTCATCACCAGCAGGCCGCGTTCGCCGGCCACGTCGAGCGCGAAGAAATGCATGCCGTCGTGGTGCATGCCGGCCTGCACGGCCTGGTCGTCGGCGCTGTTGCCGGCGTCGGGCGCGAAGGTCGGCATGCGGCCGGCGACGCCGGTGGGGGAGCCCCAGGGGTAGAGCAACTGCCATTCGTACTCGGGCGGTACCACGATGCCGTCGCGCAGGGACGCCGGCACGCCGGTGAAGCCCAGCGTCTCGCCGGGTCCGGCGGATGGAGGCGCTGGCGTCGAGGCGCAGCCCTGACCGAACAGCGCGACCACGGCGGCGGCGGAACCCGATTGAATGAGGAAATGGCGGCGGTCCAGGGGCATGGCTTCGGTGTTGTGTTGGCGACAGCCGCCATCATCGCCTGAGCCCGTGCCCGGCGATACTGGCGCAGCAACCGCCCAGGAGACATCGAATGACCGACCGCATCGAACGCACCCGCCACGCCGACGGCGTGGTCGAACTGCATCTCTCGCGCGCCGACAAGATGAACGCGCTCGATCCGGCGATGTTCGATGCGCTCATCGAGGCCGGCGAGTCCCTGCGCGGCGACAAGACGGCGCGGGCGGTGGTGATCTCGGGCCGCGGCAAGGCCTTCTGCGCGGGGCTCGACATGGCCTCCTTCGAGCGCATGCAGCAGCAGGGCGCGGGCGCCGACGTGCTGGGCGAGGGCGCCGCCGGTGCCGACCTGGTCGTGCGCACGCACGGCATCGCGAATGCCGCCCAGCAGGTCGCGATGGTCTGGCGCGAGGTGCCGGTGCCCGTCATCGCCGCTGTGCACGGCGTGGCCTTCGGCGGCGGCCTGCAGGTGGCGCTGGGGGCGGACATCCGCATCGTCGCGCCCGACACGAAGCTGTCGGTGATGGAGATCAAGTGGGGCCTGGTGCCCGACATGGCCGGCATGGTGCTGATGCGCGAACTCGCCCGTAGCGACGTGGTGCGCGAACTCACCTTCACCGGGCGCATCTTCTCGGGCGAAGAGGCGCTTCGACTGGGCTTCGCCACCCGCGTCAGCGCGGACCCGCTGGCCGAGGCGCTGCAGATGGCGCACGAGATCGCCGGCAAGAGCCCCGACGCGATCCGCGCGGGCAAGCGCCTGCTGAACGCATCGCTCTCGCAGAGCGCGGCCGAGCTGCTGCTGGCCGAATCGGTGGAGCAGAAGGCGCTGATCGGCAGCCCCAACCAGGTCGAGGCCGTGAAGGCCAACATCGAGCGGCGCGCACCGCGCTTCGGCACGCCGGGCTGACAGCCGCCTGGGTGTGACGGGGCCGCGCTGCGGCCGATCCTGCTGAAACCATCGCTGCGAGGTGAGCGAGGCGGGCGCCCGCCCGGGCGCCGCAGCCACTCTTCGCCGGCCTTCGCGTGCCGGGTTTTGCCAGCGCGTGTTTACAAGAGCGCCCCTTCAGCGGCCTTCAATTCGGGGCTCGACCAGCCGAAAACATCAAAGAATCCCGTTCGGTGTATCTTTATGTAAGAATAAAGTGGTTGTTTTGTAGCCCAAATGGACAAGGATGGAGGCAATTTGTGTGCAGAAGGTCACGTCTCCCCCCGTCACGGCTCCCTCAGAGGATGGCTCCGGACAGCTCACTCATTAACAATTGAATGCTTTGCCTAGCGACGGCGATCCTGCATGTCGACGACCACGTTTTTCTGTAACCTCAGCGTGCCCATCCTGGTGGGCGAGGATCGCTACAAGTACGTCCCCATCGTGGGAGTCTTTCGGAGCATTCCGTTCGATCAGGTCGATGAATGGGTGATGCACCCCGACGGCCGGCCCCGCAGCGACCGCGAGCTGGCGGCCGAAGTCCTCGTCGAGATCCGCAAGCCGCTCGGCTCGAGCGGACGCACCGCGCCGCACGCCTTCGACGTCGCTGACATCCTGCAGCTGGACCGCGCTGCCGCGATCGTCGTGTCCACCTTCCTTGCGGCGCTCCCGCGCGTCTGAAGAGGCGACGCCCCTGACTCCCCGAGTCTTCTTCAGTCGCACCTGAAGAGCACGCCGCTGGCCGCTGTAGCCGCTGTGGCCGGTGCGTCGGCCGGCTGCAGGAACCGGATCGGGTTCCCATCGATGCGGCAATAGGCCTGCGCCTCCTGCTCGCTCGCCGCCCTGAATACACCGTCGTTGAGGCGCAGCACGCCGGTTTGCGGCGCCGCGCAGCCGGCGAGGACGACGAGTGGGAGAAGGGCTGGCAGCAGTCGGCGCATGGAAGAAGCAGGTCCGTTGGAGAACCCGCGACTTTAAGCGCTCCCCACGGCCCAGTAGAAAGTCGGCCTTGTTCCGTTGAGAAGGTATTCGCCCACCACGCGTCCCTTGTAGATCGTGGGATTGTGCGAGGCGAGCGTGCGGGCATTGCGCCAGTGCCGGTCGAGCTGGCGGTCTCCCTGCAGCGCCGAGGCGCCGCCGATGTCGAAGAGCCGGGTGCCGGCCTGCAGCACCGCATCGACGATGCCGGCCTGCGCCTTGGCGGTGTTCAGCTCCACCTCGAACAGCAGGCTCTCGGGCACGGCCTCGCCGCGCTCGCGGAAGCGGTCGACCTCGCCCAGGCCGCGTGCCACGGCCTGCACGGTCGAGGTCGCGATGAATGCGGTGCTCGCGAGCTGTCCGACGACCTGCTGCACCAGCGGGTCTTCGCGCGGCGTGTCGCCGCTGCCATGGCTGTAGACGCGCTTGCGCGGCTGCACGAAGGCCACCGCGTCGCGCACGATGGCGCGCGCGATGCCGGCGAGCGTTGCAAGGTGCGTGAGCTGGAAATGCGCTGTCAGCGGGGTGGGCTGGTCGCGCACGTACAGCAGCACGTTCTCGGGCTTCACGCGCACGTTGCGAAAGCGCGTGGTGCCCGATGCGCTCAGCCGCTGGCCGAAGCCGCGCCAGTCGTCCACGCGCTCCACGCCCTGCGCCTCGGCGGGCACGAGCGCGATCACGCGGTCGCTGCTGCCGTCGTCGTTCAGGCGCTGGGCCGAGACCGAGATCCAGTCGGCATACAGCGTGCCTGTGCTGTAGAACTTGTCGCCGTCGAGCCGCCAGGCGTCGCCGTCGCGCTTCAAGGTGGTCTGCAGCGTCTTGAGCGAGCCGTCGCCGAGTTCGGTGGTGGCGTTGCCGAAGATCACGCCCTCGGCCGCAAGGCGCATCCACGGGCCGTGCAGGGCGGGGTCGATTTCCGCCAGCAGCCGCTCGATGAAGCCGAAGTGCGCGCGCAGGATCTGCGGCAGGTTGGAGTCGGCCTCGCCCAGTTCGATGAGCAGGTCATAGAGCTGCTCCACCGAGCCGCCCAGGCCGCCGTGCTCGAGCGGCACGCGCAGCGCGCCGAAGCGCTCGGCGTTGAGCCAGGCCACGGGTTCGTAGGCGAGTTCGCGATCGGTCTCGCGCTGGGCGGAGCGCTCGGCGATGCGCTGGAAGACGGGGCGGAAGCGGGCAGCGAGTTGCTGGAACGACGGCGCCTGTGCGAGCGGCGCTTGCGCCGCGGGGCGCGTCTTGGCTTGGATGGATTCCATGGGGGCGGGGCGGCCTGAAGGCACGCCCGGGAAAAGAGGGACAGCGCCCGACTGTCCCCCGCGGCGCGGCGCTTGTGAAATACGCTTTTCGCGTTTTCTTATGCCGATGGCTTCTTCCGGCCGCGCTCGGCGGCTATCGCCTGCCGCGCGCGTCCACCGGCCAGATCGCGACGAGGGTGCCGCCCTCGACCACGTGGTAGGCGTCGTGCAGGTTCACGGTCGGATCGCAATGCGGCGTGACGAACTCCACCCGGGCACCCAGCGCGGGTCTTGGGGCCTGCGAGGCTTGAGAGCCCGCAGGCGGCATCAGCTTGCCGTGCTCGTCGCCGAAGAAGGCGTAGCGGCTCGCGGCATCCGCACCCTTGGCCACCACCGGCACGCCGCTGTCCGTGGAGAAGCACTTGGTGCCGCCGTCCACCGTCACCCAGTCGGTTGCATTGGTGCTGACCACGGCCGTCTGCACGAAGAGCGACGTCTCGAAGGGCGAGGGCCGGTCGCCGTCGGCCAGCACGCGGCTGTACTCGGCGTCCATGAAAACGTACGAGCCGGCCTGCAGTTCGGTGAACGCGTTTTCCTGCGAATCGAGGTCGTGCGTGCCGGTGCCCGCGCCGGTGACGATGTCGAAGTTCAGGCCCTGGCGCCGCGCCGCCGCGACGATGCCCGCCACCGTCTCGCGCAGGCCCGCGGCGGCCGCGCTGCGCTCATCGCGCGCCACGATGTGCTGCAGGTTGCCCGCATAGGCCTGCAGCCCGCGCAGCCGCAGGCGCGGCTCGGCGGCGGCCAGCGCGGCCAGCTCGAGCACCTTGGCCTGCGTGGCGGCGCCGGTGCGGTTGTAGCCTGCGCCGTAGTCCACCAGCACGTCGAGCGGATGCGTGAGCTCGCTGGCGGCGCGCGCAAGTTCGGCGAGGTTCTGCGGGTTGTCGACCACCATCATCACGTCGCCCGGGCGCGCCTGCTGCGCCAGCTTGATGAGCCGCGCGATCTTGCTCGGCGTGACCGCCGGCGAGGTGATGAGCACGCCCGGAATGCCGCCCTGGACCATCACCTCTGCCTCGCCCAGCGTGACGCAGCTCACGCCGATGGCGCCGGCCGCCACCTGGCGGCGCGCGATCTCGACCGACTTGTGCGTCTTCACGTGCGGGCGCAGGTTCACGCCGCGCGACTTGGCGAAGGCGGCCATGCGCTCGATGTTGCGCGTCATCGCGGGCAGGTCGATCAGCAGGGCGGGGGTGTCGAGCAGATGGCGGCCGCCGGGAACGCCGATCAGCGGCGCGTTGACTTGCTGGTCCTGGAACATCGAGAGGAACCTCTGTTGGAAGTTGTGGAGTGGAGTCGTGGAATGGTTTTCGCGAGGGCTTGCCCGCGACGCGGGCGATGCGCGAATGCCGACGCTGTGAAATGATCGCATCGAAATGTCAGACCGATCCATCGTAGTTTCCCAAATGGCAGGCGCCGGATGAAGGCGCTCGACATCGAAGCGGTGCAGGCTTTCGTGCACGTTGCCGATCTCAGAAGTTTCACGCGCGCGGCCGAGGCGATGGACAGTTCGCAGTCGGCCGTCAGCCTCAAGGTCAAGCGTCTCGAGGAGACGCTGGCTCGCCGTCTTCTCGAGCGCACGCCGCGGTTGGTGCGGCTGTCCGCGGAGGGTTTGGCCTTCCTGCCGTCTGCGCGGCTCCTGCTGGCGGCGCACCATGGTGCGCTCGAATCCTTCGGCGCGCAGCGGCGCCGCCTGGTGGTCGGCATCAGCCATCACATCGTCGGCGCAGAACTGCCCCTGCTGCTGCGGCAGGTGAAGGAGGCGGAGCCGGGCGTGATGATGGAAGTGCGCATTTCCACCTCGCGCGAACTGCTCGACGTCTTCGACCGTGGCGCCATTGATGCGGTCGTCATCCTGCGGCACGACAGCCGCCGCCTCGATGGTGAGGTGCTGCTGAAGGAGCAGTTCGGCTGGATGGCCGCGCCCGACTTCGTGCATCGCTCCGGCGAGCCGCTGCGCCTGGCCACGCAGGCCGAGCCCTGCAGCGTGCGCAGCATGGCCGTGGCCGCGCTGGCCGAAGGCGGCGTGCCTTGGACCGAGGTATTCGTGGGCGGTGGCGTGCTGACGGTGGGCGCGGCCGTGTCGGCGGGGCTTGCGGTGGCTGCGCTCGGGCGCCGCGTGGCGCCGGTCGGCACTGCCGACGTCGGGCCGGTGCTTGGGCTGCCGCCCCTGCCTTCGCGCGACGTGGTGATGCATGCCAGCGCGACCGATGCGCAGGCGCGCGGTGCGCTGGGCGCCCTGGCGGCGGCGATCCGCTCGACCGCGGTCTAGCCGCCGGCTGCCATCTACGAAGCGGCAAGGCGGTGCATCACGGCGGCTGACAGAACGGCCGCGCAGCACAGCAGGGCGCCGGTTATGCACACGGCTGCCAGGTGCGCCAGCCACATCTCCGAGGGGCGCGGCGGCTTCATGCCAGAGCCCCGATGCCCGGCCGGGCGAGGTGCAGCACTTCGTAGAGCGTGCCGCCCCCGGAGGCTTCGGGCGCATCCGCCGAGAGAGTGAAGCGGACCAGCCGCCACGCGTCGAGGTCGAGCGCCGTCCAGACCGCGACCGTTCCGGCTCCGGCGGCGCACTGCCGATTGGCCTCGGCTTGCGCCGCGAGCAGTATCGCGCGGTCGACGCCTGCGTCGAGCGGGTGCTCCTCGCGCAGCAGCCATGCCGCCTTGAGGGTGCTGCCGGTGCCGGCGCGCGCATCCAGCGGCAGCCATGTCTCCACGCGAGGCCGCCCGAACGAATCGATCACGGACTGGAAGCGCTCCCCCATCAGGAAGCGCGCCGCCGCCGAGGCGTCGAGCCACAAATACATCGAGGCGTAGACATGCCCGACGGCCCCGTGCCGGCCGCGTTCCCGCGAGACGAAGGCCTTGAATGCCAGTCCCTCTGTGTCGTCCCACAGCAGGCCGCGCCGTGCGGCCCGCTGGCGAATGATCTGTATGTCGTAGTCGGCGGGAAGCCTGTGCGAATACTGCATCGCGAACATCGGATAGCTCCTTGTGAATCCGGTTGTATGAACGGTCGCAAGGAGCTTGCGCGCGCGGCCGCCAGGCCGGAAGGGGGCGGGCGATATATCTGTGATGCGCCGGCGCAATGACTGTGCGCGGCGACCTCGTCAGGCCGGATGCGAAGTGCCGTGCCGCCCGGGGCGGCGCAGCGCCAGCCACCACAGCAGCGCGGCATTGACCGTCCAGCTTGCGGCGAGCATCAGCAGCGCCGTGTTGGCCACGCCGGGCGACAGGCCCAGCGTCAGCAGGCTCAGCGACCACGGCAACCCGCCCGCGATGGCGACCAGCAGGCTCAGCTCGCTGTCGGGCGCGATGGCGCAGCCCAGGATGCAGACGACGCCGGCGACCGTGTAGGTCAGCGCGGCGGCGCGCCATCCGCGGCGCACTGGTGGACGTGAATTTGCTGCGGGCATGCCCCGAGCATCGCCGATCCGCCGTGACGCCGTGAAGGCTTGTTGCGTGAAGGGACGTAGTGTTTTCGAGCACTCATGCACGAAGCCGAATGTTCATCGCCGCTACTTGGGCCTGTCACCTGAGCGGGCCACCATGCGCGGAATGGCCGGTCAACTTATCTCCATCGCCCTGACCGTCGACCAGCACGACGAGGGCGACTATTTCTGGGTGCTGCTGGAGTCCTTCGACAACTCCATGGAGTTCGAGCCTTTGATGGAAGCGGCCAAGGGGTTCCCTACCTATGCCGAGGCACTGCAGGCGGGCTACGTCGTGCTGAAGGGGCTTTCGGAAGACCTGAACGTCGGCCCCCGTGAGGAGGTCGACGGGGACATCGGGGCCGAAGAGGAAAACGCCTTCGGCAACCCCGGCTGAGCGGCTTCGGCGTGCCTGCCGAATGACCCGTGGCTGTCAGCGGCGAGCGATTCCGGCTGACAAGGAGCCGACCCGGCTGCGAGGAAATTGCAACGAGCGGTTGTCGACATTGCGCGGCCCCGGTGGGACCGCCGCAGCGTCGACGACCGCATTGGCAATTCAGGGAGTTCGCATGGTCGAGTATTTCCGCGTGGGCCTTCCATACATCCGCCTGCGCTTCAAGGTTCCTGCACGCCGCGGCGGCAGGGTAGAGCTTCGAGGAAGGTTCGGGGCGATCACGGGCGCGAGCGGCGAGTACCTGCTGGTGCGCTTCGATGGCGAGCCGGCGGCTTCCATCGTGCATCCGGTCGAGCTGAATTACGTGGAGGCGGGGGAGGCGGCGGAGCCTGGATCTTCGTTGTCTCCCGGCCAACGTTCCGCGCCCGACATCCCTTGAGGGTAAATCCTCGCGATTTTTGTCTTCGGCAGGTCTATCTTGGATTGGTGACCAACTGCTGGAGACGATCATGTTGATGGTTACAAAAGTGGTGGCGGTCAGCGTGACTGCACTCGTCGTCGGCGGCACTCCGTCGCCGGGCAGCGATCCTGCCGATCTTTCCCTCTTTGCATCGCCCGTCGCGCCAGTCGCGGCCACCCAGGCGAATCCGAGCCCGGCGAGAGCGGCGTGCCCGAACGGGTGCAATGTCTGGCGGATGATCTACGACGGCCGCTGAGCGCAAGCGGCGGCGCCGGCCCGCCGCGGGCTGGTTAAGAGTCGCCAAAGACTGTATATTCATCCAGTCTTTGGCCACGAGCCCGGATCGGTGCGCAACTGCGTGCCGGGGCGATGAACCATGAACCAGTTCGAGCTTTTCTTCCCCAGAGGTGCTGCCGCGGCAGCATCAGCCTTTCCCATGGCCCTGTCGCAGCAACATGAGGCGATGGTGCTGCCCGAGCCATCGTTTCCAGGCGCTGCGCCCGAGGAGCCGTTCCGTTTCGAGAACGTCGAAGTGGAAGACCGGGTCGCATACACCGTCCGGCTCGCCGACTACTCCCACCCCGTGGCCGATGCGGTCAAGGTGGCCGAGCAGCGCTTCAGGCGCGAGATCGACAGGCAGCTCGGCGGCGACGTGGTCGAGGCCTTGCGAGCCTTCCAGAACGCGAGCGAATCGAGCGAGAGCGATCTGTCGAAGGCCGAGATCGCGCTGGCCAAGCGCTGGGCGAGGGCCTACGACGCGGCGCGCACCGCGGGCTTTCGCGACCTGGGCGACACCGACGAGGCGTTCTTCGACGTGCGTCCGGTCTGAAACGGGGCCTTGCTGCGTCGCCGGATCGCTGCCGATCCGGCCGCAGATGTGTCAAAGTCTGCGAGGCGCTTCAGACATCGACGCCTCGAAAGCAGATAGTGTTTCGTCGACCCTCCATCACCTTCCGGACCACGGTTTTCGTGACCGTCGTCTGCCTCGCGTTGGTTGCGCTCGACTGCTGGAACAGCTGGCAGTCGCGTGCGGTCCAGCTCAGGCAGATGAGCGTCGCCACGGCCAACCTGGCGCGCGCGATGGCGCAGCAGGCGGACGATACGATCAAGGAGACCGACACCGCGCTGATCGGCGTCGTCGAGCGCGTGGAGCACGACGGCACGGGGCCGGCGGCCGTCGAGCGGCTTCACAAGGTGCTCGCCATGCGGGTGGCCGCGCTCCCGCAGCTCGATGCGATCCACGTCTATGACAAGGACGGCGGCTGGATCGTGAACTCGCGGGAGGTGCGGCCGCAGAACCTGAACAACGCCGAGCGCGAATACTTCATCTTCCATCGCGAGCACGACGACCGCGGGCCGCACATCGGCATACCGGTCAAGAGCCGCACCAACGGCAAGCTGCTGGTTCCCGTGTCGCGGCGCATCGACAACCCCGACGGCAGCTTCGGCGGCGTCGCGCTCGCCACCATCGAGGTCGACTTCTTCACCCGCTTCTACGACAGCCTCGACATCGGCCAGGCGGGCGCCGTCGCACTCATCCTCGACAGCGGCACGATGATGACCCGTCGCCCGTTCAGCACCGAGATGGTCGGGCGCAACATGCTGGAGACCGATCTCTACCGGGCCTACAAGACACTGGGGCCGGTCGGCACGGCGGAGATCAAGTCTTCGCAGGACGGCGTCACGCGCCTGAACAGCTTCAGGCGGCTTGCCAACTATCCGTTGTTCGTCGGGGCCGCGCTGTCGAAGGACGAGATCCTGGCTGCGTGGTGGGACGAGACGCTCAGGCATACGGGCGGCGTGATTCTTCTGGTGTCCATCGTCGGCTTCGTGGGCTGGCGCCTGGTGAGGCAGATGGAGCTGCAGAACAAGACCGAGGCCGAACTACGGCGCGCGCGCGACGCGCTCGAGAAGCTCAACAAGACGCTGAACACCCTTGCCATGGAAGACGGCCTCACGGGCCTCGCGAACCGCCGGCAGTTCGACGTGACGCTCGACAGCGAATTCAGCCGCGCCATGCGCGACGCCAGCACGCTGGCGCTGATCCTGCTCGATGTGGATTGCTTCAAGCAGTACAACGACATCTACGGCCACACGGCCGGAGACGAATGCCTGCAGACCATCGGCCGCACGATCGCCGACGTTGCGGCCCGGCGCCCTGGCGACCTGGCCGCCCGCTACGGCGGAGAGGAACTCGCCGTTCTCCTGCCGAATACCGACGTGGCGGCTGCGGCCGCGCTCGCGGAGAAGATCCGCAGCGCGGTGCGCGACCTGAAGATCGTGCATGCAGGCGCGCCGGATGGTTTCGTCACCTTGAGCGCCGGTGTGGATGCCTTGAGTCCCGCCGAGACGCGGCAGCCGCCTAAGGAGCTTATCCAGGCCGCGGACCGGGCCTTGTACGCCGCCAAGATGGGAGGGCGCAACCGTGTCTGTACGGCCGCCGAGCGCGTTGCGGACTGAACGCCCGGTCGCACGCCGATACGCGCAAAGCGCATAAGCAAGCGCGATAACCGGATTTCCCTCGGGCCGCGTCCCGGGCAAGACTCGAAGGCCCGCCACAACACTGCCTTCTTTTCCGGATGCCCGGCATTTCCGACAAATCATCGCGCCCGCTTCGGCTCGGCTTCTTCAGCCGGCTGCTCGACGATGCGCCCGCCGCTGAGCGCTACCGCCTCGTCGCGGCACAGATCGCCCATGCCGAGGCCTTCGGCTTCGACTCGGCCTGGGTCGCGCAGCATCATTTCCACGAGCACGAGGGTGGCTTGCCCTCGCCATTCGTCTTTCTGTCGTACGTGGCCTCGCGCACGCGGCGCATTCGCCTGGGCACCGGCATCGTCACGCTGCCGCTGGAGAACGCGGTGCGCGTCGCCGAGGACGCGATCGTGCTGGACCTGCTCTCGGGCGGCCGGCTCGAGGTGGGCGTCGGGACGGGCGGCACGCCCGAATCCTTTGCAGCCTTCGGGCTGGACGGGAACGACCGCTCGGCCATCTTCGCCAGGCAGCTGGCCGCGGTGCGGTCGGCCTGGGCCGGCCGGGCGCTGGAGGGCGGCGACACGCTGTACCCCTCGGGCGAACAACTGCTCGGCCGCATCTGGCAGGCCACCTTCTCGGTCGGCGGCGGCACGCGGGCAGGGGAGGCCGGCGACGGGCTGATGCTCTCGCGCACCCAGCCGCGTCCGGAGCAGGCGCCGCATGCCTCGCTCGCCGAGATCCAGAACCCCATCGTCGATGCCTACCTGGCCGCGCTGCCTCCGGGGCGCACGCCGCGCATCGTGGGCTCGCGCAGCGTGTTCGTGGCGGACACCCGCAAGGAGGCGCTGCGCCTGGCCGACATCGGCCTGCGCCGCTCGGCCGCGCGCTTCGCTGCCGCGGGACAGTCCGGCCTCGCCGATCGCGCAGGGCCCGAGGCGCCGCTCGAACAGCTGATTGCCGCCTACGACGTGCACGTCGGCTCGCCCGACGACGTGATCGCCTCCCTGCGCGCCGACAGCACGCTCGCGCGCGTGACCGACCTGGTCTGCCAGGTGCACTCCGTCGATCCGCCGCACGAGGCGATCCTGCGCTCCATCGAACTGACTGCCACCGTGGTTGCGCCGGCCCTGGGCTGGACGAGCGGCGCCGAAGAAGCGAAGGACCTCCAATCCCTCGCACTCCTGTAGCTGCGCCTCCCCCTTTTGCCTTTTTCCTTTCTTTCTTCCTCCCCTTCATGAACGCCATCGTCTCTTCTTCCGCTGTCCCGGCGGTGTTCGACGTCATCGATCGGCTGGTCGGCATCGAGCCCGGCAGCCACCTCGATCGCATTCGCGCGCATCGCGAGCAGGCACGCACCCACGCGCAGCAGAGCTATCTCGCACTGTTCGCGCCGACGCCTCCGGTGTTCGGGCACTTCGAAGTTGCGGACCGGTTCGCCGTCGCGGCCTTCGTCGCGGGGCTGCACGGGCAGGCCGAGGTGGCGCGTTTCTATGCCGATGCCTTGGTAGAGAAGGGCGCCCGCGCCGGCGTGGCGGACGCGATCGCCAGCGAGACGCAGCGAGGCGCTGCGCAAGGCCCCTATGGCCGGTATCCCGCCGGCCCGCTCAGCGCGGAGGACGCGGCCGGCCCTTCATACGCGGTGAGCGAAGCAGGGCATGCGGCGCTGGGCGAGAAGCTCTCCGCCGCGCTCGCGCATGCGCACCTGCTCGTCTTTCACCCGCGCGATGCGAGCGCCGCGGCGCTGAAATCGCTGCTGGATGCGGGATGGACCAGCACCGAGATCGTGACGCTGTCGCAGCTCGTCGCTTTCATCGCGTTCCAGATCCGCGTGGTGGCCGGCCTGAGGGCGCTGGCGCAGCATCCCGTCACCGCCGTCGATTGAGCAAGCGAGACGAAGAGACATTGAGGCAGAGAGAGCGACAAACACCATGAGCGACGAAACCGTGCTGACCCATCCCGACAACGCCCATCCGAACGCCTTCACGCAGGCGCAGCTGGAATGGCTGCCCTGGCTGGAGCCGCTGCCCGAGGCCGAGCTGACCGAGCGGCATTTCGAAGGGCTGGTCGACGCATCGCGCGCGAAGTCGCCGTACTTCCGCCTGCTGGCGCGCGATCCGGACATCCTCGGCGCACGCACGCGCACCGACAAGGACATCTTCTACAACCCCGAAGCCGGCCTGCCGCGCGCCGAGCGCGAGCTCTCGGCCGCCGCCGCCTCGCGCTACAACGGCTGCATCTATTGCGCATCGGTGCACGCGCGCTTCGCCTCGCATTTCTCGCAGCGCACGCAAGACGTGCAGAAGCTGCTCGACGAAGGAGTGAAGGCCGACCTGGGCGAGCGCTGGAACGCGATCGTGGCGGCTTCGGTCGCGCTGTCCGCCACGCCGTCAGTGTTCGGGGTGGAGCATGTGGCGCAACTGCGCGCGCAGGGGCTCGATGATCTCGCGATCGCCGACGTCATCCACGGCGCGGCCTTCTTCAACTGGGCGAACCGGCTGATGCTTTCGCTCGGAGAGCCGCAGCAGGCCGCAAGCAGCTGATCGGCCTCACGAAAGCAGGTTCAGCAGCCAGGCCAGGAACCGGCCGATGGCGACCAGTGCGGCCCAGAGGGCGCGGAGTGCGTCGAGCAAGTTCAGGATCCTTCGGCGGGGTGGCTGCGGCGTCTCGGGGCGAGGTCGGCGATGGTGGTGGCTGCATCTTGCCGGTGGATCGTCTGCAGGTCGGACCGCTCCCGGCAAGCATGAAATCCAGCTTATCCGGTCAGTTGGGCTGGAATTGGGAGACGGTTGTCGCGCTTGGCTGACGGGCCCGATGGCGTGCAGCGCAATGCATCCTGCCCGCCGAACCAAGACGCGGAACTCGGTAGAATCCGCGCTCGTCCGTGAGAGCATTCACGCTCAAGTCATTGATTTTGCTGGCTTCTCTCCAGCCTCAAATCTGCCCGTAGCTCAGTTGGATAGAGCACCTGCCTTCTAAGCAGGTTGTCGGGGGTTCGATCCCCTCCGGGCAGGCCAACTTTCATCCCGCACAGTTCCAGCTCCTGGCTTCCGGCCTGTGCGGGTGAGTCATCGGCCTTCCGCATCCCCTCAGGGGCACCTTCGCGCGCATCCCGCGGCGCAGATACAAACGAAAAATGCACACAGCCCGCAATGTGACTGTGTGCATTTCGATTTTTTGGTCGGGGCGAAAGGATTCGAACCTTCGACCCTCTGGTCCCAAACCAGATGCGCTACCAGGCTGCGCTACACCCCGACAAGCCTTCTATTCTAGCCCGGATAAAGGGGCTCTCAGCGTTTCTCGTACTGAGTCTTGCCGAAAAGAATCTCCCGCTCCTTGTCGCCGGTGATCGGCTTGCGCAGGTCTGCGAGCACCTTCACCCCGCGCTGCACCGCCGGGCGCGCGGCGATGCCGTCGAACCAATCCTTCAGGTGGGGGAAGTCGGTGAGGGTGATGCCCTGGTTTTCCCAGCTGCGCAGCCACGGGAAGATGGCGATGTCGGCGATCGAGTAGCTCTTGCCGGCGATGAACTTGCTCCGCGACAGCTGCTTGTCGATCACGCCGTACAGGCGCCTGGCTTCGTTGCTGTAGCGGTCGATCGCGTAGGCGATCTTCTCGGGGGCGTACATGCGGAAGTGATGCGCCTGTCCGAGCATGGGACCGACGCCGCCCATCTGGAACATCAGCCACTGAAGCACTTCGTAGCGCTCGCGGTCACCGTTCGGCAGGAACTTGCCGGTCTTGCCCGCGAGGTAGACGAGGATGGCACCCGACTCGAAGAGAGAGATCGGCTTGCCGTCCGGACCATCGGGGTCGGTGATGGCGGGGATCTTGTTGTTGGGGCTGATCTGCAGGAAGTCTGGCGCGAACTGGTCGCCCTTGCCGATGTTCACGGGGTGCGCGCGATACGGCAGGCCGCACTCCTCCAGCATGATGTGGATCTTGTGGCCGTTGGGTGTGGGCCAGGAATAGACGTCGATGGGCGATGTGGGCATGTTGTCTGGCTCTCCGGTGCGGGATGTGTTGGATGCGAGCCCGGCAGCATATACGTGCGAATCCAGGCGCGTGCAGGCGCGGGAATTTGCGGTGTGGCTGGCGAAATGCGGGAGCTCTCAGCCGACCTGCCGCTGGTGCGCGTTGCACCACATCCAGCTCTCGCCGGGTTCGAGCGACTGGATGACCGGGTGGCCTTCGGCATGCGAATGCCGCGTCGCGTGACGGTTCTTCGACGAGTCGCAGCAGCCGATGTGTCCGCAGTGCGCGCAAAGACGCAGGTGCACCCAGGTGTCGCCCGTCTTCAGGCAGTCTTCGCAGCCGCGATGCTGCTGCGCATGAGGCTGCGCGATCTCGGCAGGCACGTGGTCACAGGGTTTGATGGACAACTTTGAACTCCTTCTTCTCTATTTGTGTGCAGCCGACGCCCGTCAGGCGACTGCCGAGGCCTGCGAAAGGTGCTGGTGGATCTGGGCGACCGCGGCGGCGCCTTCGCCGATGGCGCCGCCCACGCGCTTGACCGAGCCGGAGCGCACATCCCCCACGGCGAAGACGCCGGGCACGCTCGACTCGAGCACCGCGGATGGCTGCGCCGGAAAGCCGCGGCTGGCGGCGTTGCCGGTCAGCACGAAGCCATGCTTGTCGACCGCCACGCCGCAGCCTTCGAGCCACGAGGTTTCCGGCTCTGCGCCGACGAAAAGGAAGATGTTGCGTGCCGCGCAGTCATGTTCCTTGCCGGAGGTGTGACAGCGCCATGTCGCGCCGGTCAGGCCTTCGTCGGAGCCGCCATGAAGGCGCACGAGTTCCGTGTGCGGCTGCAAAGAGATGTTGGGCGTGGCCTCGATCCGGTCGATCAGGTAGCGCGACATGCTGGCAGCGAGCGACGGCCCGCGCACCAGCACGTTGACCTTGGCCGCATGGCGCGACAGGAACACCGCGGCCTGTCCGGCCGAATTGCCGCCTCCGACCAGCGCGACCTCCTGCTGCGCGCAGATCTTCGCCTCGATGGCGGAGGCCCAGTACCAGACGCCGCGGCCTTCGAATTCGGCAAGGCGCGGGACGTCGGGGCGGCGGTAGCGAGCGCCGCTGGCGATGACCACCGTGCGCGCGCGGATCGTTCGGCCGTCGGCAAGCTCGACGGCAAGGCTCTTGAGCGGGTTGTCGCGCGAGCAGTCGAGCGATGCGACCTTGGCCGGGATCAGCATCTCGACACCGAACTTCTGCGCCTGCACGAAGGCGCGGCCCGCGAGTGCCTGCCCGGAAATGCCGGTAGGAAAGCCCAGGTAGTTCTCGATGCGCGCGCTGGCGCCGGCCTGGCCGCCGAATGCCCGGCAGTCGAGCACGATCACGCGAAGCCCCTCGGACGCCGCATACACCGCGGTCGCCAGCCCGGCAGGCCCGGCGCCGACGACGGCCACGTCGTAGAGCTCATTGTGCTCGGCGGTGTCGACCATGCCCAGGCAGCGCGCCAGCGCATCGTCGCTCGGGTTGACCAGCACAGAGCCGTCCGGGCAGACGGCGAGCAGCTTGCAGGCGCCGTATTGCTCGAGCAGCGCGGCGGCGTCGGGGTCGTGCGCTGCGTCGACCAGGTGATAGGGATAGCCGTTGCGGCGCAGGAAGTTCTCGAGCCGGGCCATGTCGGGCGACTGCGGCTGCCCGATCAGCACCGGCCCGCTGGCGCCCGACTCGATCAGCGCCACGCGCCGCAGGATCAACGCGCGGGTGATGCGCTCGCCAAGGTCCGCTTCGGCCACCAGCAGCGCGCGCAGCTGCGCGGGCGAAACCAGCAGCGCCTCCACGTCTTCGTCGGCGTGGCCGTCGACGAGGGCAGGGCGGCCGCTCAGCTGGCCGACCTCGGCGAGGAATTCGCCCGGCCCCTGCCGCGCGATCGGCACCACATGCCCGAGGCCGTCACGTTGCGTGACAGCCACGACGCCCTTGAGCAGCACGAACATGCCAGGGCCCGTTTCACCTGCGGTGAACAGCCTCGTGCCGCGTGGGAACTGCTGGACGGTGCCGAAGCGTGCGATGCGCGCAATCTCGGTGTCACTGAGCACCGGGAAAGTCTGGTGAAGGCGGCTGCTGTCTGTGCCAGCGGGGGCAGGTGTGGCCATGAGGTCGAGCTCCATTTCGCGGATCCATCGCATTAGACGACGAAGGCGGCCCGAGCGGTTGCAGGCGTCCCGCGGCAGGAGTGATGCTGTAACAGCGTCACGCGCCTGCAATTTTCCTGACATGCCCGCTTCATCGCAGGTGCGGAGACTCGCTCGCAGAAAGGGTTTCCACATGAAAGAACTGCCCAACCCGACGTTTCCGCTTTCTCAGATCGGGCTCCGCGCGGCCTTGTGGCCTGCTCCTGCAGCCGGTGGCTCCACCGCTGCCGCCCGCCCGTCGGTGCCCCAGGCCCCTGCAGTCATCCTGCCCCAGGCCGTCGAATCCAGGCAAGGCATCACCGTCGGCTGGGCACGCCACGTCGATGACGTTCGCGCCGCACAGCGCCTTCGCTACGACGTGTTCGTCGGCGAGATGGGCGCCCGGGTCTCCTCGCCGCTGGCCAGCCACGACATCGACCTGTTCGACGACTTCTGCGAACACTTGCTGGTGCGCGACGAGCAGACCCAGCAAGTCATTGGCACCTACCGCGTGCTGACGCCGGCCCAGGCACGCCGGGTCGGCAGCACCTACAGCGATACTGAATTCGACCTCACCCGCCTGCGCGACCTGCGCGAGCGCATGGTGGAGCTTGGCCGCAGCTGCGTGCACCCGGACCACCGCCAGGGCGGCGTGATCCTCGCGCTCTGGGGCGCCCTGGCCGGCTTCATGCACCGCAACAAGCTGGACACGATGATCGGCTGCGCCAGCATCCCGATGTCACACAACGGTGTCACGAACGGCGACGCCGCAGCCAGCATCTGGCGTCAGGTTTCGGCCAAGCACATGGCGCCCATCCAGTACCAGGTGCAGCCCCGCCTGCCGCTGCCGGTCGAGCGCCTGGACAGCACGCTCGACGTGGAACCGCCAGCACTCATCAAGGGCTACCTGCGCCTGGGCGCGAAGGTGCTCGGCGCCCCGGCCTGGGACCCGGATTTCAACGCTGCCGACCTGCCGATGCTGATGCGCATCGACGACCTGCCGGCGCGTTACCGCAAGCACTTCCTGGGTTCATGAAGCCGGCGGCTGACCGGCCCGAGACAGGGCCGCTCGCTTCCTCGCCTGGTGCCCTCGGCCGCCAGACCGCTGGCGCCGAGGCGTCACCGAACAGTCATGGAACTGTCACAAGAGGGGCTGACACTGTCATATTTCAGCCTGTGTTCCCTCCTGTGTCGCCTGCTTCAGAATCAGTGTCCATGTCACCCGCTCCCGCCAACCCGTCTCCCGAGGTTGCGGCACCTGCTTTCACGTTGCTGGACCGCGACCACAGCATTCTTTCGTTCAACGAGCGCGTGCTCGACTGGGCGCATCGCAAGGAAGTGCCGCTGATCGAGCGCCTGCGCTACCTGTGCATCGTTTCGTCGAACCTCGACGAGTTCTTCGAAGTCCGCGCCGCACCTCACCTGATCGCCGGCAGTGCGGGCGACCACAAGGGCACCTACACGGTCGAGTCGTTCGAGCGGCTCGCGGAGGCGGCCCACAAGCTGGTGGCCCGGCAGTACGCGCTTTACAACGACGAGCTGATGCCCACCTTCGCGACGCACGGCATCCGCATCATTTCGCACGGCGAGCGCAATCCCGCCCAGCGCAAGTGGGTCAGCGAGTATTTCGAGCGCGAGGTGCGCCCGCTGCTGATCCCGGTCGGGCTCGATCCGGCGCATCCTTTCCCGCAGGTGGCGAACAAGTCGCTGAACTTCATCGTGCGGCTGGGCGGCAAGGACGCCTTCGGGCGCGAGAACCCGATCCAGATCGTCAAGCTGCCGCGCGTGCTGCCGCGACTGATCAGGATGCCGGCCAAGGTGTCGGAGGGCAAGACGCTCTTCGTGGCGCTTTCGAGCGTGGTGCGCGCGCATCTGAGCAGCATGTTCCCGGGGCGCGAGGTGGGCGACTTCTCGCAATTCCGCGTGACGCGGCATTCCGACCTGGCCGTGGACGAGGAAGACGTCAAGAACCTTCGCACCGCGCTGCGCCAGGGCCTGCAGCACCGCCACTACGGGCAGGCCGTGCGCCTCGAGGTCTCGGCGAGCTGTGCGGAATCGCTCGCGAGCTTCCTGCTGGCGCAGTTCAACCTGCCGCCCCAGGCGCTGTACCGGGTGCACGGCCCTGTGAACCTGGCCCGCCTCACGCAGCTGGCGGACCTGCTCGACGAACCTCAGCTTCGCTTTCCGCCGTATCGCGCCTCGTACCCAGTCACCCTGTCGCCTGGCCAGTCGTTCTTCGAGCAGCTGCAGCGCGGCGACGTGCTGATCCACCAGCCCTTCGAGAGCTTCGAGGGGGTGCTGGCATTCCTGCGCGAGGCGGTGCAGGACCCCCAGGTGCTGGCGATCAAGCAGACCATCTACCGCACGGGCGCCGATTCGGAAATGATGGACCTGCTGCGCGAAGCCGTTCGCCGCGGCAAGGAAGTCACGGTGGTCGTTGAGCTGAAGGCCCGCTTCGACGAGGAAGCCAACATCAACTGGGCCGAGATGCTCGAGTCGATCGGCGCCCAGGTGGTCTATGGCGTGGTCGGCCTCAAGACGCACGCCAAGATGCTGCTGGTGACGCGGCGCGAGGGCAAGCAGATGCGCCGCTATGGCCATCTTTCCACGGGCAACTACAACCCGCGCACCGCCAGGCTCTACACCGACATCAGCCACCTCACGGCCGATCCGCTGCTGACGGCCGACATGGAGGCCGTGTTCGTGCACCTGGCGAGCCAGAGCCGCCTGCCGAAACTCAACCGCATGTGGCTGGCGCCGTTCGACCTGCACAAGAACATCGTCGCGCAGATCGATGCCCTCGGCGTGGCCGCTGCGGCCGGCCAGCCGACCCGCATCGTCGCCAAGATGAATGCGTTGACCGACGACGAGATCATCTCCTCGCTCGTCCGTGCCGGCCAGAAGGGCGTGAAGATCGACCTGATCGTGCGCGGTGCCTGCACCTTGCCTGCGCAGGTGCCGGGCGTCACGGACAACATCCGGGTGCGCTCGGTCATCGGCCGTTTCCTGGAGCATTCGCGGGTCTTCTACTTCCGAAATGGCGAAGACGAATCGCTCTATCTGTCGAGCGCCGACTGGATGAACCGCAACATGATGCGGCGCGTCGAGCTCGCGTGGCCCGTGACCGACCCTGGACTGCGCCAGCGATTGATCGACGAATGCCTGGTGGCCTACCTGCACGACGGCCGCGACGCCTGGGACCTGGGCGCCGACGGCACCTACACGCGCGTCGACCACGATACGCACGCGGCCGAGGCTGGTTCCTCGCCCGCCGTCGAGGCCCACGGCGCTCAGGCGGCGCTCATGAACCGCTACGCATCACGAGGGCATCTCAGAGATGCATCCGGCAACTGACGATCGAAAGACGATGACCATGGACTTGATCTTCTGGCGCCACGCCGAAGCCGAGGACTGGACCGAGGGTTGCGACGACATGCAGCGCTCGCTCACCGCGCGCGGCGAGAAGCAGGCCAAGCGGATGGCGGCATGGCTCGACAGGCAGCTGCCGGACGGCACGCGCATCATCTGCAGCCCGGCGCGGCGCTGCGAGCAGACCGCGCTGGCGCTGGGCCGCAAGTACAAGCTGCGTTCGGAGCTTGCTCCCGACACCACCGCCGAGGCGATGCTCGGTGCGGCCGGCTGGCCCAATGGCAAGTCGGTGGTGCTGATGATCGGTCACCAGCCTTCGGTGGGGCAGGCGATCTCGCTGCTGCTCGGCCTGAAGCAGGACAGCTGCCCGGTGCGCAAGGGCGCGCTTTGGTGGATCCGCACGCGCGAGCGCGACGGCGACGTGCAGACTGTCGTGGTGACGGTGCAGTCGCCTGAGCTGCTCTGACCAGCCGTATCGGAAGGCGGGCAGGGCTCAGCAGCCGCTGAGCTCGACCCGCCAGCTGCTGGTCTTCTGCCAGGCCAGCACTTCCTCGCGCAGCAGGTGCGCCGATTGCGGATACGCCTCCGCCCAATCCGGGGCGCAGGCGATGGTGAAGGCCCGTGCACCGAGCGCCGCAAGATGAAGCGCCTGCGGATCGGGGTCGCGGCGCGCATGGCACAGGATCACCGCGAGCCGCAGCGCCAGCAGCTGCATCACGAAGGTCTCGTCGTCCAGCGAGGCCTCGAGCTTGCGTAGCTTGCCGCGCTGGCCCAGCACCAGCTGGGCCAGGGCGTGGAGTTCGTTGACCGCGAAACCCGGCGCATCGGTGTTGTCGAGGATGTAGGCGCCGTGCTTGTGATAGTCGCTGTGCGACACGAGCGTGCCGATCTCGTGCAGTTGCGCGGCCCATCCGAGCTTGCGCAGCGCGCGGCCGGCCCGGTTGGTGGTGCTGCCGCCGCGCGCGGCTGGTGCCAGCTGCACGAAAAGGGCTGCGGCCGTTTCGCCCACGCGCCGGGCCTGCTCCGGATCCACCGCGAACCGGGTGGCCAGCCGCGCCACGGTGGTGGTGCGCATGTCTGCGACGCTTTCGTCGCGTTCCAGCAGTTCGTAGAGCACGCCATGGCGCAGCGCGCCCTGCGCGACCTTCATTTCGTCGATGGACAGGAGATCGAACACCGCACGCAGCACGCTCAGGCCGCCGCCGATGACCGCCTTGCGGTCTTCGCGCATGCCGTCGATGCGCAGCTTGTCGGCGCTTCCGGCCTTGAGCAGGCGGTCGAGAAGCCAGTCGAGGCCCGCTCGGGTGACCAGGCCGGGGTCGCCGCCGGCAGCCGCCAGCACGTCGCCGACCGCACCGATCGTGCCCGAGGCGCCGTAGGCCACATCCCACTGGTCGCGCGCGTAGCTGCCGAGCGCGTCGTCGAGCACGGCCTTTGCGGCGACTTCGGCCGCGCGGAAGGCGCCCTGCGTGAAGAGGCCTTCGCCGAAGTGCTTCATGGACCACGCGACGCTGCCCACGCGGTAGGACTCCATCCGGTCGGCGACCAGGGCACGGCCGATGATCATTTCGGTGGAGCGCCCGCCGATGTCGATCACCAGCCGGCGTTCGCGGTCGGAGGCGTCGTTGTGCGGCAGCATGTGCGCCACGCCCTGGTAGATGAGGCGGGCTTCCTCCCGTCCCGGGATCACGTCGATGCCGAATCCCAGAATGGTGCGCGCGCGCAGCAGGAATTCTTCCCGGTTGCGCGCCTCGCGCAGGGTCTGCGTGGCCACGGCCCGGACCTGCGAGCGCTTGAAGCCTGCCAGGCGCTCGCCGAAGCGGGCGAGGGCGTCCCACCCGCGCTGCATGGCTTCCGTGGTCAGGTTGCGTGCGCTGTCCAGGCCGTTGCCCTGGCGCACCGTTTCCTTGAGGTATTCGGTCCGGTGGATCTGGCCGTGGTCGACCTGTCCGATTTCGAGCCGGAAACTGTTCGACCCCAGGTCGACTGCCGCGAGGCGGGTGCCGTTTTGCATGTGTTCTGAAAGAGAGGGCGGGGATTCTTCGCGTTCGATCGTAGCGCCGTGACGGGGCGCGCCGCCCCCGGAACCTGCAGCGGCGAGTTTCGAGAGGCTAGGCACAACAAATGACTGTTATGTGACAGCGTCACACGAAACACCGGTGCCGGAAAGGCATTTTCCCTCGATGGAGGGGTGTCACATTGATGTCACAGAAGCTTTCTAGAGTCCGTCCCAAGCCCGAAAGGGACTACTTCTTACTTCTAAAAGGAAGCTTCATGAAAACGACGTTCAAATTTGCAACAGCCGGTCTCGTGGCCGCGATGTTCTCCATTTCCGCCTTCGCACAAGACGTGACCGGCGCAGGCGCCAGCTTCCCGGCACCGCTGTACGCCAAGTGGGCTTCCGACTTCAACAAGGCCACCGGCGTCAAGATCAACTACCAGTCGGTCGGCTCGGGTGCCGGCATCAAGCAGATCGAGGCCAAGACCGTCGATTTCGGCGCTTCGGACGCTCCCCTGAAGGACGACGAGCTCCAGGCCAAGGGCCTGCTGCAGTTCCCCACCGTCATCGGCGGCGTGATTCCCGTGGTCAACATCCAGGGCGTGAAGCCCGGCGAGCTGAAGCTCAACGGCCAGGTTCTGGGCGACATCTACCTGGGCAAGATCACCAAGTGGAACGACCCCGCCATCAAGGCGCTGAACGGTTCGCTGAACCTGCCCGACGCCGCCATCGCACCGGTTCGCCGCGCCGACGGTTCGGGCACCAGCTTCCTGTTCACCAACTACCTGAGCAAGGTCAACGCCGAGTGGAAGTCCAAGGTCGGCGAAGGCACGGCCGTGAACTGGCCCACCGGCGCGGGCGGCAAGGGCAATGAGGGCGTCGCGGCCTTCGTGAACCGCCTGCCGAACTCGATCGGCTACGTCGAGTACGCCTACGTCAAGCAGAACAAGATGACGTACGCCCAGATGCAGAACGCCGCCGGCACCTTCGTGTCGCCCGACGACTCGGCATTCAAGGCCGCCGCCGCAGGCGCCGAATGGAACAAGAGCTTCTACCAGGTGCTGACCAACCAGGCCGGCAAGGATGCATGGCCCATCACCGGCGCCACCTTCATCCTGATGCACAAGGTGCAGGACAAGCCCGCCAACGCGGCCACCGTGCTCAAGTTCTTCGACTGGGCCTACAAGAGCGGCGACAAGACGGCCGACGAGCTCGACTACGTGCCGATGCCCGACGCCGTGAAGGCCACCATCGCCAAGGCATGGGGTGAGGTGAAGGACTCGTCGGGCAAGGCCGTCGCGTTCAAGTAAACCTACCCACCAGTCCAGAACGGCGCGCCCATGAGCAACTCTTCGCTCGAGGACGCGCCGCTTTCGTCTTTGCCGGAGCGACCTGTGTCATCCACCTTTCCCGCCGCCACCACCTCCCTCGACCTCGCGGCCGAGCGCGGTCGTGCCACCGCACCTCCACCGCCTGTGAAGGCACCGCGTTCCGGCCCGATGGCCGACCGGCTGTTCGGCTGGGCCGCCAAGGGCGCTGCCTTGCTGACGCTGGCGATGCTCATCGGCATCCTGCTGTCGCTGGTTGCCGGCGCCTGGCCTGCCATCTCGAAGTACGGCCTCGGCTTCCTCACGAGCAGCGTGTGGGATCCCGTCAAGGACGAGTACGGCGGCCTGGTCATGATCTACGGCACGCTGGCCACCTCGATCATCGCGCTGGTGATCGCGGTGCCGGTGAGCTTCGGCATCGCGCTCTTCCTCACCGAACTCTCGCCCAGCTGGCTCAAGCGTCCGCTGGGCACGGCCATCGAACTCCTGGCTGCGGTGCCCTCCATCGTCTATGGCATGTGGGGCCTGCTGGTGTTCGGGCCGATCCTGTCGACCTGGGTGCAGCAGCCGCTGCAGAAGCTTCTTTCCGGCGTGCCCTACCTCGGCGCGCTGGTGTCCGGTCCGCCGGTGGGCATCGGCATTCTTTCGGCCGGCATCATCCTCGCGATCATGATCATCCCGTTCATCGCTTCGGTGATGCGCGACGTGTTCGAGGTGACCCCGCCGCTGCTGAAGGAGTCGTCCTACGGGCTCGGCTCCACCACCTGGGAGGTTGTTTCCAAGGTGGTGCTGCCCTATACCAAGGCCGGCGTCATTGGCGGCATCATGCTCGGCCTCGGCCGGGCGCTGGGTGAAACGATGGCGGTCACGTTCGTGATCGGCAACATGAACCAGCTCAACTCCCTTTCCGTGTTCGAGGCTGCGAACAGCATCACCTCGGCACTCGCCAACGAATTCGCCGAAGCCGGCGCCGGCCTGCACCAGGCCGCGCTGATGTACCTCGGCCTCGTGCTTTTCTTCATCACCTTCGTCGTGCTGTCGCTCTCCAAGATGCTGCTGGCCCGTATGAAGAAGAGCGAAGGAACCAAGTCGTGAGCACCGCCCAGAACCTTCTCGTGGCCAAGGCACTGGCCGAAACGCGCCAGGCCAAGTTCGCCGCGCGCAACCGCGTCAACAAGATCGCGCTCACGCTGTCGCTCGCCGCGATGGCCTTCGGCGTGTTCTGGCTGATCTGGATCCTCTGGGAAACGCTGCGCCAGGGCGTGGGCGGCCTGGCCATCGCCACGTTCACGCAGATGACGCCGCCGCCGAACGAGGCGGGCGGCATCGCGAATGCGATCTTCGGCTCGTTCGTGATGGTGATGCTGGCCACCTTCGTGGGCACGCCCATCGGCATCATGGCCGGCATCTACCTGGCCGAGTACAACCCCAAGGGCCTGCTCTCTTCGGTCACGCGCTTCGTCAACGACATCCTGCTGTCGGCGCCGTCGATCGTGATCGGCCTGTTCGTCTATGCCGTGGTGGTGGCCTACTTCAAGACCTTCTCGGGTCTGGCCGGTGCCATCGCGCTCGCGCTGATCGTGATTCCGGTGGTCATCCGCACCACCGAGAACATGCTGCAGCTGGTGCCGCCGGGCCTGCGCGAAGCGGCCTACGCGCTGGGCACGCCGAAGTGGCGCGTCATCACCAACATCACGCTGCGCGCCGCCCGCGCCGGTGTGGTCACTGGTGTGCTGCTGGCCGTGGCGCGCATTGCCGGCGAAACCGCGCCGCTGCTCTTCACTGCGCTGAACAACCAGTTCTGGACCGCCGACGTGAGCCAGCCGATGGCCAGCCTGCCGGTCACGATCTTCAAGTTCGCGATGAGCCCCTACGAGAACTGGCAGCAGCTGGCGTGGGCCGGCGTGTTCCTGATCACGATCGCCGTGCTTGCCCTCAACATCCTGGCGCGGGTCCTGACGCGCAACAAACATTGAATCCGGAAGAAGACAACAAATGCCAAACACTGTCGCACAACCGACGCGCTCGAAGATCTCGGTCAAGGACCTGAACTTCTACTACGGCAAGTTCCACGCGCTCAAGGGCATCAACCTCGAGATTCCCGAGAACAAGGTCACCGCCTTCATCGGCCCGTCGGGCTGCGGCAAGTCGACTCTGCTGCGTACCTTCAACCGCATGTTCGAGCTCTATCCGGAGCAGCGTGCCGAAGGCACCATCGCGCTGGACGGGGAGAACCTCCTCACGTCGAAGCAGGACGTGGCGCTGATCCGCGCCAAGGTCGGCATGGTGTTCCAGAAGCCGACGCCGTTCCCGATGTCGATCTACGACAACATCGCCTTCGGCGTGAAGCTGTTCGAGAACCTCTCGGCCAGCGAAATGGACGACCGCGTCGAATGGGCCCTGAAGAAGGCGGCCCTGTGGACCGAGGTGCGCGACAAGCTGCAGCAAAGCGGCTCCGGCCTGTCCGGCGGCCAGCAGCAGCGCCTGTGCATCGCGCGCGGCATCGCGATCAAGCCCGAAGTGCTGCTGCTCGACGAGCCCTGCTCGGCGCTCGACCCGATCTCGACCGCGAAGATCGAGGAGCTGATCGCCGAACTCAAGAACGAATACACGGTGGTCATCGTGACGCACAACATGCAGCAGGCCGCCCGCTGCAGCGACTACACCGCCTACATGTACCTCGGCGACCTGATCGAGTTCGGCGCGACCGAACAGATGTTCTTCAAGCCGCAGCGCAAGGAGACCGAGGACTACATCACCGGCCGTTTCGGTTGAAGTCAAAGGAGACAACATGACCGAGAAACATCTCTCCAGCCAGTTCGACAGCGAGCTCAACGGCGTTTCGTCGCGCGTGATGGAGCTCGGCGGCATGGTCGAGTCGCAGATCAACCAGGCCGTCTATGCACTGCTGCAGTTCGACCCCGAGGCGGCCAACCGCGTGATGGAAACCGAGCACCGCGTCAATGCGATGGAGATCGACATCGACCGCGAGCTGTCGTCCATCATCGCGCGCCGCCAGCCGACCGCACGCGACCTGCGCCTGCTGATCGCCATCAGCAAGACCACCGCCAACCTCGAGCGCGTGGGCGACGAGGCCAACAAGATCGCGCGCATGGTCAAGTCGATCATCGAGAGCGGCGCCGCCCGCCAGCTGCCGACCACCGAGCTGCGCATCGCCGCCGACCTCGCCGCGGGCCTGCTGCGCAAGGCGCTCGATGCCTTCGCACGGCTCGATACGGCAGCGGCCGTGTCGATCCTGAAGGACGACGACCTGATCGACAAGGAGTTCGACGGCTTCGTGCGCAAGCTGGTCACCTACATGATGGAAGACCCGCGCACCATCTCGGCCAGCCTGGACCTGCTGTTCCTGGCCAAGGCCATCGAACGCATCGGCGACCATGCGAAGAACATCGCCGAATTCATCATCTACATCGTCAAGGGTGCCGATGTGCGGCACACTTCGATGCAGGAAATCGAGTCCGCGCTGCAGTAACGGCTGCGGCAAGACTCCCAAGAAAAGCATGAAGAAACCCCGAGTCCTGATCGTCGAAGACGAGTCCTCGATCGCCGAGCTGATCGCCGTCAACCTGCGCCACAACGGCTTCGAGCCGATCTGGTCGGAAGATGGCGTCGCGGCCCAGCGCGAGATCGACGCCTTCCTGCCGGATCTGATCCTGCTCGACTGGATGCTGCCGGGCCAGAGCGGCCTGCAGCTCGCGCGCCAGTGGCGCAAGGACCCGCGCACCAAGGCCATCCCGATCCTGATGCTGACCGCGCGTGGCGACGAACCCGACAAGGTCGCAGGTCTTGACGCCGGCGCCGACGACTACATCACCAAGCCGTTCTCCACCCAGGAAATGCTCGCCCGGATTCGCGCCGTGCTGCGCCGCCGGGCGCCGGAAGTGGTCACTGAGCGGGTGGAGATCGGCGAACTGGCCCTCGACACCTCCACGCACCGCGTGACCTGGCAGGGCAATGCGCTGAAGGTCGGCCCGACCGAATTCAAGCTGCTGGCCTACCTGATGCAGCATGCCGAGCGCGTGCACAGCCGTGCGCAGCTGCTCGACAAGGTGTGGGGCGACCACGTCTACATCGAGGAGCGCACGGTCGACGTGCACGTCAAGCGCCTGCGCGAGTCGCTGGGGGCCGCCGCGCCGATGGTCGAGACCGTCCGCGGAGCGGGCTACCGGCTGACCGCCCAAGTCACGGTTTGAGCGCCGTGGCTTCCCTTGGCCGCGGGCGCGGATAATCGCCCGCCATGCCTTTCCGCATCGCTACTTTTTTAATAGCGTCCCTGGCAGCAGGCGCGGGCGCCGCCGGCATCTTCGGCTGGAAGTTCGGCTGGCTGGGTGCCTGGCTCGGCGCGGTGATCTGGCTGGCGCTGGATGCGTGGCGCGCCGATCGGCTGCTGCGCATCCTGCGCAACGACGCCGCCGGCCTGCCGTCTCGCTGGCCGGGTGTCTGGGGCGAGCTCTCCGAGCGCATCCGCAAGCTGCTGCGCGACCGCGAGCAACAGACCCGGCAGGCCGAAGATCGCCTGCAGGAGTTCCTTGCGGCGATCCAGGCGTCGCCCAACGGCGTGGTGCTGCTCGACGAGCAGGGGCGCATCGAATGGTGCAACCAGACGGCGGCCAGCCAGTTCGGCATCGATGCCGAGCGCGACCTGGCGCAGCATCTGGCGAACTTGGTGCGCGATCCCGCCTTCGTCGCGTACCTCGCGTCCTGGAACTACAGCCGCGACGTCGTCATCGACGGCCCGGGGCTGGGCCATGGCCACCAGCGCAGTCATCCGGTACGGCTCTCGGTGCAGGTGCACCCCTATGCCGGCAACCGCCGCATGCTGCTCACCCGCGACATCACGGCGCTCGAGCAGGCCGAGGCGATGCGCCGCGATTTCGTGGCGAACGTGTCGCATGAGATCCGCACGCCGCTGACGGTGCTGGCAGGCTTCGTCGAGACGCTGCAGAACCTGCCGCTCGATGCCGACGAGCGCACGCGCTATCTGTCGCTGATGGGGCAGCAGTCCCACCGCATGGAGACGCTGGTGAACGACCTGCTGACGCTGTCGCGGCTCGAAGGCAGCGCGCCGCCCTCGGGCAGCCAGTGGATTCGCATTCGCGCGCTTTTCGCGCAGTGCGAGGACGAGGGGCGCGGCCTCTCGGGACGGCTGACGCCGCAGGGGCACCGCCTGTCGTTCACCGTGGAGGCCGAGTCGGAAGTGTCGGGCGCGCCTACTGAACTGCAGAGCGCGATGTCGAACCTGCTGAGCAATGCCATCCGCTACACGCCGGGTGGCGGCGAAGTCGCCGTCAGCTGGCGGGTGCTGCCGGACGGGCGCGGCGAGTACGCCGTGAAGGACACGGGCCCCGGCATCGCTGCGGAGCACATTCCTCGCCTCACCGAGCGCTTCTATCGCATCGACCGCAGCCGCTCGCGCGAAACCGGCGGCACGGGGCTGGGACTGGCGATCGTCAAGCACATCGCCCAGCGGCACGGCGCGGAGCTGCGCATCGAGAGCACCGTCGGCAAGGGGTCCCGCTTCGCGCTGGTCTTTCCGGCGGCGCGCGTGCGGGAAGCGCGCGTGATGGCCAGGTAGGCCCTCGGGCCTTCTTCGCCTTCCTGCTACTTGCGTTTCGCGCGCCGGCGCATCGTCCAGCGCAGCAGCGCGCCGAACAGCAGGGCGGTCAGTGCGAGCGCCGCGGCGCTCATGATCCAGAACGCCAACGGCGACTGCATCGCCTCCCACGGGCCGAGGCCACGATAGGCGAGCAGGTAGCTGCCGCCCAGGCCCACGCCCCACAGCATCGTGCAGTAGATCACCAGCGGCGCGAGCGTGACCCGGTAGCAGCGCAGCACGAACACGCAGAAGGTCTGCACGGCATCGGCCACGTGATAAGCCGCGACGGCGAGCAGCAGCGATGCCGCCATCGCGATGACGGCCGGGTTGTCGGAATACACGTTGGCGAGTTCGTCGCGCAGCACGACCATGGCCGCGGCATAGACGAGCGCGCACAGCGCGGTCAGACCGAAGCCCTTGCGGCAGGCGAGCCGCGCCTTCGCTTCATCGCCGGCACCCAGCCAGAAGCTCACGCGGGCACTGGTGGCGATGCCCAGCGACAGCGGTGTCATGTAGGCCACCGCCAGCAGGTTCGACGCGATCTGGTGCGCCGCCGCTGCGGCGGTGCCGAGTCGGGCGATGAACAGCGCCATCAGCGTGAACGAAGTGACTTCGACCAGCACCGCCAGGCCGCCGGGCACGCCGAGTCGCGCGAACTTCCGGATCTGCTGCCAGTCGGGCGCCTCGATGCGCTTCCAGAGACCGTAGTCGCCATAGAACGGCCGGTTGCGCAGCAGCCAGACGGCGCAGCCGAGCATGGTCCAGTTCACGCACAGCGTGGCCCAGCCGCAGCCCACCAGTCCCATGGCCGGCAGGCCCGCGCCACCGAAGGTGAACCAGATCGACAAGGGCAGCTTCACGCCCAGCGAGCCCAGCTGCAGCCAGGTCACGAGCTGAGGCCTGCCCAGGCTCTGGTTGAGCGTGCTGAACAGGCGAAAGAGAAGGGCGGGCGCCAGCGCGAAGGCCAGCACCGCGAGGTAGGCCTCGACTTCGCCGCGCATCTCCGCGGGCACCTGGGTCCATCGCAGGACCGACCCTGGCAGCAGCAGGATCGCCATTCCGATGACGATGGCGATGGCCGCCAGGTACAGCGATTGCCGCACCGACCGGCCCACCTCGCCGCCGCGCCCGCCGCCGTGCAGTTCGGCCCAGACCGGCAGCAGCGCCTGCAGCACGCCCATAAGGGACACGTAGACGCTGACGAAGACCGCGGCGCCGACGGACAGCGCGGCCAGCGCATGCTCCGAGTAGCGGCCCGCGATGATGGTGTCGGTCACGCCGAAGGCCATCACCGCCAGTTGCCCAACGAGCACCGTGCCCGCGTGCCGCGCGATCAGGGCACGTTCGCTCCTCACTGCGGCGTGATCTTCTGGTAGAGCAGGAGGTCGTCGGCCGCGCTGCTCGGGCGGCGCAGCGTGCCGGCGAAGCGCCACTGGTCGAACGGGATGATGGTGTGCAGGCGCTCGATCGTCTCGGGGCTGGCCAGCAGCCATGGGCAGTCGGTGCCCAGCAGCAGCGGCTGCACGTTGAAGTTGCCGTGATGGCGCAGCGCCGCGATGTGCGGTCGGCTCAGCGCCAGTTCTGCGATGCAGCGCGGCTGGCCCACGCGCTCGGCCACGGCGCGGATCTGCGGCACGTAGCTGCGCGCATAGTCGATCGGCGGCAGCCACAGCGTCATTAGCAGCATCCAGCAAAGCGCGGTGCCGCCGGCCGGCAGCACCAGCGTCTTCCAGAGTGCGGCGCGGTGCCGTCCGGTGCGCCAGCGCACCAGCCAGCACCAGGCGATGGTAGCGGCCACTGCGAGCACCACCGCGATCGGCGAGAACTCGGGCACGAAGCCGGGCACCAGCCGCGCGACGCTGGCCGCGGGTTTGGGCGGCACGCCCGTCTGCATCGCGATCCAGTAGATCCAGCCCAGCACGGCGAGTCCGCTGAAGAAGAGAACGTTGAACCAGTCGATCAGCGCAGAGGCGCTGCGCCTGAAGGTGGGCAATGCGAACGCCGCGAGCGTGGCGAAGGCCGGCAGGGCCAGCAGCAGCGAGCGGTCGGAGTAATCGGTGGTCCAGGTGGCGGCCAGCGGTACCAGCGCGAACCAGAAGGGCAGCGCGACGTGGCGCGCAGTGAGCTGCCGCCGCCAGCGCCACAGCGTCCAGATGGCGAGCGGCCAGACCGGCCATGTGAACCAGACCAGCAGCTTGGCCTGGCCGCGCAAGTCACTCACCAGGGTGTTGCCCATCACGGTGATCTTCCATGTCGGCAGCTTCAGGCTGAAGACCAGTACCGCGGCGAGCGCGGTGATGCCGATCATCGTGAGAAGGGCCCCCCGCGTGTAGCCGGGGCCGACGCTTTCATCGTCGATGCCGAAGTCTTCGCCGGCGGATCTCGCCGCCAGCCTGCGCTCGTACGCGACGTAGATCACGCTGCCGATGGCCAGCGCGAGCCCGACGGTGGGCGCGCCGCTCAGGGTGACGCCCAGGGTGCCCACGGTGAGCGCGATCACCGGGCCGGCCCGGCGATATGGCAGGGCGGCCACGCCATAGAAGAGGCTCGAAGAGAAGAAGAGCTGGGCCAGCGCGGGCGTGGTCTCGTGGCCGAGCTGCGCGAGGCCGAGGCAGGCGATCAGCGCGAGCAGGCCGCCGTCGGCGATCGCACGTGCATAGTCGGTCGGCCGGGCCTCGCCGCCGAAGGCGAAGGCCACGGGCTGGGCCCGCGCGGTGCGGGCCAGGTAGTACACCGCATACCAGGTGGCGGTGAAGGTGCCCCAGAGCAGGAAGGCGAACGCGACACGGACGGCCAGGTCCGGGTTGACCCACGAGGGGGCGATCTTGATGGCCAGTGCGCCGATCCAGTACGGGACCAGCGCCGGCGTTTCCGGACGCAGGCCCAGCAGCATCGGATCGAACCAGCGCGCGATGCCTTCGGTGCTGTGGGCCAGTTCGGCCATGTAGCCGAAGGCGGTGATGTCGGCGCTCTTCCAGGGGCCCCGGCCGACCAGCCCTGGCAGCAGATAGGCCGCACAGAGCAGCAGCAATGCGATGCGCGGAAGCCGGCGCACGGCGCTCTGGGCAACGATCGCGGGGGTGGGCTGGTTCAAGTGGACGGAAGAGGCAGGAGCGGGAAAGAAAAAGGGCAGCGCGGTAAACCGGGCTGCCCTCGACGCAAAAGCGCGTACCTTACTTCGAGGCGGCGCCGGTGGTCTTGCCGAAGCGGTTGCGGAACTTCTCGACGCGGCCGCCCATGTTGTCGACCGACTTCTGCGTGCCGGTGTAGAACGGGTGCGATTCGCTCGTGGTATCGAGCTTGAACAGCGGCAGCTCACGACCGTCGTCGGTCTTGCCCATTTCCTTGGTGTTCGCGCACGAACGGGTCACGAACTTGAAGCCGTTCGACATGTCGACGAACAGGACTTCGCGGTAATTCGGGTGGATGCCTTCTTTTGCCATGGTGTTTCCTTTTGCGCTTTTGGAATCAATGCGCGGTCGATGCGAGAGCCACCAGCGTGCCATCAGTGGCGCGCTGCCCCGGGGGAGACCCGAGGAGCCAGGCGAAGCTGCCTGACCGCACTTTTCGCGGAGCCAGCGATTATCGCATACTGCCCCATTTTCGAGCAAACCGAAGGCGCCCAATGACTTCCAGCCCCCTGCGCGCGGGCCTCGTCGGCTATGGATTTGCCGGCCAGACCTTTCACGCCCCCGTTCTCTCGGCCGTTCCGGGACTGGAGCTGGCGGCAGTGGCCAGTTCGCAGCCGCACAAGGTGCATGCCGACTGGCCCGGCGTGGCGGTCGTGCCGGATGTGTCCGCGCTTGTGGCCCGCCCCGACATCGACCTGATCGTGGTTGCCACGCCCAACGCCCAGCACCATCCGGTCGCCAAGGCGGCGTTGGAGGCCGGCAAGCACGTCGTGGTCGACAAGCCTTTCACGCTCGACGTGGCCGAGGCGAGGGAGCTCGAATTGTTGTCAAGGCGCAACAATCGGCTCCTGGCGGTCTACCAGAACCGCCGCTTCGATTCCGATTTCCTGACCCTCAAGGAACTCCTCGCTTCCGGCGAGCTGGGTCGCCCTGTGTACCTAGAGTCCCATTTCGACCGTTTCCGCCCCGAAGTGAAGGAGCGTTGGCGCGAACAGGCGGTGCCTGGCGCGGGCCTCTGGGTCGATCTGGGTTCCCATCTGGTCGACCAGGCGGTGCAGCTTTTCGGCCGTCCCGACACGATCCAGCTCGACACGGCGGTCCTGCGCGACGGCGCCGTGGTCGAGGACTATTTCCATGCCGTGTTGCGCTATGAGACAGGCTCGCACGCACCCCTGCGCGTGGTGCTGCATTCGACGACGCTGGCGGCTCGCGCGGCGCCGCGCTACATCGTCCACGGCACGCTCGGGAGCTACGTCAAGCATGGCGTCGATACGCAGGAAGACGCTCTGCGTGCCGGGCAGCGGCCGCCCGCCGAAGGGTGGGGCGCCGATCCGCTGGACGGCGAGCTATCGCTGGCAGGACCCGGCGGGACCTTCACCAGGCGAAGCATTCCCACGCGGGCCGGCAACTACGTCGACTACTACGCCGCGGTTCGCGATGCCATCCTCGGGCAAAGCTCCAATCCGGTGTCGCCCGAGCAGGCTGTCGCCCTCATGGAGTTGCTCGACCTCGGCCGCCAAAGCGCTCGAGAGGGCCGAGCGATCCGCACATGAAAAATGCCCGCACAAGGCGGGCATTCATTCGTGAGGTGCCACTGATCCGGCTCTGCCGGTCAGTCGGCACCGCCCCCGACAGGGGGGCAGGCGTAGCGACACGAAGTGCGCGCAGCCTGGAGGCGGGCAACAGTTACCCGCCGCGACGCATCATGTCGAAGAACTCGACATTGGTCTTCGTCGCCTTCATGTTCTTGAGCATCAGCTCCATCGACTCGATCTCGTCCATGTTGTACATGAGCTGGCGCAGGATGCGGGTCTTCTGGAGGATCTCGGGCGCCAGCAGCAGTTCCTCGCGGCGCGTGCCGCTGCGGTTGAGCTGGATCGAGGGGAACACGCGCTTCTCATAGAGGCGGCGGTCGAGGTGGATTTCGGAGTTGCCGGTGCCCTTGAATTCTTCGAAGATCACTTCGTCCATGCGGCTGCCGGTGTCGATCAGGGCGGTGCCTATGATGGTCAGCGAGCCGCCTTCCTCCACGTTGCGCGCCGCGCCCAGGAAGCGCTTGGGACGCTGCAGCGCATTGGCGTCGACGCCGCCGGTCAGCACCTTGCCCGACGAGGGCACGACGTTGTTGTAGGCGCGGGCCAGGCGGGTGATGGAGTCGAGCAGGATCACCACGTCCTTCTTGAGCTCGACGAGGCGCTTGGCGCGCTCGATGACCATCTCGGCCACGTGCACGTGGCGCGCGGCGGGCTCGTCGAAGGTCGAGGCAATGACCTCGCCCTTCACCGTGCGCTGCATTTCGGTCACTTCCTCGGGGCGCTCGTCGACCAGCAGCACCATCATGTGCACGTCGGGATAGTTGGCGCTGATGGCGTGGGCGATGTGCTGCATCATCACCGTCTTGCCGCTCTTGGGCGGCGCCACGAGCAGGGCGCGCTGGCCTTTGCCGATGGGGGCGATGATGTCGATGATCCGGCCGGTGATGTTCTCGTCGCCCTTGATGCCGTCGCGCTCGAGCCGCATCTGCTCCTTGGGGAACAGCGGCGTCAGGTTCTCGAACATCACCTTGTGCTTGTTCTGCTCCGGCGGCCCATTGTTGACCTTGTCGAGCTTGGTCAGCGCGAAGTAGCGCTCGCCGTCCTTGGGCGTGCGCACCTCGCCTTCGATCATGTCGCCGGTGTGCAGGTTGAAGCGGCGCACCTGGCTGGGCGAGATGTAGATGTCGTCCGTGCTGGCCGTGAAGCTGGTGTCGGGGCTGCGCAGGAAGCCGAAGCCGTCTGGCAGTATTTCGAGCACGCCGTCGGCGAAGACCTGCTCGCCGGCCTTGGCGCGCTTCTTGATGATCGCGAACATCAGCTCCTGCTTGCGCATGCGGCCAACGTTTTCGATCTCAAGCGCTTCAGCCTGCTTGAGGACTTCAGACACGTGGAGTGCCTTGAGTTCGTTTAAGTGCATGGAATGACCCCTCGTGGGGCAATCGAACGGAAAACGGGGGGAGGTTGGGCGTGAAGCGAGAACTGCTTCACCAACCGGGGAACTCGAACCGGTTGCCTCTATGCAGAAGGACCGGTGAACTGGAAGAGATTATGACAGGAAAAACGCCCCGGCCAACGCATTGCGCGCTGGCCGGTTCAAATGTCGCTCAGGCGAGCTGCTGGTCGATGAAGGCCGTGAGCTGAGCCTTGCTCATTGCACCGACCTTGGTGGCGGCCAGCTGGCCGTCCTTGAACAGCATCAGGGTGGGGATGCCGCGGATGCCGAACTTGGCGGGGATGTCGCGGTTCTCGTCCACGTTGAGCTTGGCGATCTTCAGCTTGCCTTCGTAGGCGGTCGACACCTCGTCCAGGATGGGGGCGATCATCTTGCAGGGGCCGCACCATTCGGCCCAGTAGTCGACCAGTACGGGCTGGCTGGACTTGAGCACGTCGGCCTCGAAGGAGGAATCGGAGATGTGTTTGATGAGTTCGCTGGCCATGTGTGAATCCTTGTGCGCAGAGAGTTTCGGTGCAGCTAAAGTGCTGGTCATTGTGACAGAAACCAAGGGGTGGCGTTCCGAATGGAGACGCTATGGCAGCGATAGCCAAAGCCCTTGCGCGAAGCGCTCCATGCCCCTCGACAGAACGACATGAACGATGGCCACCCCGTGCAGGCCCTTTGGTGCGACCCCGCCGACGGCATCGTCGCGCGGATCGTCCGCGCGCTCGCGGAGCGCGAGCTGCATGCCGCCCGCACCGTGGTGCTGGTGCCCTATGCGCAGTTGATGGGCGTGGCGCGGGCCATGTGGGCGCGCTGCGGCAGCCCCGGCTTCGTGCCTCGCTTCGAAACTACCCACAACTGGGCCCGCAGCGCGGGTGGCTTCGTGCCCATGGGCTACGACATCGCCCACGACATGGCGCGCGACCTCGTCACCGCCCAGGCGCTGCTGTCGCAGGCGGGCTTCCATGCGGAGCGCTTCGCCCTGGCCGGCCGGGTCGTCGAGCTTGCCTATCAGCTCGGCCCCCTGGCTGCCGCGGTAACGCCGGAAGAGCGGGGCGGTGAATGGGCTCTTCGCGCCGCCAGCGTGGCCGATGCCGGCAGCGAGTCGGAGTGGTTCCGCATCGAGAGTGCGCTGATCCGCATCGCCGTCGCATGGACCTCGACCTCGGGCTACGCCACCGACGTGCTGCAGCGCGAATCCACGCGGGCCCAGGTCGATGGGCTGATCGTGCTGGAGGGCTTCCAGGCCGATGCGCTCACGCAGTCGCTGTGCAAGCTCTGGGGCGACCGCGCGCTTCATCTTTCGCTCGTGCCTTCGGGGACACCCATTCAGACATGTGCCTCGCACGTCGCCCTGGACCCCGAGGACGAGGCCGAGCTTGCCGCCGCCTGCGTGCTGCGCCATCTCGCCGAAGACCGTGCTCCCGTCGCGCTGGTGGCGACCGATCGCGCGCTCACACGCCGCGTCAGCGCCCAGCTCGCCGCGCAGGGTGTCGTCACGCACGACGAAACGGGCTGGAAGCTCTCGACCACGCGCGCCGCCGCCACGCTGATGAGTGCGCTGCGCGCCTGCGCCCATGACGCTTCCAGCGACCAGGTGCTCGAATGGCTCAAGAGCGGCGCCGAGGGCGATTCGCCCATCGTCCATTCGCTCGAGGCCCGCCTGCGTCAGGAGGCGATGCGCGACTGGTCGACATGGTGCAGCCTGATGGCCCGCAGCGAGAAGTCGAAGGACACCGCGCTGCTTGTGTTCACCGAGGCCGTCGAGGCCCGCCGTGCGCCCATGGCCCGCGCGCGCGCCCTGGCCGAGTGGTTGCGCGCACTGCGCGAGTTGCTGGAGGCCAGCGGCCAGTGGGGCCTGCTCGAAGAAGACCTGGCCGGCGGCAAGGTGATCGGTGCGCTGTGGCTCGACGCCGGCGCGCACGGCGACGACGAGGACGAGTTCCCCGGCGGCCGCCACACGCTGGCCGAGTTCACCGCCTGGGTCCGCGACGTGCTCGAGGACGCCAGCTTCGTGCCCCCGGCAGGCGACCAGGCTCCCCGGGTCGTGGTGCTGCCGCTTTATCAGCTGCTGGGCCGGTCCTTCGGCGCCGTGGTCATCCCGGGCTGCGACGATCGCCGCCTGCCTGCATCGCCCGAACCACCCGGCAACTGGAGCGCTGCCCAGCGCCTCGAACTCGGACTGCCATCGCGCGAGGCGCTCGAAGCCGCCCAGCGCGCGGCCTGGGCTGCGGCGCTGCACAACCCCTCGTGCGAGCTGATCTGGCGCCATTCCGACGCCAGCGGCGAGCCCGTGCGGCCCAGCCCGCTGGTGCAGGCGCTGCAGCTCGACCACGCGCTGCAGCCCTCGGCCGACCCGCGCGCGCCGCGCGAGGTGGCCCTCAGACCGACCGGATACCCGACGCCCTCCGGCGCACTCCTGCCGCTGCAGAACATCTCCACCAGCGTGTACGAGGACCTGCGCCGCTGTCCCTATCGCTTCTTCGCATTGCGCCAGCTGGGCCTGCGCAGTGCCGACGAGCTCGATGCCGAGGTCGACAAGCGCGACTTCGGCAACTGGCTGCATGCCGTGCTCGGCCACTTCCACGAGGCGCTGGCCGAGGCGCCGACGCAGGATGCGCAGGAGCGCATCGCCCTCATCGAGGAGGCTGCCCGCCGCTCTACGCAGGAACTCGGGCTTTCCGACGCGGAGTTCCTGCCTTTCGCCGCAGCATGGCCCGCCGTGCGCGACGGCTACCTGAGCTGGCTCACGGGGCACGAGGCGAGCGGCGCGGTATTCGCCGAGTCCGAGCCCTGGAAGGAGCAGCCGCTGGGCGACCTGCGCCTGATCGGCCGGCTGGACCGCATCGACCGCATGCCGGACGGCCAGGCCTTCGTGATCGACTACAAGACCGAGTCCGCCACGGTCAGCAAGGAGCGCGTGAAGGACCCCACCGAAGACACCCAGCTGGCCTTCTACGCCGCGCTGGTGGCCGACGACACCCTGCGCGCGGCCTACGTGAACGTGGGCGAGAAGGCCGCCGGCACGCAGACCGTCGAGCAGCCGGCCGTGGTCGAGGCGCGCGATGCGCTGGTGGCCGGCATCATCGAGGACTTCAGGCGCATCGGCCAGGGCGCGTCGCTGCCGCCGCTGGGCGAAGGCGCGGTCTGCGAGTACTGCGCCGCACGCGGCCTGTGCCGCAAGGACTTCTGGGACGAGGCGGCGCCGCCGCCGGGCGTCGAAGCTGCCGGAGGCGACACCCAATGAACGGCGCAGCCTACGAACACAACGGCCGCCACGTCACGCGCGAGGCCTTCTACACCGTCGCCTGCGATCCGCGCCGCTCGGTGGCAGTGGAAGCCTGCGCCGGCGCGGGCAAGACCTGGATGCTGGTCTCGCGCATCCTGCGTGCGCTGCTCGAGGAAGGCGAGGCTGCCTGCGAGCCGCACGAGATCCTGGCCATCACCTTCACGAAGAAGGCCGCGGGCGAGATGCGCGAGCGCCTCGACCAGTGGCTGGAAGATTTCGCCGAACGCCCGCAGGAAGACCTGGTCGCCCAGTTGGTGATGCGCGGCATGGAGCCTGCGGCGGCATCGGCCGCGGTGCCGCGTCTGAAGGGCCTCTACCGGCGCCTGCTCGAAGGCGGGCGGCCGGTGCAGTTCCGCACCTTCCACGCCTGGTTCGCGGGCCTGCTGCGCAATGCGCCGCTCGCCGTGCTGCGCGAGCTGGGCCTGCCCTCGAACTACGAACTGCTCGAGGACGACGCGGAGGCGCGCAGCCGCACGTGGCGGCCTTTCTTCGAGGCCGTGACCGCCGACAGGGAGGCGCTGGCCGACTACTACGCCGTCGTCGCCACGCACGGCCGCTCGCAGACGGCCAAGGCGCTGGGCGAGGCGCTGTCCAAGCGCGTGGAGTTCTCGCTGTCCGATGCGGAGCACGCGGTGCAGCATTTCAGCGCGATGTACCCGGCGCTCGAAGGACTGGCCGAGCCGACCGAGGCGCTGCGCGGCGAACAGGTCCGTCGACGCTGGCTCGACCGCGCCTCCGCCCTGGGCCGCGAGAGCAACAAGACGCCGCAGAAGGCCGCCGAGGCCATCATCGACGTGTTCGGCACGGGCGAGCCGGCCGGGGATGCGCTGGTCGCCGTGCTCGCCCATCTGCGCAAGAACTTCTTCGTGGCGACGGAGGATCGCCTCAACAAGAACCTGCAGAAGTTCCCCGCTGCGCAGGAGGCCGAGGCCGAACTTCAGGTGCTGTGCGCTGCCCAGTCGCAGCACGCCGCCTGGCTCTACCAGCAGCGCATGACGCGCCTCACGCGCCTGCTGATCGCCGCCTTCGCCGACGTGAAGCGCGCGCACGGCTGGGTCGACATGAACGACGTCGAACAGGCGGCGCAGCTGCTGCTGGGCCAGTCGGCGCTCTCGGGCTGGGTGCAGGAGCGGCTCGACGCGCGCATCGCGCACCTCTTGATCGACGAGTTCCAGGACACCAATCCGCTGCAGTGGCAGGCGCTCTACGGCTGGCTCAGCGCCTACACCGGTGCGCAGGGCCGTGCGCCGCGCGTGTTCATCGTGGGCGACCCGAAGCAGAGCATCTACCGCTTCCGCCGCGCCGAGCCTCAGGTTTTCATCGCCGCGAAGAGGTTCGTGCGCGAAGGGCTCGACGGCGAGCTGCTGAACTGCGACCACACGCACCGCAACGCGCAGTCGGTGGTCGGGCTGGTCAACGCGGCGATGCTGGCGGCGCAGGAAGCCGGCGAGTTCGACGGCTACCGCGCCCACACCACCGAGCGCCGCGACGACGGCGAGCTGCTGCACCTGCCGGCCATCGACCGCGACGCGGTCGGCGGCGATACGGCCGAAGCAGCGCCCGCCGACGACGGCATGCTGCACTGGCGCGACAGCCTCGTCACTCCGCGCGTGCTGCCCGAGGAGCAGCTGCTGCAGAAGGAATGCGAGCAGGCCGCGCGATGGATCGCGCAGCGCATCGCCGACGGCACGCAGCCCAGCCGCATCATGGTGCTGGCGCGCCGGCGAAGCCGGCTGTCGGCCATGCAGGAGGCGCTGCGCCAGCGCCACATTCCCGTGCAGCAGCCCGAGAAGAACGACTTGTACGACGCCCCCGAGGTGCAGGACGTGGTCGCGCTGATCGACGCACTGGTGTCGCCCGCGCACGATCTGTCTTTGGCGAGGGCGCTGAAGTCGCCGGTGTTCGGCATTGGCGACGAGGCCCTGGTGCAGCTCGCGCTGCGTCAGCGCGAGCGCGGCCCGGTGAGCTGGTTCTCGCTGATCCAGAAGGACGCGAGCCTGCCGCCCGTGCTCGTCGAGGCGGGCGTGAAGCTCAAGCGTTGGCAGCGCTGGCTGATGACGCTGCCTCCCCACGACGCGCTCGACGCGATCTTCCACGACGGCGACCTGCTCGCGAAGTTCGGCGCTGCCGTGCCCGCCGCCATGCGGCAGGGCGCGCTGGCCAACCTGCGCGGCGTGCTGTCGGCCTCGCTGGACATCGACGGCGCGCGCTTCGTCACGCCCTATGCGCTGGTGCGCGCGCTGCGCGCCGGCGGCGTGCGGGCCCCGACCGTGACCGCACCCGAGGCCGTGCAACTGCTGACCGTGCACGGCGCCAAGGGGCTGGAGGCCGACACCGTGCTCATGCTCGACTGCGATGCCCCGCCGCCGCGCGCCCAGACCATGGGCGTGCTGGTCGAGTGGAAGGGCAGCGACAGCGCGCCGACGCGCTTCATCTTTCTGGCGAGCGAGAAGACGCCGCCGGCCTGCGCCGCTTCGCTGCTCGAGGAAGAACAGCGCGCGCGCCATCGCGAGGAGCTCAATGGCCTCTACGTCGCCGTCACGCGGGCACGCGAGCGGCTGGTGCTCTCGTCGGTGAAGCCTGCGCGCGCCAACGAAGGCAGCTGGTGGTCGCGCCTGCAGCCGCTGTGCGAGCCGACCGAGGCCGACGAGCCGCTGGTCGCGCTGCCGGCCGAAGCCGTCGCGGCGAGCTTTTCGATGAAGCGCATGCCCGAGGCGCCCGAGCCCGCGGAAGAGCCGCCCGCGAAGAAGGCCTCGGGTGCCACGACCACCACCGTCGACGCCCGCGCCGCCGCCTTCGGGCAGGCCATGCACCGCCTGCTCGAATGGGCGGTACCGGGCGAGCCGCTGCCGGCGGCGCACGTTCGTGCCGCCGCCCGCGAATTCCTGCTCGATGCACAGCAGGCGCGTGGTGCCGCCGCACTGGCCCAGCGCATCCGCGCGGGCGAGGGGGCCTGGGTGTGGGACGATCGCAGGGTCGACTGGCATGGCAATGAAGTCACGCTGGTGCACGAGGGCGAGACCCTGCGCATCGACCGGCTGGTGCGCGAGCGCGACAGCGGCGTCTGGTGGGTGCTCGACTACAAATCCGCGGCGCGCCCCGAACGGGACGCCGCGCTGATCGCACAGATGCAGCGCTATCGCGCGGCAGTGCAACATGCCTATCCCGGTGCCAGCGTGCGTGTCGCGTTTCTCACCGGGCAGGGCGAACTGGTGAATCTCGAATGAATCTTTCCCCGACCGTCGCCGTCATCGGCGGCGGACCCGCCGGCCTGATGGCGGCTGAAGTATTGAGCGCCTCGGGCGCGCAGGTGCACGTCTACGACGCGATGCCCTCGGTGGGCCGCAAGTTCCTGCTCGCCGGTCGCGGCGGGCTGAATCTCACGCACTCCGAGCCCCTCGATGCGTTCATGAGCCGCTTCGGCGAGCGCCGTGCGCAGCTGGAGCCGATGCTCGCGCGGTTCGGGCCGCAGCAGGTGCGCGAATGGGCGGCCGGCCTTGGCATCGAGACCTTCGTGGGCACCTCGGGGCGCGTGTTTCCGACCGACATGAAGGCCGCGCCGCTGCTGCGCGCCTGGCTGCATCGGCTGCGCGCGGCGGGCGTGCAGTTCCACATGCGGCACCGCTGGGTGGGCGACGAGGCCCTCGATCCGGCTTCGCTGCGATTCGCGACACCCTCGGGCGAGGTGACGGCCAGCGCCGATGCCGTCGTGCTGGCACTCGGCGGAGCGAGCTGGGCACGGTTGGGTTCCGATGGCGCGTGGGCTCCATGGCTGCAGGCGAAGGGGGTGGATGTCGCGCCGCTGCAGCCCGCCAACTGCGGCTTCGATGGGGCGGGCTGGAGCGAGCATTTCTCCAGCCGCTTCGCCGGCCAGCCCTTCAAGTCGGTCGCGATCTCGTTCACCGACAGCCACGGACGCCACTTCGCGCGCAAGGGTGAGTTCGTCGCGACCGCGACCGGCATCGAGGGCAGCCTGATCTACGCGGCGTCGGCCCTGCTGCGCGACGAGATCGCCGAAAAGGGAAGCGCGACGCTGCTGCTCGACCTTCTGCCCGTTCGCAGCGCCGAGCAGGTGCTGGCGGCCGTGAAGCATCCGCGCGGCGCGCGTTCGCTCAGCAGCCATCTCAAGAGCAGGCTGGGCCTGGAAGGCATCAAGGCCGGCGTGCTGTACGAGGCGCTGAGCCGCGAGGCGATGCACGACCCGCAGCAGCTTGCTTCAACCATCAAGGCAGTGCCGCTGAAGCTCGTCGCAGCTCGGCCGATCGACGAGGCCATCAGCACCGCGGGCGGCGTGCGCTTCGATGCGCTGGATGCGCAGCTCATGTCGAAGGCGCTGCCAGGCGTGTTCGTGGCGGGAGAGATGCTCGACTGGGAAGCGCCGACCGGCGGCTACCTGCTGACCGCTTCGATGGCCAGCGGCGCTGCGGTTGCGCGAGGCGCCATCCAGCGGCTGAGCCTTTGAAGGCCTCAGCGCCGGATTCTTTGCTGGAAGTTTGTTTTTGCGGGCCCCGTTTCATTTCGCATGGAATGAAACGAAACCGCTGAAGAAGTTGACGAGCCTTACCCCTGGCACTGACTACGCAGTTAGGGCTGCTTGGTTCCCCACCTGACCCGGTTGGCCACTTCACCATGCAGGGAGGCCCGTCAGCGCGTATTGTAACCCCCCGGGCCGGGCGCACTTCGTGTCGCTTCGGCAATTCCCCTGCTGGGGCGACACCGGAGGACCGGCGCAGCCCGGATCCTCGATGTCCTGCGAAAAGGCCCTGCCGAGCTATCGGGAGGGGTCCCTCGTGCCTTTTAGAATGCCCGCAATGTCTTATCTCGTGCTCGCCCGCAAGTTCCGTCCGAAAACCTTCGGTGAGATGGTCGGCCAGGGGCATGTGGTTCAGGCGCTCGAGAACGCGCTGACGACTCAGCGCCTGCATCACGCCTATCTCTTCACCGGCACCCGGGGTGTCGGCAAGACCACGGTTTCGCGGATCCTGGCGAAGTCGCTCAACTGCCAGGGGCCGGACGGGCAGGGCGGCATCACTGCCACGCCGTGCGGCGTCTGCCAGGCCTGCCGCGACATCGATGCGGGCCGCTTCGTGGACTACACCGAACTCGACGCGGCCTCCAACCGCGGCGTGGACGAGGTGCAGTCGCTGCTTGAACAGGCGGTCTACAAGCCGGTGCAGGGGCGCTTCAAGGTCTTCATGATCGACGAAGTGCACATGCTCACGAACACCGCGTTCAACGCGATGCTCAAGACGCTCGAGGAGCCCCCCGAGTACCTGAAGTTCGTGCTGGCCACGACCGACCCGCAGAAGGTGCCGGTGACGGTGCTGTCGCGCTGCCTGCAGTTCAACCTGCGGCCGATGGCGCCGGAGACGGTGCTCGAGCACCTCACAGCCGTCCTGCAGACCGAGAACGTTCCTGCCGAACCGCAGGCGCTGCGCCTGCTGGCGCGGGCGGCGCGCGGTTCGATGCGCGATGCGCTCTCGCTCACCGACCAGGCGATCGCTTTCGGCAACGGCGAGCTCGTCGAAGCCGGCGTGCGCCAGATGCTCGGCAGCGTCGATCGGGGCCACGTGTTCCGACTGATCGAGGCGCTGGCGCAGGGCGACGGCAAGACGGTGGTCGAGACTTCCGAGGCACTGCGCGTCGACGGCATGTCCGCTGCCTCCACGCTGGAAGAAATGACGGCCGTGCTGCAGGCCATGGCGGTACTGCAGGCCGTGCCCTCCCGCGCGGAAGCGGCGGCAGATGCCGCCACCGACCCCGACGCGGCCGACACCGCGCGCCTCGCGGCGCTGATGCCGGCCGACGAAACCCAGCTGCTCTACAGCCTGTGCCTGCACGGCCGTGGGGAGCTGGGCCTGGCCCCGGACGAGTACGCCGCGCTGACCATGGTGCTGCTGCGGCTGCTGGCATTCAAGCCTTCCAGCGCGGCCGCCTCGACGGCCACCCCGGAAAAAAAAACTCTGAATGAAGCCGCGGCCGCAGCGCCGCAGGCTCCCGCGGCGCGCGTTTCGCCGCCTGCGCCGGCTCCGGCGCCCGTCGCTTCTGCACCCGTTGCTGCCAGGCCTCCGGCGGAGCCTGCCGTCGCGCCGGCCCCGGCGCAGTCGGCACCGTTTCCCGCAGGCCATCGCCTCGCTGTGGTGGACGAACCCCGGCAGGCCGATCCTCGTGCCGACAGCCATGGCGATGCGCCTGCCAAGGTCGTCGGCGTGCCGATCCGCGTGCAGCCGCCGCCTAGCGCCCGCGACACTCCGCGCGCCGACGAGCCGCGCAGCACCTTCACCCCCATTCCGACCAGCGAGGACGGCGATTTCTGGTACGCCACGGTCACGCAGCTGGTCGCGGCGGAGGCCATCACCGCGCTGGCGCGCGAGCTCGCGCTGCAGTCGCAGCTGGTGGGCCGCGACACCGACCAGTGGCTGCTGCGCATCGAGCGCGAGACGCTCAACCAGCCGTCCGCCCGCGAGAAGCTCACCGCGGCGCTCAACGGTGCGGGCCACAGCGTCAAGCTCGCCATCGAGGTCGGCAGCGTGGTCGACAGCCCCGCGCGCCGCAACAGGCAGGCGGCCGACGAGCGCCAGCGCCTGGCCGAGGAAGCCATCATGAGCGACCCCGAGGTGCAGGCGCTGATGCGCGATTTCGACGCGAAGATCGTCCCCGGCACGCTCAAGCCGGCCTGAGTTCGCGTCTCCCGTATCCTTCACCCACTTTCCAACCGACAGATCAGGACCAACGATGTTCAACAAAGGACAACTGGCCGGCCTCATGAAGCAGGCTCAGGCAATGCAGGAAAACCTCAAGAAGGCCCAGGAAGAACTGGCCACCATCGAGGTCGAAGGCGAATCCGGCGCCGGCCTCGTCAAGGTCGTCATGACCTGCAAGCACGACGTCAAGCGCATCACCATCGACCCCAGCCTGCTGGCGGACGACAAGGACATGCTCGAGGACCTCGTGGCCGCTGCCTTCAACGCCGCCGTGCGCAAGGCCGAGGAAACCAGCGAGCAGAAGATGGGCAAGCTCACGGCCGGCATGCCGGGTCTTCCCCCAGGCATGAAGCTGCCGTTCTGAACAGGCTGCAGGCATAGATGGCAGACGCCAGTTCGCTCGACGCCCTGGTCGATGCGCTGCGCCGCCTGCCCGGCGTCGGCGTCAAGTCGGCCTCGCGCATGGCGTTCCATCTGCTCCAGCACGACCGCGAGGGTGCGCAGCTTCTCGCGCGCGCCTTGCAGCAGGCGGCTGGGCAGGTGCGGCATTGCGAGCGCTGCAACACCTTCACCGAGGCGCCGATCTGCAGTGTCTGCCTCGACACGCGGCGCGACCCGACCAAGCTCTGCGTCGTCGAGACGCCGGCCGACCAGGCGGCGCTCGAGCGCACCGGCGCCTTCCGTGGCTACTACTTCGTGCTGATGGGCAAGCTCAGTCCCCTCGACGGCGTGGGCCCGAATGACATCGGACTGCAGAAGCTCTTCGACCGCGCGCGCGACGGCACGGTGAGCGAGGTCATCCTCGCGACCAACTTCACCGCCGAAGGCGAGGCCACGGCGCACGTGATCGGCGAGGGGCTGAAGCAGCGCGGCCTCAGGGTGACGCGCCTCGCGCGCGGCGTGCCGGCCGGCAGCGAGCTCGAGTACGTCGATCTCGGCACCATCGCGCATGCGCTGGTGGATCGCAGGTAGAAGATCGGCAGATGACCCTCTCGCTGCTCACCGTCGCCTACTGGTGCGTGCTCGTCGCCTGCGTGCTGCCGTACGTCGCGGCATGGATCGCCAAGGCGGGCGGCTTCGGTCCGCGCGACAACACGCATCCGCGTGAATGGGCCGCGAAGCAGAGTGGCTGGCGTGCACGCGCCAACAGTGCGCAGGCCAACAGCTTCGAGGGCCTGCCGTTCTTCATCGGCGCGGTGGTCATCGCGCACCAGCTCGGCGCCGCGCAGGCGCGCCTCGACATGCTCGCGGTGGCCTACGTGGTGCTTCGCGTGATCTACATCGCGCTCTACATCAGGGGCGTCGGCAGCGCGCGCAGCGCCGTCTGGGCACTCGCGTTCCTGGTCAATATCGCGATACTTTTTCTGGCTCGCTGAAGCCTTGCCGAAGGCTTCTCTGCGAGGCCTTCATGCTTACGTGGAAACCCGCACGGGATCACCCCGATGCAGTTGCCAGTTGCGGCCCCTAAGCTCGATTCAGTTCCTTACGAATCACAGAGCCCACAAGCAACAGTCCAGGCAACAGTTCCGGGCAAGTTCCAGGCAAGTCTTCATGCTTCATCGCCGCACTCTCATCACTGCTTCCGCCATCGCTGCCGCGACCATCGCGCTGCCGCGTGTCTTCGCGCAGCAGGCCAAGCTTGAGAAGACCAAGGTCTCCATCGCGGTGGGCGGCAAGGCGGCGTTCTACTACCTGCCGCTCACCATCTCCGAACAGCTCGGCTACTTCAAGGCAGAAGGGCTCGACGTGGAGATCTCCGATTTCGCCGGCGGCGCGCGCGCGCTGCAGGCGGTGGTGGGCGGCTCGGCCGACGTGTGCTCGGGCGCCTACGAGCACACCATCAACCTGCAGGCCAAGAACCAGTTCTTCCAGGCTTTCGTGCTTCAGGGGCGCGCACCGCAGATCGCGGTGGGCGTGTCGACGAAGAACATGGCCGGCTACACCGGCATCCAGGATCTCAAGGGGAAGAAGATCGGCGTCTCGGCTCCGGGCTCGTCGACCAACATGGTGGCCAACCTCGTGCTGTCGCGCGGCGGGCTCAAGGCCAGCGACGTGAGCTACATCGGCGTGGGCGTGGCCGCGGGCGCGCTCACCGCGCTGCGATCGGGCCAGATCGACGCCATCAGCAACACCGACCCGGTGATGACGATGCTGGAGCAGAAGGGCGACGTGAAGATCATCAGCGACACGCGCACGCTCAAGGGCACGCAGCAGGTGTTCGGCGGCACGATGCCGGCGGCCTGCCTCTATGCGTCGTCAGACTTCGTCCAGAAGAATCCCAACACATGCCAGGCGCTGGCGAACGCCATCGTGCACGGACTCAAGTGGCTGCAGACGGCCGGACCGGGCGACATCATCAAGACGGTGCCCGAGACCTACCTGCTGGGCGACCGCGCGCTGTACCTCGCCTCGTTCGACAAGGTGCGCGAGTCGATCGCCACCGACGGCCTCGTGCCCGCCGACGGCCCCAAGACCGCGCTGAGCGCCATCGCGAGCTTCGACACCACGGTGAAGGCCGAAAAGATCGACCTCGCCAGGACCTACACCAACGATTTTGCAAGGCGCGCCAAGGACAGGTTCAAAGCCTGACTACGCATGTCCCGCGACCCGGCTCAGGCCGGGTTTTTTCTGCCATGTCCGAACACGCACTCGAACTCCTTTCCATCAGCTGCACCTTTCTCTCGAAGGACGACCCCGGCCAGCGCTACACGGCGGTGGCCGACACCACGCTGCGGGTGAAGGCGGGCGAGTTCGTCTCGGTGGTCGGACCCACCGGCTGCGGCAAGTCGACGCTGCTGAACGTGGGCGCGGGCCTGCTGCAGCCTTCCTCGGGAACGGTGAAGGTCTTCGGCCAGACGCTTTCGGGCGTCAACTCGCGCGCGGGCTACATGTTCCAGTCGGAGGCGCTGATGCCCTGGCGCAGCGCCATCGACAACGTGATGGTCGGCCTTCAGTACCGCGGCGTGCCCGAGGCGCAGGCGCGCGACCAGGCCGAGGCGTGGCTCTCGCGCGTGGGGCTCTCGGGCTTCGGCGACCGTTACCCGCACCAGCTTTCCGGCGGCATGCGCAAGCGCGTGGCGCTGGCACAGACGCTGGTACTCGACCCCGACATCATCCTCATGGACGAGCCCTTCAGTGCGCTCGACATCCAGACGCGGCAGCTCATGGAGAACGAGGTGCTAGAGCTCTGGAGTGCGAAGAAAAAAGCGGTGCTCTTCATCACGCACGACCTCGACGAGGCCATTGCGATGAGCGACCGCGTGGTGGTGCTGTCGGCCGGGCCTGCCACGCACCCCATCGGCGAGTTCGCCATCGACCTGCCGCGCCCGCGCGACGTGGCCGAGGTGCGCACGCAGCCGCGCTTCGTCGAGCTTCACACCCAGATCTGGGAGGTGCTGCGCGACGAGGTGCTCAAGGGCTACGCGCAGCAACTCAGGAAGGCCGCGTGATGGCACGGCCGGGCTTGAACGAGCGCAATGCGCGCTTCTGGCAGCTGGCGCTGCTGGCGCTGATCCTCGTGGCGTGGCATGTGGCCTCGCGCAACCAGCAGATCGCCTTCTTCCTCGGGGAGCCCATCCAGGTGGCGGGGCGCATCTGGAGCTGGTTCCTGCCCTTCGAGGTGCCGGCCAACGCGCTCTTTCCGGAAGGCCTGAAGGGCAACGCCGACATCTACCAGCACCTTGGCACCACGCTGCTCGAGACGGTGCTGGCCTTCGGCATCGGCACGGTGCTCGGGCTGGCCTGCGGACTGTGGCTGGCGCTCGCGCCCACGGCGAGCCTGATCCTCGATCCGTACATCAAGGCGGCCAACTCGATGCCGCGCGTGATCCTCGCGCCCATCTTCGCGCTGTGGTTCGGCCTCGGCATCTGGAGCAAGGTGGCGCTGGCGGTCACGCTGGTGTTCTTCATCGTGTTCTTCAACGTCTACCAGGGCGTGCGCGAGGTGAGCCCGGTGGTGCTGGCCAACGCGAAGATGCTGGGCGCCAACCAGCGGCAGCTGCTGCGCACCGTATACCTGCCGAGCGCGACCAGCTGGGTGTTCTCCAGCCTGCACACCTCGGTGGGGCTGGCCTTCGTGGGCGCGGTGGTGGGCGAGTACCTGGGCTCGGCGCGCGGCGTGGGCTACCTGATCCTGCAGGCCGAGGGCACCTTCGACGTCAACACCGTGTTCGCCGGCATCGTGGTGCTCACGGCCTTCGCACTGGCGCTGGACGGGATCGTCGGGGTCATCGAAAGACGGCTGATGAAGTGGCAGCCGAAGACCGGCGAGACCGAGAAGCTCTAGGAGGGCGCCAGTTCGCCTCCGTGCGATGATCGCGCGCGACGCCGCAGGGCGTCGCAACGATTCATGGGAGTGAACGAACAATGAGCCACGACGACAACCACAAGCGGGCCACGACCCTGCGCTCGCGCAGCGAGGCGGCAAGGGTCTCCAACGAAGAGCTGTTCTTCGACCTGGTCTACGCGTTCTCCGTCACGCAGCTTTCCCACTACCTGCTGGACCACCTCACGCTCCTGGGGGCGCTGCAGACGATGGTCATTTGGTTCGCCGTGTGGCTGGGCTGGCAGTACACCGCCTGGACGACCAACTGGTTCAACCCCGGCACGCTGCGCATCCGCGGGGTGCTGTTCGCGATCATGCTGCTGGCCATGGTGATGGCCTCGGCCCTGCCCGGCGCCTTCGCCGAGCGCGGACTGGTGTTCGCGCTGTGCTTCGTCGGCATCCAGGCGGGGCGCACCTTCTGCATGCTGGTCGCCATCGGTCCGAACGATCCGCTCACGCCCAATTTCCGCCGCCTGCTGGCGTGGAACTGCGTGGCCGGCGTGTTCTGGATCGCCGGCGGCCTGGCCGAAGGGCAGGCGCGCCTCGCGCTGTGGTTCGGCGGCGTGCTGTGCGAATACATCGCGCCGATGATCGGCCTGCGCTTCCCGGGCCTGGGCCGCTCGCTGACCAGCGACTGGACCATCGACGGCGGCCACCTGGCCGAGCGCTGCCAGCTCTTCGTGATCGTCGCGCTCGGGGAGTCGGTGCTGGCCACCGGCATCGCCTTCGGGCACCACGTCGAGTGGCACGGCATCGACCTGTTCGCGCTGCTCGTGGGCTTCGCGGGCAGCCTGGCGATGTGGTGGATGTACTTCGACACCAGCGCCAGGGAAGCCACGCACGTCATCGAGCATGCGAAGGACCCGGGCGCCATCGGCGCGAAGTTCCACTACACGCACGTGATCCTGGTGGCCGGCATCATCGTCTGCGCCGTGGCCGACGAGCTGACGATCGGCGAGGGCTCGCACCATGCGGAGCTCAAGTACCTGGGCGCGCTCATCGGCGGCCCCGCGATCTATCTCTTCGGCAACGCGCTCTTCAAGCGCGTGGTGCGCGGCTTTCTGCCGCAGTCGCATCTCTTCGGACTGGGCTTCCTGGCGCTGCTCGCGGTGTTCGCCTCGCACATGACGGTGCTGGTGGTGGGTACGCTCACCACCGTCATCATGATCGGCGTTGCCGCGATGGAGGCCGTGGTGCGCAGAAGGGCGCAGCAGGCGCCGAAGGCTCACTGAGCCTTCGGTTCGCGGCTTTCAGCGCTTCTTCTTGGACGGCGTGCCGCCGCGCTTCTCGCGCACGACCTGCTGCTTGCTGCTGGCAGGCACCTTCACGACACTGCCGGCGCCGCGCGGAGCGGCAGCCTTCGAAGGCGCGCCGCCACGGCGATTGGGAACCGGCGCCGCGGCATGCGAAACGGCCCGGATGCCGGTGCCCGCGCGGGCAGCCGGGGTTGCGCGCACCGGCAGGTAGACCACCACGCTGTAGCCGCGCTTGAACGCGTGGTTCGGCTTCACGTCGTTCCACTCGGCCACGGCCGAAGGCTTGAGGTTGTAGCGGCGCGCGATGCTCGCGACGTTGTCGGCGCGGCCGGCCTTCACGGTCGTGCGGCGCGTGACGATCTCGGGCTGGAAGCTCAGGTGGCCGCTGTCGGCCACCACGGCCGCCACGTCTTCCTTCACGCGGGAGCCGCGCGGCACGATCAACGTCGAGCCGGCCTTGATGAGCATGCGCGGCGGGATGTTGTTGATGGAGCGCAGGTCGTTCTCGCTCATGCCCGAGCGCTGGGCGGCGTCGGCCACCGTCATGGTGTTGGGCACGACCCACGCGGTCCAGCTCGCGTACTGTCCCTGCGAGTAGGCGTCGAAGTTGCGCTGGAACACGGCCGCGTTGTCCCACGGCAGCAGGATCTGCGGCGTGCCGGCGGCGATCAGCACCGGCTTGTGCGCGGCGGGGTTCAGCGCGCGGAAGTCCTCGATGCGAACGTCGGCCAGCTTGGCGGCGAGCTCCACGTCGAGGTCGCGCGTGAGCGTGACGGTCTGGAAATAGGGGTGGTTGGGGATCAGCGGCAGCTCGGCGTTGAATGCCTGCGGATTCGCCACGATGTTCTTCACCGCCTGCAGCTTGGGCACGTACATGCGCGTTTCGGCGGGCATGGTGAGGTCGCTGTAGGTGGTGGGCAGGCCCAGGCGCTGGTTCTTGGCGATGGCGCGGCTCACGCTGCCTTCGCCCCAGTTGTAGGCGGCCAGCGCGAGCTGCCAGTCGCCGAACATGCCGTAGAGCTTCTGCAGGTAGTCGAGCGCTGCGCGGGTGGAAGCCACCACGTCGCGGCGGTCGTCGCGGAAGATGTTCTGCTTCAGGTCGAAGTCGTTGCCGGTGGCCGGCATGAACTGCCACATGCCCGCCGCGCGGGCACTGGAGATGGCCTGCGGGTTGAACGCGCTCTCGATGTACGGAAGCAGCGCCAGCTCAGTGGGCATGTTGCGCCGCTCGAGCTCTTCGACGATGTGGAAGATGTACTTGTTCGAGCGCTCGGTCATGCGCTGGATGTAGTCGGGCCTGCTCGCGTACCACTGCTCGCGGTCGCGCACGAGGTCGTTGTCGAGGTCCGGCATCTTGAAGCCGCGGCGGATGCGGTCCCACATGTCGGCCGGCGGCGCGAGCGTGACGACGCTCTGCGAATGGGCCTGGCCGCTTGCAAGGGGAGTGAGGGCGTCGCGCGGATAGACGGGGGTGGCGCTGCCGGCCACCTTGGAGCCGGTGCCGCCGGCCGATGACGACGAGGAGGGTGAGGAAGAGGAGGTGCTGGAGCTGTTGTTCGTGCCCGCGCAGCCCGCGAGCACCAGTGAACCTGCAAGGCAGGTGGCAGCGATCAGTTTCATCGGAAGTCGTTTTTCCATTGGCGCAGTGCGGCGAACACGTCGGCCTCGGCTGCATCGGCAGCCAGCTCGGCATGGGCACGCACAGCTCTAAGGACAGAGGCTTCGCGGCTGCGAAGGAAGGGGTTGACCTGGCGTTCGATCGCCAGTTGGGACGGCAGCGTGGGCTGCCCCTTGGCGCGCAGGTTCTCGCAGCGCGCGTTGTACTGAGTCAGCTCGGCGTTGGCCGGTTCCACGGCTTGAGCGAAACGCAGGTTAGAAAGTGTGTATTCGTGGGCGCAGCATACGCGGGTGTCGCCGGGCAATGCGGCGAGCGCGTCGAGCGAGGCCAGCATCTGCGCGGGCGTGCCTTCGAAGAGGCGTCCGCATCCGCCGGAGAAGAGCGTGTCGCCGCAGAAGAGCAGCGGCGCGTCTTCGCGCGAGGTTTGCGCGGCCGGAAGGAAGTAGGCGATGTGCCCGGCCGTATGGCCCGGCACGTCGATGACCTCGAAGCGCAGTCCGAGCGCCTCGGCGATGTCGCCCTGCGCCAGCGGCGTGAAGGGCTCGGGGATGCGCTCGCGCGCGGGGCCCCATACCTGCGCGCCGGTGGCGGCATGCAGCGCGGCCACGCCGCCGGTGTGATCGGGGTGGTGGTGCGTGACTAGAATCGCGGCCAGCTGAAGCTTGTCGCGCGCCAGCGCGTCGAACACCGGCTGGGCATCGCCCGGATCCACCACGATGGCGTGGAGCCCGTCGTGCAGCATCCAGATGTAGTTGTCAGCGAAAGCGGGCAGCGGAACAAGGGTCATGAGCGGTCAAATTATAGGTTTGCAGGATTGGTTCGCGACCCCCCCGGGGCGCTACCTGCTGGCTTGGGAGCAGGCCCAGTTCGACCAGGCGGTGGCCGACATCTTCGGCTATCACGCACTCCAGCTGGGGGCCGCCGAGGTCGATGGCCTGCGCACCAACCGCATGCCGCACCGCTGGCTGGCGCTGGACGACCCGGCCCGCGGCGGCAGGGCCACGCTGCTCACCGACTTCGCTGCCCTGCCTTTCGCGGCCAACAGCCTCGACCTGGTGGTGCTGCCGCACGCGCTCGAGCTGAGCCCCGACCCGCACGCCACGCTGCGCGAGGTCGAGCGGGTGCTGGTGCCCGAAGGGCGCGTGGTGATCTGCGGGCTCAATCCGACCAGCCTCTGGGGCATGCGGCAGCGCCGCGCGCACATCTATCGGCGGCTGGGCATCGGCGATCTCTACCTGCCCGAGGGCGGGGAGTTCATCGGCTACTGGCGCATGCGAGACTGGCTGCGCCTGCTGAGCTTCGAGGTGGAATCGGGCCGTTTCGGCATCTACCGGCCGGCGGTGCGCAGCGAGGCCTGGCTGGAGCGGATGCGCTGGATGGACACTGTCGGCGAGCGCTGGTGGCCCATCTTCGGCGCGGCCTATTTCCTGGTGGCGGTGAAGCGAGTGCGCGGCATGCGCCTGCTGAGCGCCGAGTGGCGCCGCGCCGGCGCCCGCGCGACGGCGCCCGTGCCCATCGCCGGCAAGGTGCATCGCGACGGAAACGGCAAGAATTGAAAGACATGAAGACCGATCGGAATCGAATGAAGAAGAAGGAAACGTCAGCTTGAACGAAGTCGTGATCTACACCGATGGCGCATGCAAGGGCAACCCCGGCCCGGGCGGCTGGGGCGCGTGGCTCAAGTCGGGCGCCAGCGAGAAGGACCTGTTCGGCGGCGAACTCAACACCACCAACAACCGCATGGAGCTCACCGCCGTCATCGAGGGCCTGTCCGCGCTCAAGCGGCCCTGCAAGGTGCTGCTTTACCTCGACAGCCAGTACGTGCGCAAGGGCATCACCGAATGGATCCGCGGCTGGAAGGCCAAGGGCTGGGTCACCGCGAGCAAGGAGCCCGTTAAGAACGCCGAACTCTGGAAGCGGCTCGACAAGCTCGTGACCGAAGGCGGCCACGAGATCGAATGGCGCTGGGTCAAGGGCCACTCCGGCGATCCGGGCAACGAACGCGCCGACATGCTGGCCAACAAGGGCGTGGAAAAGGCGCTGGGCCGAATCTGAGCAACCCCGAGGGGGCTTGTGCGGTGCAGGCACCTTTCAAGGGACACCGACGAACCGGCTCGCCCGGTCCTCAGGTGTCGCCCCCGGCGAGGGGGTTGGCGAAGCGATACGAAGTGCGCGAAGCCTGGGGGGAGAGCTAAATACTCCCGTCGAACATCATCACGTCGACTTCCTCTCCCGCCGCGACGCTGCCCTGGTCATGGCGCAGCACCACCAGGCCGTTCGCTTCCACCATCGAGCTGAGCACGCCCGAGCCCTGGTTGGAAGCAACGCACACCTCGGGCAGCGCGCCGGGCACGGTCTTCACGAAACCGCGTTGATATTCGGTTCGGCCCGGCTTTTTGCGGATCGGACCCGTGCTGCGTGCGCGCAGCAGAGGCGGCGGTGCGGCCGCCGCCTCGTGGCAGCCCATCATGCGAAGCAGCGCAGGCCGGACGAAGGCGAGAAAAGTCACCATCACCGCCACCGGATTGCCCGGCAGGCCGAACAGCACGGCCGGCGGCTTCGATGCGCTTTCCTCCGCGGGAATCAGCCCCACCGCCAGCGGCCGGCCCGGCCGCATCGCGACGCGCCAGAAGGCCATGTCGCCCAGCTCCTGCATCACCGCGCGCGTGTGGTCCGCCGCACCCGCGCTCACGCCGCCGCTGGTGACGATGGCGTCGGCCTCGCGCGCCGCGCGCCGCAGCGTGGCGGCGAGCGTCTCCGGATCGTCGCGTACGAGGCCGAGGTCGAGCACCTCGCAGCCCAGCCGCGTGAGCAGCCCGATCACCGTGTAGCGGTTGCTGTCGTACACGGCGCCTTCGCGCGGCGCGTCGCCCAGGCTCAGGATCTCGTCGCCGGTGGAGAAGCAGGCCACCCGCAGGCGCCGCAGCGCTGGCACGCCGGGCAGTCCCAGGCTCGCGACCATGCCGAGCGCGGCGGGCGAAAGGCGTTCGCCCTTGTGCAGCGCGGGCTGGCCCTTCATGAGGTCTTCTCCGGCGAAGCGGCGGTTGTCGCCGCGGCGCAGCACCCTGGCGGGGAAGCAGACGAGCTCGCCGTCGACCTTGCAGAACTCCTGCGGGATCACGGTGTCCAGGCCCGCCGGCATCATCGCGCCGGTCATGATGCGCACCGCATCGCCCGGCCCGAGCACGCCTCGCCATGCCGAACCCGCCAGCGCCGTGCCCACCACGCGCAGCGTGACCGAGGCGTCGCTGGGCGCGTCAACGGGCAGCACGGCGCCGTCGAAGGCATAGCCGTCCATGGCGGAGTTGTCGTGCGGCGGCACGCTGATGGGCGAGACGATGTCCTCGGCCAGCACGCGGCCGAGCGCTTCGGCCAGCGGGACGTTCTCGCGCCCGGTGACGACGGCCGTGGCCGCCAGCTGGGAAAGGAAGGCGTGGACGGCTTCGACGCTCAGGTCGGCGCCGTCTTGGCCCGTGAGGGCGGAAGCGAGTTCTGCGATGCGGCTCATCTCATCGGTTTTCGAGGGCGTGCAGTTCGGCGAGGGTGTTGGCGTTGAAGAACGCGTCGGGCGCGTCGCCGGGGCGGTCGAAGGGCACTTGCACGGCGCGATGCTGCGCGATCCAGGCGTGGACCTTGCGGCCGCCGGCGGCGGTGTAGCGAAGCAGGCTGTCGCGCAGGGTGGCGCGCAGCAGGCAGAAGACGGGCTGGGGGCGCAGCACCGGCGGGCCGCCGTCCTCGGCGGGCTCGGGCGCGGTGGCCATGGCGATGTCTGCATCGTCGGCGACTGCCGCTTCGGCGAGGCGGGCGGCGAGGTCCAGAGGGAAGAGGGGCGTGTCGCAGGGCACGGTCAGCAGCCAGGGCGTTGCGCAGTGCTCAAGCCCGGTCAGGAAGCCCGCCAGCGGGCCAGCGTGGTCGGCGAGGCTGTCGGGCCAGACCGGCGCGCCCAGGGCTTCGTATTCGGTGAGGTTGCGGTTGGCATTGACCAGGAACGGGCCTACCTGCGGCGCCAGCCGCCGCATCGCGTGCAGCGCCAGCGGTTCTCCATTGAAAGGCTGCAGCCCCTTGTCGACGCCGCCCATGCGCGAGCCGCGGCCGCCGGCCAGCAGCAGCCCCGTGATGTCGGCGGACGCGATGCTGGCGTGCGCGGGCATGGCAGGCGCACGCCTCATCCGCCGATGTAGCTCATCTCGACGCGGCGCGGGCCCTTGGAGCCGGCGTCGCCGTTGCCGCTGTCGCCATCGGGGCCGCGCAATGCGCGCAGCTCGGAGTAGCGGTCGGCGCGCCCCTGCCAGATGTGGCCGATGGCCGAGGCGATGTCTTCGTCGCTGGCGTCGCCGCGCAGCAGCGGGCGCAGGTCGTGGCCGGCGCTTGCGAACAGGCACAGGTACAGCTTGCCTTCGGTGGACAGCCGGGCGCGGCTGCAGTCGTGGCAGAAGGCCTGCGTGACGCTGCTGATGACGCCGATCTCGCCGCCGCCATCGGCATAGGCCCAGCGCCGGGCGGTCTCGCCGGGCGTCGCGGCTCCGAGCGGCACCAGCGGGAATTCGGAATGGATGCGCGTGACGACGTCGGCCGAGGGCAGCACCTCGTCCATGCGCCAGCCGTTGGTGGCGCCCACGTCCATGTACTCGATGAAGCGCAGCACCACCTTGCCGCCGTGGTGCTTGCGGAAGTAGCGCGCCATCGGCAGGATTTCCTGCTCGTTGGTGCCGCGCTTGACCACCATGTTGACCTTGACGGGCCCGAGGCCCGCGGCCAGCGCCGCGTCGATGCCCGCGAGCACGTCGGCCACCGGGAAGTCGACGTCGTTCATCTGGCGGAACACGGCGTCGTCGAGGCTGTCCAGGCTCACCGTCACGCGCTGCAGGCCGGCGGCATGCAGGCCGGCGGCCTTGCGCGCGAGCAGCGAGCCGTTGGTGGTGAGCGTGAGTGCCAGCGGCTCTCCCGCGGGCGTACGGATCTGGGCGAGCTGCTCGACCAGGCCTTCGATGTTCTTCCGCAGCAGCGGCTCGCCGCCGGTCAGCCGGATCTTGCGCGTGCCGTGCGCGGCAAAGAGGCGGGCCAGCCGGGTGATCTCCTCGAAGCTCAGCAGGGCGCTGTGCGGCAGGTACTTGTAGTCCTTGTCGAACACGTCCTTGGGCATGCAGTAGCTGCAGCGGAAGTTGCAGCGGTCGGTCACGCTGATGCGCAGGTCGGTCAGGGGCCGGCCCAGCCGGTCGAGCAGCATGCCGGTGGCAGGCACGGCGACCTCCGGCACGGCCACCGCGGGGCGTGCTCGGCCGATGCTGGAGATCGGGATGACGGTGCTGTCGCTGCTGCTTTTCATGGCTTCTGGGGGCGTGGCCCGATTTTGCGCCAGGCCCCAAGGGCCTGTGGAACACAGGCTACTTGATCACGGCCGCATAAATCATGTCCCGGGTCAATGTTCTGTAATGTGTCCTGTATTTCGGCGACTGCAGCATCAGCACCACGAACATCTCGTTCTTGGGGTCGACCCACATGTAGGTGCCGCCCGCGCCGCCCCAGTTGTATTCGCCGCCCGCCGAGGGGTAGGGCGCCTCGCCGTCGTTGCGGCGCACCGCGAAGCCCAGGCCGAAGCCGTAGCCAGGGCCCGGCAGGTACAGCGGGCCGGGCACGATGCCGGCGCCCGCGTTGGAGTGGTCGGCGGTCATCAGCGCGATGGTGCGCGGGCCGAGATAGCGCCTGCCATCGAGCGAGCCGCCATTGATCAGCATCTGCAGGAAGCGCGCGTAGTCGTTCGCGGTCGACACCAGCCCGCCGCCGCCGGACTCGTACCTGCGCACGATGCGCGGGTTGTTGAAGTCGGCGCCGACGCCGAAGCTGCGGTCGCTGGGCAGCGGCTCGGCGATGCGCGCCTGGCGTGCGGGCTCGGGCACGTAGTAGGTTGTGTCCTTCATGCCCAGCGGGTCGAAGAGCCGGGCCTTCTCGAACTGGTAGAGCGACTGGCCCGAGACCACCTCGATCACCCGCCCGAGGATGTCGGTCGACTGGCTGTAGTCCCAGGTCGTGCCGGGCTGGTAGGCCAGCGGCAGCTTCGCCAGGCGCTGGGAGAACTCGGCCAGCGTGGGGTCGCCCGCGCCCAGGTTGGCGGCGTTGTAGGCCTGCTTCACGAGGCCCGGGCCGAAAAAGCCGTAGGTCAGGCCCGAGGTGTGGCGCATCAGGTCGTGCACGGTGATCGGGCGGCGCGCGGGTACGGTCTCGAGCACCGGCTTGCCGTCGGCGCCGGGCTTCTCGACGCCCACGGTCATGTTCGCGAATTCGGGCAGGTAGGCCGAGACCGGGTCGTCGAGCTTCAGCCGGCCGTCTTCCACCAGCATCATCGCGGCCACCGTGGTGATGGGCTTGCTCATCGAGTAGATGCGGAAGATGCCGTCGCGCGGCATCGGCGTGCCGGCGGCGCTGTCGAGCTTGCCGACCGGCTCGAACCACGCCACCTTGCCCTGGCGGGCCACCAGCAGCACCGCGCCGGGGATCTTCCCGGCCGCCACGTCGGCCTTCAGCACGTCGCCGAGCATCTGCAGGCGCTGGCTCGACAGCCCGACCTCCTCGGGCGTGGCCGCGGGCAATTGCTGCGCCGCCGCGAGCAGGGGCAGGGCCAGTGCCAGGCCGAGCGTTGCGGCGCGCAGCTTGCGCTTCAGGAATCTCATGGTGTCGTCTCCGTCTCGTTGTGGTGGATGAAAAAACGAAAACCGTGCAGGGCAGCCGTGGCGCCGCCCGTGCCGAACCGCCCGCTGGCCGGCGCTATCCGCGGCAGAGCTTCAGGTTCGTGCGCGTGGCCCGGACCACGGGCAGATAGATGTCGGCATCGGCCGGCGGATAGTTTTCCTTGATGCCGTCGTCGGTGCGGGCCGCGTCCTCGGCCAGCGGCTGCAGCGTCTTGAGGCAGGCTGCGCGGTCGTTCAGCTTGTATTGCGTGAGGGCGAGGTCGTTGCGCAGCCAGGCCTTGGTGATCCAGTCGAGCGTCCTCTCGCAGTCCGAGAGCACCGGCGCGAGGGTGGTCTGGGCGGCAGCGTAGTCCTTGGCGTCGTACTGGCGCTTGAAGGTCTTGCGCGAGCCGGCCACGGCCTTGTCGGCGCAGGAGGGAATCGGGCGGATGTAGGTGCCCTCGAAGGCGGCGCGCATGCCGCAGTAGCCGCGGCACTGATCGGAGCCGTTGGTCGTGACCTGCAGCTTGTCGGCTTCGGCCGAGAAGCTCACCACGCAACCCGTGTCGTCCAGCTTGGCCTTGCCGCGCACGATGGTGCCGTCGAGCGCACAGGTGTGGGCGTTGGTGCCGATGGTGGTGATGTCGAAGCGGCCGCCGGGCTTGATGTGCAGCGAGCCGCTGCCGCCTTCGTAGATGTAGTCGCCTGCAGGCGGATTGCCGCTGGCCTGGGCTGCCGCGACTCCGGTACCCAGGAGCAGCGCGAGGGGAAGAAGAACGGATCGAGCGAGCTTCATCTTTGGTGATCTCCCGTAAACATGCCGCGGGACAGTGTATCGATCGTTGCCGGAAGCTTCCGGCTTGGCCGGTCTGCGTTATTCAGCGCTCGATATCTTGACGTAGACAATGAGAATTTCTATCATTTGGACGCCTGAGTACGCACACGTCGTCAACGCAAAGGGCTCTTCCAACCAAAGGAGCGCCCCGACCGTGCCGTACACCCTGCCAGCCTTGCCCTATGCCTTCGATGCGCTCGAGCCCCACCTCGACGCGCTGACGATGGAAATCCACCATGGCAAGCACCACCAGACCTACGTCAACAACCTCAATGCGGCGCTGAAAGACACGCCGCACGAGCAGACACCGCTCGACGAACTGATCGCCGGGGTCGAGCAACTGCCCGAGCCGCTGCGCGCGCCGGTGCGCAACAACGGCGGCGGGCACGCCAACCACACTCTGTTCTGGACCGTCATGGCACCGGTCGGCCAAGGCGGCGGCGGATTGCCCACCGGAGCGCTCGCCAAGGCCATCGATGCCGACCTGGGCGGCTTCGACGCCTTCAAGGATGCATTCACCAAGGCCGCCCTCACGCGCTTCGGCAGCGGCTGGGCGTGGCTCTCCGTGGGCCCCGGCGGCAAGCTTGCGGTGGAAAGCAGCGGCAACCAGGACAGCCCGCTGATGCGCGGCATCGGCTCTGGCAACACGCCGATCCTCGGGCTCGACGTGTGGGAGCACGCCTACTACCTCAAGTACCAGAACCGCCGCCCCGAGTACATCGCGGCCTTCTACAACGTCGTGAACTGGGCCGAGGTGGCCCGGCGCCACGCTGCCGCCATCGGCGGCTGAGGAGAAGCCCATGAACGAGCCGCGACAGGGCGCCGTGGTGCAAGGCGGGCAGCCGAGACCCGCCAGGCCGTTGCGCGAACGGATCGGCTTCGCCATCGTCGCGGCCGGCGTGGTGGTGGGGATCGTGCAGTTCTGGCAGTTCGTGCGATCCGATCCGCTGGCGTGGAATGCCTTGCTCGGCGGCTCGGTCGCTGCGCTGGCGACGGCGCTCGGAACGCTGCCGGTGCTGTTCTCGCAGAAGCTGCCGGAGCGCCTGCAGGACACGCTCTTCGGCTTCGGCGCCGGCGTGATGCTGGCGGCCAGCGCCTTCTCGCTGATCATCCCGGGCCTGGAGGCCGCGAAGAACGCGGGCACCTTCGGCGGCGGCAGCTGGGCAGCGGGCGGGGTGATCGGCTCCGCCATCCTGCTCGGCGGCATGGCGCTGATGCTGATGGACCGCGTGCTGCCGCACGAGCATTTCATCAAGGGCCGCGAAGGCAATGCCGCCAGGCAGCTGCGCCGCACCTGGCTCTTCGTCTTCGCGATCGCGCTGCACAACGTGCCCGAGGGCCTTGCCATCGGCGTGGGCTACGCGGCCAACAACGGATTGCGCGCCGATGCGCTGGCCACCGGCATCGCGATCCAGGACGTGCCCGAGGGGCTGGTGGTCGCGGTGGCACTGCTGGCCGCAGGCTACGGCCGTGGCTTCGCAGTGCTGATTGGCATGTTGTCGGGGCTGGTCGAGCCCCTGGGCGCCGTGCTGGGCGCGGCCGTGGTCGGGCACTCGGCGATGCTGCTGCCCTGGGGGCTGGGCTTCGCGGCAGGCGCGATGCTCTTCGTGATCAGCCACGAGATCATTCCCGAGTCGCATCGAAAGGGGCACGAAGCCTTCGCCACCAGCGGGCTGATGATCGGCTTCGTGCTGATGATGCTGCTCGACACCGCCCTGGGCTGACGCGCCTGCCCGCGCGGCGCGCCAAGGCGTTCAGCCGTGCTTGACGGCGACGGTCTTCAGCGTCGTGAAGCCGTACAGCGCCTCGAAGCCCTTCTCGCGGCCGTAGCCCGACGACTTCACACCGCCGAAAGGCAGCTCCACGCCGCCGCCGGCACCGTAGTTGTTGATGAACACCTGCCCGCTCTTCACGCGCTTGGCCATGCGGAACTGGCGCGCGCCGTCGGCCGTCCACACGCCGGCAACCAGGCCGAAGTGGGTGGCGTTGGCGAGCGCGACGGCTTCGTCTTCGTCGGCGAACTGCATCGCGGCCAGCACCGGGCCGAAGACTTCTTCCTGCGCGAGGCGGTGGTCCACCGGCACATCGCGCAGCAGGGTGGGGGCCTGGTAGAAGCCGGTCTCGGGCGCTTCCTCGACCACGATGCCCTGCGCCACCATCGGGATGCCGGCGTGCTGCGCGTCGCTCAGGAAGTCCCACACGCGCTGCTGCTGCGTCTGGCGGATCAGCGGCCCCACGTCGAGGTCCATGGCTGCCGGGCCGACGCGCAGCGCCTCGAAGGCGTGGCCCAGGCGTTCCAGCAGCGGCTCGTAGATGTCGCGCTGGATCAGCACCCGCGAGCCCGCCGAGCAGGTCTGGCCGGCGTTCTGCACGATGGCGTTGATGACCACCGGAATGGCCGCGTCCAGGTCGGCGTCCGCGAAGATGATCTGCGGGCTCTTGCCGCCAAGCTCCAGCGTGACCGGGCAATGCCGTTCGGCCGCCACCTGCTGGATGAGCGTGCCGATCTTCGGGCTGCCGGTGAAGCTGATGTGGTCGATGCCCGGGTGGCGTGCGAGCGCGTCGCCCACCTCGTGGCCGTAGCCCGTCACGATGTTCAGCGCGCCGGCCGGAAAGCCGACCTCGGCTGCCAGTTGCGCCACGCGGATCAGCGACAGGCAGGCGTCTTCCGCCGGCTTGACCACGCACACGTTGCCCGCCGCCAGGGCGCCGCCAACGCTGCGCCCGAAGATCTGCATCGGGTAGTTCCAGGGAATGATGTGGCCGGTCACGCCGTGCGGCTCGCGCCAGGTGAAGACGCTGTAGCCGTCCTGGTAGGGGATGGTCTCGCCGTGCAGCTTGTCGCAGGCGCCGGCATAGAACTCGAAGTAGCGCACCAGCGCCACCGCGTCGGCGCGCGCCTGCTTGACGGGCTTGCCGCAGTCGCGCTGCTCGATCAGCGCGAGCTCGTCGACGTGCTCGGCGATCTTCTGAGAGAGCTTGAAGAGCAGGCGGCCGCGGTCGGCTGCGCTGACCTTGTGCCAGACGCCATCGAAGCAGTCGCGCGCGGCACGGACGGCGGAGTCGATGTCGGCGGCATTGCTGCGCTGGATTTCGTCGAAGGGCTGGCCGTCGGAGGGGTCGATGACCGGCAGGGCGCGGCCGGAGGAGGACGGGACGTCCGCGTTGGCGATGTAGTTGAGCTGCATGGGGCGGGATTTTGCGCGAAGCCTGCGAAACCCGTGGCCGCTGCGCCGCCCCGACCCTGGCCTCGAGGCCCATTACTTGCTGGCGGCGGTCGTCTTCGGCAGCGCCTTCACCGCATTCAGCATGCGCTCCACGTGCTTGTCCGGGTTCAGGTTCTGGTAGTAGTAGGCGACCTTGCCGTCAGGCGCGATCACGTACGACAGGCGGTTGGCGAAGTCCGGTCGGGTCTGCATCAGGGCGTCGAAGCCCTGGATCACGGCCTTGCTCTCGTCCGAGGCGACCGGGAAGCGGCTCTGGCAGGACTTGACCGAGAACTTCGACAGGGTACCTATGTCGTCGGCCGAGACGCCGATCACGCTGGCGCCCAGCGCGGCGAACTGGTCGATGGCCTCGGCGAAGGCGTGGGCCTCGATGGAGCAGTCGCTGGAGTCTGCCGCCGGGAAGAAATACACCACCACCGGGCCCTTGGCGAGCGCCTCGGCCAGCGAGTAGCGGAAGGTCTTGCCTCCGAGCGCGGCGTTGGCGGTGAACTTGGGCGCCGGGTCGCCGATGTCGAGGGCGGCCGAGGCGGTATTCGTAAGAGCCGCAAAAAAGGCGAGGCAGGCGATGCGGTGGGGAAGCGAACGGGCCATGATGTAACTCCGCAGCGGTGTGGATCGAATTCTAGGCCGGAGCCTTCCCGAGAAGGGGCTCGAAGCGCCTTGAAACCGGGGCCGACCGGCTGGCGTACTGCAGGACAACAAGGACGAAGAACCACAAGAAGACGACCTCATGGAAGCATCATCATGACTGCCTGGCTCCGATCACTTCTGCGCGTCGCGCTCGCCGGCGCGCTGGTTGCGGCGCTCGGCGCCTGCGGCTCGCTGCCGCCCGCGCGCGAGCGGCCCGCCGAATTCGCGGCCTCGGCCGATCCGTCGACCACGCTCGCGAAGATCGCCGCTGCCTCCACGCCGCCCGAAGAGCATTCGGGCTTCCGGCTGATGCCGCTGGGGGTGTATTCGCTCGACGCGCGCATCCAGCTCGCTCAGCGGGCGCAGCGCTCGCTGGTGGTGCAGTACTACCAGCTCGAGAACGATCCGGTCGGCCGGCTGCTGCTGCGCACGCTGCGCGAGGCGGCGATGCGCGGCGTGAAGGTGCGGGTGCTGGTGGACGACCTCTATACGGTCAAGAGCCAGCAGCTGCTGCTGGCGCTGTCGGAGACGCCCAATGTCGACGTGCGCCTGTTCAATCCGTTCTGCTGCGGACGCAACGGCTTCCTGTCGCGCTTCGCCGCGTCGCCGTGGGAGATCTCTCGGCTCAACCACCGGATGCACAACAAGCTCTTCATTGCCGACGGCGTGATGGCGGTAGTGGGCGGGCGCAACATCGCCGAGGAGTATTTCGTGCTCAGCGAGGCGCAGAACTTCATCGACATGGACGCGCTGGTGGTCGGCAAGGTGGTGCCGCAGTTCGAGTCGATCTTCGACGCCTACTGGAACAGCGAGCAGGTCTGGCCCATCGCCGACATCGTGACGGGCGAGCGCGGGCGCAAGCCGACCGGCGCCGACTTCGACGACTGGGTAGGCATGGCCGCGCCGCCGCCGAAGATCGTGCTGCCGCCGTCGGACATCCTGGGCTACGGCCCCATCGGCGAGGAGCTCGACGCCGGCCGCATGGGGCTGCTGTGGGGCGAGGCCCGAGCGATCGCCGATCCGCCCACCAAGCCGAAGACGATGACGGCCGAGGAGGCCATCGCCACCAGCGTGACGATGAAGGTCTGGGGGCTGCTGATGGATGCCCGGACGGAAGTCGACCTGACCTCGCCCTACCTCGTGCCGGGCGAGCGCGGCATGGAGGCCTTCCAGGACCTGACCCGCCGCAAGGTCAAGCTCACGCTGCTGACGAACTCGCTGGCGGCCAACGACGAGCCCCTGGTGCACACCGGCTATGCACGCTACCGCGAGCGGCTGCTGCAAAGCGGCGCCGATCTCTACGAGCTGAGTCCGCAGCGCACCAGCGCGGGCGAGCGCTTCGGCATGTTCGGCAAGTCGCTCGGGCGGCTGCACGCGAAGACGGCGGCCATCGACAAGACGCGCATCTTCATCGGCTCGATGAACCTCGATCCGCGCTCGGCCAGCCAGAACACCGAGATGGGCGTGGTGGTCGACAGCCCGCAGCTGGCGCGCGAGATGCTGCGGGTGATCAACATCAGCAAGCTGCAGAACTCCTACCGGCTGCGGCTGGCCAAGGACACCGGCACGCTGCAATGGCTGACGAACGACGGCGAGAAGGAAATGATCCTTACCTCGGAGCCGGAGTCGGGCTTCTTCCAGCGCTTCTACAACATGCTGATCGCGCCGATCGTCCCCGAGATGCTGTTGTAGCCTCGGGGGATGGCGCAGACCTTCACCTCGTTGTCCGCCCCGCAGGTCATGCTGTGGGGCCTGCTTTTCTTCGGCGGCATCTATCTCTGTTTCGGCGCCGCCACCTGGCTGCTCACCAGGCGCGTGCTCCCGGCGCTGGGCATCGGACGGGTGCTCGATCCGCGGCCGCTGCAGCCGGGGCAGCTGCGGCGCGAGCTGACGCAGTCGGGCGTGTCGGTGCTGCTCTTCGGGCTGGGCATGGTGTTTCCGTGGGGGCTGCTGCAGCTGGGCTGGGCCCGGCTCGATCCCGATGCGGGCTGGCGGCAGATCGCGGTGGAGATCGTCGCGCTGGCGATCTGGAACGACGTGCACTTCTGGATCAACCACCGGCTGCTGCACACGCGCTGGCTGCGGCGCTTCCACGGGCCGCACCACCGCTCCTTCGTGACCACGCCGTGGTCGACCTACAGCTTCCATCCCGTCGAGGCGCTGATGCTGGGCAACGTGATCCTGCTGCCGATGGTGGTGCACGACTTCAGCTTCTGGTCGCTGGCGGCGGTGCCGGTGTTCAGCCTGTTCTTCAACTGCGTCGGGCATTCGAACTACGACTTCTTCACGGGCGTCTCGTACAGCCACTGGTTCGCGGCGAGCCGCCGGCACCACCTGCACCACGCGGTGCACAACGGCAACTACGGCTTCCAGTTCACCTTCATGGACCGGCTGTTCGGCACGCGCGTGGCGGCCGATGCGGCCGAACCGGTTCTTCAGGCTTTCCGCAAGAAGCATGGCGCGACCACGGCCTGACGCAGGGTCCGGGGCGAACCGCCGCCTGCCGGTGCTGCGCAATGGGCGCGACTGGCAGAGCATCGCCTACCTCTTGGCGCTTCCCGGGCTGGCGGCCTGGCAGTGGTTCCACGGCTTCGATGCGGTGCTGTACGGGCTGATGCTGTTCCTGACGCTGGGCGTCGGCGTGATCCACCACAACCACGTGCACCTGCGCATGTGGCGCAGCCGGCGCCTGAACAGGTTCACCGATTTCTGGATCACGCTGCTGCAGGGCCACCCGACCTTCGTGTTCTGGCCCGCGCACGTCGCCAACCATCACCGCCATCGCCATGGCCCGAAGGACGTGGCACGCACCTACCGCTTCGGTGGCGATACCAACCACCTCCGGGGCTACCTGCTGCACCCGTTCCAGGCCGTGTGGGTGCTCATGCCGCTCTTCTTCGCATGGCTCGCCCGGCTGCGGCGGCACCGTCGCGGCGCCTGGCGCTACTGCATGGCGCAGTACGCAGTGTGGCTGGCGAGCTGGGCGGTGCTGCTGGTGATCGACTGGCGCAAGGCGCTGCTCTTCGTCGTCGTGCCACAGCTGCACGGCCTGCACTGGCTGCTGGCGACCAACTACCTGCAGCACGCGCACGCCGACGGCCGCAAACCCACGCAGGAGGGCGCGCCGGGGGCACCGCGCGATACCGCGGGTAGCCGCTTGAACTACGCGCGCAATTTCGAAGGGCTGGTGAACCCCTTGCTGTTCAACATCGGCCTGCACACCGCACACCACGAGAACCCGCATGCCCACTGGTCCGAGCTCACCCGCCTGCATCGCACGCACTACCGCGCGCAGGTGGACCCGGTGCTCAACGAGGGCGGGCTGGTGCCGTACATGGTGCGCGTCTTCGTGCTGGGGGCCGTGTGGCCGCGATTCCGCAGCCGCCCGCTGATGCCCCGCGATCCATCAACTCTCTGAACCATGCCTGTTCCATTCCAACGCGTGTACCTAGAAAGCGCCGGCTACTTCATGCCGGGCGAGCCCATCCCCAACGAGCGCATGGACGCGTACATCGCGCCGCTCAACCGCATGTCCGAGCGCATCAAGCGGCGCATCCTGGCGGAGAACGGCATCCTCACTCGGCACTACGCGATCGACTCCGAAGGCGTGACGCGGCACACCAATGCGCAGCTGGCAGCCGGCGCGATCCGCGACTGCCTCCAGCGCGGCGGGGCCGAGCTCTCCCGGGTATCGCTGCTGGCCAGCGGCTCCTCGGGCGGCGACGCGCTGATGCCGGGCTTCGCCAATATGATCCAGGGCGAGCTGGCTGCGCAGCCCATGGAGACGCACTCGGTGCACGGCATCTGCGCCGCGGGCGTGTCGGCGATCCAGACGGCCGCGCAGGGCATCGAGCTCGGCGCGCACCGCTCGGCGATGGCCGTGGCCAGCGAGATGCCGTCGCGACTCTTCAAGCGTTCGCGCTTCGCGGCGCGCGGCTACGAGACCGACTTCGACTCGCACTTCCTGCGCTGGATGCTGTCCGACGGGGCAGGGGCCCTGCTGCTGTCCGACGGGGCATCGGCCCTGGCCGGCTCGCCGGGCCTGCGGCTGAAGCTGAAATGGGTGCACCAGCGCGCCTTCTCGGGCGACTATCCGGTCTGCATGCAGCTGGGGCTGACCGAGGACCGCGCGCGCGGCCATCTCGATTTCGGCTCGTGGGCGGAGGCTGAGGCGGCGGGTGCGCTGTCGCTGCGCCAGGACATCCGGCTGCTGCCGCACCTCTTCGACATCGGCATCCACGAATACGCGGAGCTGGTGCGCGACGGCTGGGTCGATCCGAAGCGGGTCGATCACTTCCTGTGCCATTACTCGTCGGAGAAATTCATCCCGGTGGTCGAGGACCTGATGGCCAAGGCCGACCTGTCGATCCCGCGCGAGCGCTGGTGGAGCAACCTCGCATGGCGGGGCAACACGGGCGCGGCGTCGATCCTGGTGATGCTGGCCGAGTTCCTGCACACCAAGGCGCTCAAGCCGGGCGAGCAGATCTTCTGCTACGTGCCGGAGTCGGGGCGCTTCATGGCGGCGTACATGCTGTGGGAGGTGGAGGCCGGCGATGCGGCGCCCGTCGCGGTGGCGCCGCGCGCCGCGGCCGTGCCGGACGACGACCTCGTGATCGCGCCCCCGCACGACCCTGCCGCCGCGCCCGAAGGGCTGGGTGCGCTGCTGACCGAGCTGGCCGCCATCTGGCACGACTACCGTTCGCGCGTGTGGCGCACGCCGCTCGTCCGCCAGATCCGCGAGCGCCGCTTCGCCGTGCCCGACTACCTGAACTGGATGGAGCAATGGGTGCCCCAGGTGCGCGAGGGCAGCAAGTGGATGCGCGAAGGCGCCGCCTCGCTGAGCGAGCCCTACCAGGTGCTGGCATCGCTGATCGGCGTGCACGCGGGCGAGGAGCAGAACGACTTCAACATTCTCTTCAGCGACTACCGCAAGGCCGGCGGCACCGTGGAGAACATCGAGGAGCTGCGGCGCAACCCGGGCGGCGAGGCGCTCAATGCCTACCTGCACGGACTGGCCGCCACGCGCGACCCGATCGGCCTGCTGGGCGCGATCTACATCATCGAGGGCACGGGCCAGCGCATCGTGCCTGCGCTGCTGCCGCTGCTCAAGGCGAGCCTGAAGCTGCCGCCGGATGCCTTCCGCTTCCTGGAGTACCACGGCCACAACGACGAGAACCACCTCAGCCGCTGGCTCACGGCGGTGGAGATGGCGATGGCGGTGGAAGGGCAGTCGCGCGCCGCCAGCCAGATCGTCGAGACGGCGCGCCACACGGCCGCGCTGTACCTGATGCAGTTCCAACACATCACGCAGCGGATGCCCCATGGATCGAACGCCTGAATTCCTGAAGCAAGCCCACGACGAGCGCGATCCCAGCCCCTGGCTGGCGCTGTATCTCGACCAGAGCACGCCGCTGCCGGACGACGTCAAGTCCGCCTGGCTGGCCGATTCGAGTTCGGGCTCGCGCCAGTACCTGCTGCCGTTCCTGCGGCCGATCGCGCGGCTGACGATCATCCTGATCCAGATCGCGAAGGTGTTCGTGCCGCGCAACTGGTCGCATTCGATCCTGCTGCACCGCCTGCTGGCCTGGGGGCTGAAGCGCTTCGTGTCGCCGGAGGCCAACTGGCTGATCCTGCGGCACTTCCACCTGGGCTCGCAGATCCTGGCCTTCATCGGGCGCAATTCGCCGGCGCCCGTGGCCACAAGCCCGCTGGAGCCGGCGGACATCGACGCGCTCAAGGACGAGATGTTCCTGAAGCACGACCTGAACCTCTTCAACTTCGTGATCAGGCTGAACACCGCGCTGCGCGACAAGGGGCTGGCGCTGTGCAAGGCGGAAAAAGTCGACTTCTCGATGATCAAGGAGCCGGGGCTGCGCCTGGAGGATATGCCCCAGGGCAGGCTGAACTTCCTGGACCTGCAAAGCGCCATCGAGCTGTTCACGCCGCTCTACCAGCTGATGCTCACGGACAACGATTTCTGGCGGGCGGCGAACTCCCTGCAGCTGGACGAGACCATCGGCATCTACGCGGCGACGATCCTGAACGCCCCGGAGCACCTGATCCTGGTCAACAACAAGCACCCGCTGGTGCCGCTGTCGACCCTGCGGGCGGGGCACCGGCTGGTGATCCACGGGCTGTCGACCGAAATGCTTCACAGCCTGCTGCAGCGGATGCAGGCTGCCCAGCGCAATACCGGCCAGCCGGAGACCACCCTGTACGAGCAGCCACTTGCATAGGCGTATGCTGCCCCCAGATGCGGACCATGAACACGACCGATAATCCGTCTTCCAAGGCCGATCTGGCGGTGACCCATGTTTTGGCGCAGCTGCTGGAAAAGCTCGAGCACAGCCCTGTACCCGTGGGTGCAGAACAGTACCGCTCCGTGGTCGAACATCTTGTGCACGAGTTCGAGGACATCGGGCAGGGCGCCGAACTGGGGCGCCTGCTCGATGCCTATCCGGCCGCGGCCGAGGTGTACGAAAACCTCAACTACAAGCACGCCGGGCTTTGCCGCTCGGCGTTGGACGCTTCCCTGGCGGCTGAAATCAGCGCCCGGGAAGCCATTGCACGCGCGATGCGCCGTGCCGAACCGAACAGCAAGGACAAGATGCATGGCGAAGGGTGAAGTGAAGACGGCAGTGGTGGCGGACGGCCTGCGCTACAAATCGAAGGCGCCGGGTTCCCCGTTCCGGGCCTCGGCCTCATTCAGCGGGGCAACCATGTCGTGCTTCATGTGCGGCAAGCACCGGGTGCGCTCGCAACTGCGCACCCGCCAGGTGCTGGGCAAGTCGCAGACGGTCTGCGCGCCTTCGTGCAAGGCCCTCGACGAAGCCCTGGAGTAGGCGCGTCGAGCCCCCGGGGCGGGTTAGCCGCTACCACAGAGGGGTGGCATTTGGGCGACATTTCCTCGTGCATAAGTCACGGTATGGCCTTCCACATTCCCGGGATTCGCTATACAGTTGGAAACAAATGATGCATGTAATTGCATGTAATCAAGAGTCCTACTAAGTAGCTGATTTCCAATGAATTGCTGCCACGCCGTTTACACCCTCCACGGGCTACGGAATTCAACCTTTGCCAAGGGGTTCTGCCATGGGTAAGTCGCGCCACGTGGTCATGCAGGTGGTCAGGCGCTCCTCGGGCAGCGCGACGCACCATGTCGAATTCCTGATGGACGACAACTTCGCCGAGCGTCTTCGGCAGCTGCGTTCGCTGGTGCCTCCGCTGGGCAGCCTCAACAAGCAGCGCGATCTGGTCATCGACAAGGTCCGCGTTCGCCTGCCCAACGCGATCTGGCGTTCCGGCAACGAGATCGACATGGACGGCGGAGTCGACGGCTCCTGCATCGTCATCGCGGCCGAGGGCTCGTTCAATTGCGGCGGCAAGGACCGCAAGACGCGCGAGAAGCTGGTGACCTACAACTTCTCGATCTCGCGCCTCATCGAGCTGCACGCCGAGCGCCCCGAGGGCGAAACCCTGTACATCCGCGATGGCGTGTTCGCCAACGACGAGCCGGCCGAATCCCCGGCAGGCCGCTGGGTGGCCTCGATGCACGAGCTGGAAGTGGTGATGCGGGTGCCGGACGCCCCTTCCGATTTCGACACCCTGCACGATCTGCAGATGCGCCCCGAGCACCAGCAGGCGGGTGCCGCGACGACCAACCGCGCCAACTTCTACTGAGCGAGGCCCCGCCGTCGGGCCTGCCGGGCCTCAGCCGGCGGCAGCCGCCTCTGGCGCCGCGCCCACCGGCGTGAACTGCGCGCGGTTGTCCGCAAGCCAGCGCGCCGAGAGGCTGCTGTCCTGCTGCATCGGATGGAAGTCGGCGCGCAGGTAGCTGCGCCAGCCGGCGAGGTTGCCGCGCAGCAGGCCGTCGCGGCTCAGCAGGATGCGCGCGGCGCTCTTCCAGGTCGACCACTTCCACAGTTGTTTCTCGTGGCGCAGGTTGTCGACGGTCTGGCGCATCAAGTCGCCGAGGAACATCAAGGTGACGCGGCGGAACCAGCGCGTGCGCCACTCGTCGGAGCCGCCCGCGGCCTTGTAGATGTCGAAGGCCACGCTCTTGTGCTCCAGCTCCTCCGCGCTGTGCCACAGCCACATGGTGCGCAGTCGCGGCTCGGCGCCGTCGAGCACGCCCGGGTGGGCCAGCAGCCATTCGGCGAACATGGCGGTGAAGTGTTCCGTGGCCGCCGTCACTGCCAGCGCGTGGCGCGGGTCGGCGCCTTCCATCAGTTCCATTCGCTTGCTGGCGCGAGCCGTCCAGCGGTCGACCAGCCCCTGCTTCTCGAGATGGTTGTTGAAGAGCGAGTGGATGCGCCGGTGCGTGGCCTCCTGCCCGATGAAGCCGCGCACGTCGGCCTTGTGCTGCTCCTGAAGCTCTGGCGGCAGCGTTGCGACGGCGTCGCGGACTGCGTCGATGAAGAACTGTTCGCCGAAGGGAAAGCTCATCGACAGCGCGTTGAAGAAAGCGGTAGAGAATGCGTCGCCGCCACACCAGTCACGGGCGAACGGCGGTTGCAGGTCGATCAGAAGGCGGCGTACGACAAGATCGGTCATGAGAACAAGCCTCGAATAAGCACTGATTGCGTGGAGCGGAATTGCTGGTACATCTTCGTACCGCGTGCCGCCATGTTGCAATTGTGATTTGGTACTGTCAAGTACCTGGGCGTAGGAAAATGTGTCGTCCATGAGCGAAACCATCGAAAAAACTGCTCCGTCCAAGTCCGCGGAGGGCCCCGGGAGCGAGCACTACGCGCGCCTGCTCCAAGGCATGGCGCATGCCGTGGCTGCCAAGGGCTATGCCGAGACCACCATTGCGGACATCGTGCGAGAGGCGGCCGTGTCGCGCCGCACCTTCTACGAGCACTTCAGCACCAAGACCGAGTGCCTGATCGCGCTCTACGAAACCGCAAGCCGCCTCGCGCTGCAGACGGTGAGCGAGGCCTTCGATCCGGCCCAACCCTGGCATGCGCAGGTCGAGCAGGCCATGACGGCGTACTTCGATTACCTTGCGCAAGACCCGGCGCTGCTGCGCACGCTCTTCGTCGAGATCCTGGGGCTCGGCCTGCCGGGCCTCGCGGTACGCCGCCGCGTGAACGACGAGATCGCCAACTTCATCCAGACCGCCATCAACACCAGTTCGGACGGCAATGCCGACAGCCCCGCGGTGCACCTGACGAGCGAGATGGCGATGACGGTGGTGGGCGGCATCAACGAACTGGTGCTGCAGGCAATCGAGCAGAACAGGGCAGGCGATCTGCGCGAGCTGGTGGAACCCGCCACGCGGCTCGTGCGCGCAGTGGCTGCAGAGAGCCGACGCTAGGCCCGCCGATGCTTCGGCGCCGTGGCAGCGAGCCACAGCGTGAAGAGCCCAGCCAGCGTCAGCGCCAGCAGCACGCCCAGATGGGGCAGCACGTCGTGCAGTGGCGCGCCCATCTGGTTGAGCCGCAGCGAGGCCTGGATTCCCGCGGTGCTCGGAAAGAGCCAGCGCAGCGCCTGCAGCGGCTCCGGCAGGGCCTCCACGGGCCACGAGAAGCCTGAGAGGAAAGCCATCGGCAGTGCCGTGAACAACAGCACCTGCAAGGCCCGTTCGCGCTCGCGGAACCAGCAGCCCAGCAGCAGTCCGAGCGTGCAGATCGCCGGCACGTAGAACGCGAGCAGCACCAGCGCCCCCCACGGATTGCCGCCGCGCGGGTAGTCCTGCAGGAAGAACACCCAGCCGAAGTAGAAGACGCCGCTGAGGAAGCCGAATGCCGACAGCGCGCCCAGCCGGCCCAGCCAGGCGCCCATCGATGCCCGCAGCCGTCCGGCCTCGGCCCAGGTGCCGGCCAGCATCGCCACCCCCATGAGCAGCGTCTGCTGGAGGATCAGCAGGGCCACCGCGGGCACCACGTAGCTGCCGTAGCCTTCGGTCGGGTTGAAGAGCGCGACGAGCTGCGTGTTGAGCGGGCTGCGGCTGCGAGCCGCCTGGATCGCGCTCTGGCCGCCGGCCTGCAGCTTGCGGATCTCGACGCCCGCCGAGACGGTGCCCACGGCCTCCGAGAAACCGTACAGCACCGCCTTGTTGAGCAGCGCATAGGCGCCGTTGCCCTCGATGGTGACCACCGCAGAGGTGCCGCGCAGCACGCTGCGCTTCAGGTCGGCCGGCAGCAGCGCGTAGCCCTCGATCTCGCCGCGCCACAGCGCCTGCTGCGCCTCGCCGACGTCACCAGTGACCATGCGCACGTCCAGCCGCGGGTTGGCCATTGCGAAGCGTGCGATCTGCCGCGACAGGCCGGTGTGGTCCTGGTCGACCACCGCCACCGGCACGCGCGTCACGGCCTGCGTGCCATAGGGCCAGGGGTAGAAGAAGCCGTAGATGATGGGCGCGAGCAGCATGATCAGCAGCACGCCCTTGTCGCGCAGTACCGCCAATGCGGTCTCGCGCCATGCCGGGCCGAAGCGAAGCCGTTCGTCAGTCATCAGCGTCCACCCCAGCTCTCGGGCGCCTTGGCGGCCTTCACCAGTGCCGCAGCGCACGCGGCAAGCAGCACGCCCGTGGCCAGGACCATCCACAGCGGCGTCGCCGCCGAGTACGCCACCGGCGCGCCCATCTGCAGCTGCTCCATCTGCACGCGGATGTAGTGCGTGTAGGGAAGCAGGTTGGCCCAGACCTGCGCCAGCACGGGCATCGCGACCAGCGGAAAGCCCACGCCGCCGAACGCGAAGGCGGGCGCCGTGATGAACCCCGTGGCCGACAGGGCCGTGCGCAGCGATCGCGTGAGCGCCGCCACGAAGGCCCCCAGCGCGATCGAAAGCGCCATGAAGACGACCAGCGCGAAGAGCGTCCATCCGAGCGAACCGACCGGATGCCAGCCGCGGCCCGCGGTGATCCACAGCATCGCGGCCAGCGCCACCGCCGACAGGCTCGCGAACGGCAGCGCCAGCTTGCCCGCAAGCGCGGCCAGCACCTCGTGCCACTGCGGCGAGGCGCCCAGCCATCCCCCGATGCTGCGGTCGCGCAGCTCGCGGCCCACGGCCCATGCGCCAGCGGTCATCGCGAGGATGTGCAGCAGCGCTGGAATGAGCGCCGCGCCCAGGAACTGCTCGTAGTCGGTCGACGTGTTGAACAGCGCCACCATGCTCACCTTGATCGGCTCCATGCTCACGCGCGCGGCCGTCATCGACTCGCCGCGCTTGTTGCGCACCGTGAGCTCGACCCCGCCCGAGACCGTTGCCACGGCGGTGCGAACGTCGCGCTGGATCAGGCTCGAATGCGTACCGAGCTGCGCGTTGTGCAGCAGCACGACCTGGCCGACTCGGCCCTGCTTGACGTCGCGGCTCAGTTCGCGCGGCAGCTGCACCGCCGCGTCGACCGCGCCGCTGGTGAGCGCGCGCGCCATCTCGCCTTCGTCGCTGTAGCGCTGCGCCACGCGCAGGCCGGGCGTGGCGTCCAGGAAGCGCACCACCTGCCGCGAGAGCGAGGAGTGGTCCTGGTCGAGCACGCCGATCGGCAGCCGCTCGGGCAGGCCGGCCGAGAATATCCACCAGATCAGGAACACCGCGAGCAGCGGCACCCAGGAGATCATGGCCAGGTCCCACGGACGCGCGCGCAGCAGCGCGAGCTCGCGTCGTGCGCTGGCGGTGGAGAAGCCACGGAGGCTCATCGAGGGAATCCGTGCCGCCGGTCAGTCCACCAGCACGCTCATGCCGGGCCGCGCACCTTCGATGGGCTTGAGCGGACGTGCGCGGACCTCGAAGGTGCGCACGTCGAAGCCGGTGCCGCCGCGCGTGGCGCGCCAGGTCGCGAAGTCGGGCAGCACGGCGCTGTAGTAGACCTTGAAGCGGGCAGTGCGCTTGCCCTCGGGCAGCGCGGGCAGGTGGGCGTCGAATTCGTCGCCCAGCGCGAAGCGGGCGAGCCGGTCTTCGCGCACGTTGAGCACCACCCACTGGTCGTTCAGGTCGACCACCGTGACCACCGCCACGCCCTGCGGCGAAAGTTCGCCGACCTTCGCCAGCACCTTGGCCACTTCGCCGGCCACGGGGCTGCGCAGCTCGGTCTCGGCCTTGGCGGCTTCCGCCTCGGCCACCACGCCGGCGACCTGGCGGGCCTGTGCGCTGGCTGCGGCCTTGTCCTCGGGCCGGGCGCCGGTGCGGGCCATGTCGTACTGCGCCTTCGCCGCGATGGCGGCGTCGCGCGAGGCCTTCCAGTTGGCCTCTGCTTCGTCGCGCTTCTGGTCGGCCACCAGGCCCTCGCGCGCGAGTCCGTCGACTCGGCGGAAAGAGGTTTGCGCAAGTTGCGCGGCGGTCTCGGCACGCTGCCACTGCATGCGCGCCATTTCCACTTCCTGCGGACGGGCGCCGTTCTGCGCCTTCTCGGCGACGGCCTGCGCGGCCTGCTCGGCGGCGGTTGCCTGCGCGAGCTTGGCGCGCACCTCGGGGCTGTCCATGCGGACCAGCACCGTGCCGGCCTGGATGCGATCGCCTTCCTTCACCGGCACTTCGGCGACGCGCGCGGTCACCTTGCCCGCGACGTCGGTCTCGCGCGCTTCCATCTGGCCCTGGAACACCTCGGGCGCCGGACGCGAGGCGCGCCAGAAGCCCCAGACGAGCAGCGCCAGCACGAGCAGGGCGGCCAGTATCGCGATCAGTTTTCGGGTCTTGGCACTCATCATCAATTCACCTTCACGTCGGCACGTGCGATGTAGTCGGAAAACCTGTCGGAAAGCCCGGCGCTTTCGAGCAACTGCGCGAGCGCCTGCACGTAGTCGTTGGCGGCCTGCGCGCGTTCGGTCAGCACCTTGGCCTGGTTGGTCTCTGCGTCGATCAGGTCGAGCGTGGTGCTCGTGCCTTCGCGCAGGCCGGCGGTGCGCAGCTTCACGACCTCCTGCGCGAGCTCGACCGAGGCCTTCATCTCCAGGTACTGGCGGCGAGCGTTCTCCAGCGCGCGCCAGTTGCGCTCGACCAGCAGCGAGATGTCGCTGCGCGCCTGCGCATCGGTGCGTTCGGCCTGCTCGACCTGCTTGAGCGAGGCGGCCGAGAGCTTGTCGCGGTCCACCGAGTCGTAAAGCGTCCAGCGCACGCCGACGCCGGCCACCCAGTCGGCGTTGCCGCTCTTGAGCTCGCGCGTGCCGAAGGCGATCACCTGCGGCCTGCGCAGCGCCTCTTCGCCTTCGTGCAGCTGCTCGGCCTGCGACTTCTTGGCCGCGACCTTGTCCAGGCCCGGGTGCCGCGTGAGCGCCGAATCGATGAAGTAGTTCAGCGGCTCGATCGGCGTGCTGATGAGAAAGAGCGGCGTCTGCGGCGCCACGCTGCCGTCGGCGCGTACGGTGCGGGCCAGCGCCACGGAGGCCAGCGCCGCGTCGTTCTCGGCCTTGCGTGCGTTGCGGCGGGCTTCTTCATACGCGGCGCTGGCCTGCAGCCGCTCGACGCGCGAGATCACGCCGGCGGCCAGCATCTTCTGCGCCGCCGAGTCGTGTTGCGCGATGGTGCGCTCGGCCTGCAGGCGCAGGGCGGCAGCGCGGCGGGCGAGCTGCGCGCCAAAGTAGCGCTGTACGAGCAGGGTGTCGACTTCGTGGCCGGCCTGCTCGGCGTCGGCCTGCGCCTCGCGCGTCTGGGCCGAGACGAAGCCGCGCACCGCGTCGGTCGCGCCGCCCACGTAGATCGGCCACACGGCGGAGATCGAGGCGTTGGTGCCGGTGTCGTGGCGGTTGAGGGTGTAGCTGTTGGGCAGTTGCGGTATCGGCACGCGCGCGATCACGCTCTGGATGGACGACGGCAGCGCCGAACCCAGCTGCCCGAGCCGCTGGTTGAGCGGATCGAGATCGAGGTTCAGGTTCGCGTTGTAGGCATAGGCCAGCGCGGAGACGCTGACCGAGGGGCCGCCCAGGCGCTTGAGGCCCTGGCTTTGCAGCTCCTTCGCGTCGACGGCGGCGCGGGCGGCGGCCAGCTTGTCGGAGCGGTCGATCATGCGGGCGCGGGCCGCGTCGAAGCTCAGGGAGAGGGTGTCGTCGCCGGCTTGCGGCTGGGCTGGCGTCTGGGCCTGTGGCTGTGCCTGCGCGAAGGCGGTGCCGCACAGCACCAGCAATGCCGGCAACAGGCTCGGCGTGAAGGGGCTTGCGGCGTGGCGTGTTCGTTTCGTCATCGGTTCAGGCGGTCTTGCGCAGCAGGGCGTCGAGCTCCTGCTGCAGGATCACGGGGAACGCGGCCTGCACCGCGCCGGTGGCGAGGCCCCGGGCCTGTTCGAGCAGCTGGGTTGCGCGCCCGGCGTCGATGGCGTCGCTGCTCAGCAGGTTGTCGGCCAGGGTGCGCAGCCAGTGGCGCGCCACGGTGCGCAGCGTGCGGGCCATGGTCTCCTGCATGCGGATGGCCTCTTCCAGCGGCAGGCCCAGGGCGGCAAGCTGCTCGGCGATCTGGCCGAGCGCGGGGCTGAGCATCTGCACCTGGCCGTCGGGCAGTTCGCGCATGAGGCCGGCCTTGGTGGCGCGGGCGAGCAGGGCGGGCGTCATCTGGCCCTTCCACTTGGCGGCCAGCGCGTCGGCCGAGACCACCACCGGCTTTTCCTCGGCGAAGAGGCTGCCCGAGACGGACCGGGCAACGGCCACGAGGTCGCGCCAGGCCGAGGCCGGCGCGCGGTCGAAGATGCGGCGGATGGCTTCTATGCCGAAGCCCTGGTCGCGCAGTTCGCGGATCAGCGCCAGGCGCTGCGCATGCTCGTCGCCATACAGGCCGAGCCGTCCGCGCAGCCTGGGCGGCGGCAGCAGGCCGGCGGTGGTGTAGGCGCGGATGTTGCGCACCGTCACGCCGGTGCGCGCGGCCAGCTCCTCGACGGAGAGTTCCTGGGCGGCATCGGTGGCGGCTGGCGTGTTCATGTGACAGATTGAATGTTACATCATTGATGTCACATGTTGAGCCCTAGACCTGGATCGTCGGCTTGTAGTCCGCCGGCAGCACTTCGTTCCACTTGCCGAAGATCGCCATCAGCCCGACGGCCACCGCGCCCGACAGCAGCACGGCCCCGCAGGCATGCGCCCAGCCATTGTCGAAGGCGCCGAACATCACGGCGCGGAAGGCCTGCACCACCCAGCTGAAGGGCAGCCAGCCATGCACGTCGCGGAAGAAGCCGGCCGAAAGCTCCACCGGCAGCACGCCGCCGCCGGCCGACAGCTGCAGCGTCAGCAGCAGCACGGTGAGGATGCGGCCGAAGTCGCCGAACACGTGCAGGATCGCGAACAGCACCACCAGGAACACCAGCGAGGCCAGCGCCATCGTCAAGGCCAGGGCCGGCACGTCCGGGGCCTGCACCTGGAGCACGCCCACCAGCGTGGCCAGCACCAGCGCCACCTGCAGCAGCACGATCAGCGCCGGCATGGTGATCTTGCCCAGCGTCTTCGCGAGCTTGGGGTAGTGGCTGTGGTCCGACAGCACGATGCGGATGTTGAACAGGTAGCCCGCCATCACCGCGCCGATCCACAGCGCCACCGACACCATGTTGGGCACGAAGGCGCTGCCGTTGTTGGCCACCGGCGCCACCACCTCCACCTTGGGCTCGACCGAGTCCGCCAGCCCCGAGGCGCTGCCCTGGATGCGGGTGATCGAGGCGGGCAGGGCGGCCTCGATGGTGCGCACGCCGGTCGAAAGCCGCTCCGCGCCCTGGGCGAGCTGCACGCCGCCCTGCACGAACTCGTCGAGCTTGCGGTCGGGCGGCAGCCTGCCAGACATGGTGTGGACGCCCGCCGCCAGCGCCGCCATGCCGTCGGTGAGCTTGCCCACGCCGCCGTCGAGAGCGGTCGCGCCGGTCGCGAGCTTGCGGCTGCCGTCCTGCGCCTTGGTCATGGCGGCCTGCGCCTGCTCGATGCCTCCGCGCAGCTTGTCGGCGCCCGCCGCGAGCTCGCCAGCACCCTTGGCGATGCGCTCGCCCACGAAGGGAATGTCGGCCGTGTCCTTCTGCATCCGGCGCGCGCCGTCGCCGAGCTGCCCGGCGCCGCCTTCGAGCTGCTCGAGCCCGTCGCCGATCTGCGCGAGTCCGCTGCCGAGTTCGCGCTGGCCCGCCGCCAGCTGCTGCGAGCCGGCCTTGAGCGCGCGCAGGTCGGCATCCGCCGGCAGCTTCGATTCGATGGTGCGGATGCCGCCGTTGACCTGCTTGAACCCGCTGCCCACCTGCTGTGCGGCTGCGCCGTACTGGGCAGCGCCGCTGGCCAGCGCCTGGCTGCCGTCGCGCAGCTCCATCAGGGCCTGCTTGAGCTTGTCGAGCCGCGCCTGCGAGCCCGAGGCGGCATTCAGCACCAGGCCCCAGCGCTGCTCGTTGAGCATCTCGTTGACCTGGTGCCCCAGTTCGCCCGCGAAGCGCCGCGCCAGGCCGGCCGAGCTGTAGTTGTTGCCTTCGGAGGTGTAGACCACGATCTGTCCCGCACCGCGCTGCGCGCCGGGCACCGCGTTGGCGCTGAAGTCGGGCGGGATCAGCAGCGCGAAGGCCAGCGTGCCCCGCCGCACCTCGGCGCGTGCCGCTTCGGTGTCGGTCATCGTGCGGAAGCCGAAGGCGCGCTTGTCGAGCAGGGTGCGCGTGAGCTCGTCGCCCACGTTGACCGTGCGCGACATGTAGGTCACGCCCCGGTCCTGGTTGACGATGGCGGCGGGCAGGTCGGATGTGTGGCCGGCCGGGTCCCACACGCTCGAGAGATAGATCAGCGCATAGATCGCGGGCACCACGCCCACCGCCGCCACGGCCAGCAGGATGCGCGGAAAGCGCCGCACGATCGCCACCTCGGCCCGGGCGATGGCCCAGGTGCCGGCGAACAGGGCATGGAGGTATCGCATGGGGCTAGGAGACTGGCAGCAGCGCCATGGCGGTGGATGGAGCGGTCGGGGAGGGTCCCGGTCAGCCCGGCTTTCGCTGGGCGGGGTCGTAGAAGAACTGCTCCTCGGCGATGCGCTCGCCCTCCCAGCGCTGCCAGGCGATCTCCTCCATGCGCATCCTGCCGCCGCCCTTGAACCTGAACTCGAAGATCCAGTGGATCGCGACGTGGTCGCCGTTCACCAGCACCGGCCGAACGCAGGTGGAGACCACCGACTCGGTGCGCTCCAGCACGGCGGTTTCCTGGGCCACCAGCGTGCTGCGGCCGCGCCGCGGTTCGGCCTGGTTCTCGCGCATGGTGGCGTCTTCGGTGTAGTAGTCCTCGATGGCCTTGGCATGCGCGCCGCCTTCGACGGCGGCGATGAATGATTCGAGTCGTTCGGTCGTGGGCATCTTTCAGTGGTCCATGGCGCAACGCGCCTTCAGTGACATGCAAGGCTCGAGCAGGCCGTGCGCGAGACACCGCGGAACCGGCACTGCCGGGCCGCAGGTGTGGGCCCGGCGAGGGGGCCGGCGTAGCGACGCAAACCGCGCGAAGCCTGGGGGAGCGTCATCTCATGACTTTACTTTGACTTCGACGCGGCGAGCCTCGGCAGGAGGCCCGTCGGCCTGCGACTGCTCCGGCTTGGCCAGCTCAATCTTGTCCTCGGGCGCACCGGCGGCCTTGAGCGCATCGCTCACGGCCATCGCGCGCTGCTTGGCGAGCTCGGCGTTCTTGGCCGGGTCGCCGCTGGCGTCGTGGTAGCCGCTCACGAGCACGGTGCTGCCGCTCTGCACGGCCTTGATGACGTCGGCCAGCGCCTCCTTGGCGTTGGGCGCCACCTCGGCGCTGGCAGTCGCGAAGTAGAACTTCACGACGCCGTTCTCCACCTTCACCGCGGCGGCTTCGGCTGCCGATACGGCACCCGATGCGACCGTTGCCGCGGGTGTCGACGGGGCCATGGCCGCCGGTGCAGCGGCGGCGGGCGGCGTCTCCACCTTCGCAGGTGCCGCCGCAGCCGCATCGCCCGCATGGAACTTCACCACCAGCGGCACGATGAGCAGTGCCACGATGTTGATGATCTTGATCAGCGGGTTCACCGCCGGTCCGGCCGTGTCCTTGTAGGGGTCGCCCACGGTGTCGCCGGTGACGGCGGCCTTGTGCGTCTCGCTGCCCTTGCCGCCGAAGTGGCCGTCCTCGATGTACTTCTTGGCGTTGTCCCAGGCGCCGCCGCCGGTGCACATGCTGATGGCGACGAACAGGCCCGTGACGATGGTGCCCATCAGCAGCCCGCCCAGCGCCTTCGGCCCGAGCACCAGGCCGACGATGATCGGCACCAGAACCGGCAGCAGCGAGGGGATCATCATTTCCTTGATGGCCGCGCCGGTCAGCATGCCCACGGCCTTGCCGTACTCGGGCTTGCCGGTGCCTTCCATGATGCCGGGGATGTCGCGGAACTGGCGGCGCACTTCCTCCACCACCGCGCCGGCTGCGCGGCCCACGGCCTCCATGGCCATCGCACCGAAGAGGTAGGGGATCAGGCCGCCGATGAACAGGCCCACGATCACCATCGGGTCGCTCAGGTTGAAGCTGATCGCCTGGCCGAAGCTCTCCAGCTTGTGCGTGTAGTCGGCGAAGAGCACCAGCGAGGCCAGGCCCGCCGAGCCGATGGCGTAGCCCTTGGTCACGGCCTTGGTGGTGTTGCCGACCGCGTCGAGCGGGTCGGTCACGGCGCGCACGCTGTCGGGCAGTTCGCTCATCTCGGCGATGCCGCCGGCGTTGTCGGTGATGGGGCCGTAGGCGTCGAGCGCGACCACGATGCCGGCCATGCTCAGCATCGACGTGGCGGCCACCGCGATGCCGTAGAGGCCGGCCAGCGAGTAGGCCGCCAGGATCGCGATGCAAACGAAGATCACCGGCCAGGCCGTGGAGCGCATCGACACGCCCAGGCCCGCGATGATGTTGGTGCCGTGGCCCGTGGTCGATGCCTGCGCGATGTGCCGAACGGGCTTGTACTGCGTGCCGGTGTAGTACTCGGTGATCCACACCAGCGCGGCCGTCAGCGCCAGACCGACGAAGCAGGCGCCGAACAGCTTGAGCTGGCTGCCGCTCGCGGCGATCGCGTTGTCCGGGATCAGCCAGCTGGTGACGAACCAGAAGGCGATCAGCGACAGGATGCCCGACACCGCCAGCCCCTTGTAAAGCGCCGGCATCACGTTGACCATGCCCGGCGACGCCTTCACGAAGAAGCAGCCGATGATCGACGCGATGATCGACACCCCGCCCAGCGCCAGCGGGTAGAGCACCGCGTTGGTGGGCGCCGCCGCGACCATCAGCGCGCCCAGCACCATGGTGGCGATCAGCGTCACGGCATAGGTTTCGAACAGGTCGGCGGCCATGCCGGCGCAGTCGCCGACGTTGTCGCCCACGTTGTCGGCGATCACGGCGGGGTTGCGCGGATCGTCCTCGGGGATGCCGGCCTCCACCTTGCCCACCAGGTCGGCGCCGACGTCGGCGCCCTTGGTGAAGATGCCGCCGCCCAGTCGCGCGAAGATCGAGATCAGCGAGGAGCCGAAGGCGAAGCCGATGAGCGGATTGAGCACCGCCGACAGGCTGTGCCCCGCAGCCGGCGTCCCGCTGCCGATCAGCACCCAGTAGAAGGCCGACACGCCCAGCAGGCCCAGCCCGACCACCAGCATGCCGGTGATGGCGCCGCCGCGGAACGCGACGTCGAGCGCCGGACCGATGCCGTGGGTAGCGGCCTGCGCGGTGCGCACGTTGGCGCGCACCGACACGTTCATGCCGATGAAGCCGCAGGCTCCGGAAAGCACCGCGCCCACGATGAAGCCGGCGGCGGTGGTGAGGTCGAGGAAGACGGCGATCAGGATGGCGAGCACGATGCCGACGACGGCGATGGTGCTGTACTGCTTGGCGAGGTAGGCCGAGGCGCCGGCCTGGATGGCCGCCGCGATCTCCTGCATGCGGGCGTTGCCCGCGTCCTTCGCCAGAATCCAACTTCGGGCCCAGAAACCGTAGGCCACGGCGACGAGACCGCAGACGATGGCCAGTATCAGGGGGGTGTTGCCGATCATGCTTTGCTTCTCCATTCGTTCGTTGTGACTAGTGGAGACGGACAGCACGGGCCCTTGCGTGCAACGCGTACGGGACCGTGATTTCCGCCGCGTTGCTTCCTCGAAGCTCGCTGCACCGGGGTGCGGAGCCGATTGGCCAACGGTTGCAATTTACAGGCAAAAACAGATGCGTGTGCGACCGGCCGGTGACACGGAAAGTAAACTCAGGGTTTGTCCCCGTCCCTCTCATACTTTTCAACTACTCGAAAAACGTCATGTCCTTCGACAAAGTTTCCCCCGGCAAGAACCTGCCCGACGCCTTCAACGTCGTGATCGAAATCCCGATGAACGCCGACCCGATCAAGTACGAGGTGGACAAGGAATCGGGCGCGATCTTCGTTGACCGCTTCATGACGACGGCCATGTACTACCCCGCCAACTACGGCTACGTGCCGCAGACCCTGTCGGGCGACGGCGACCCGGTCGACGTGCTGGTGATCGCGCCGTACCCGCTACTGCCGGGCGTGGTGGTGCCGTGTCGTCCCCTGGGCATCCTGATGATGGAAGACGAAGCCGGCGTCGACGGCAAGGTGCTCGCCGTGCCCACCGACAAGGTGCTGCCGATCTACAGCCACTGGAAGTCGGTGGACGACGTGAACCCGATGCGCCTGAAGGCCATCAGCCACTTCTTCGAGCACTACAAGGACCTGGAAGCGGGCAAGTGGGTCAAGGTGCTGGGCTGGGAAGGCATCGACTCGGCCAGGAAGGAAATCATGGACGGCGTGGCCAACTACAAGAAGTAAGAAGCTGAAAGTAAAAAGCTCGCCTATTCGTTCTCGAAGGGCGAGCGCCGCGGGTCGCGAGCGAAGCTGCCGGCCAGCGCAGGTGCGCAGCCCGGCCCGTCGGAGACGGTGACGCGGTCGGTATCGAACTGGAGGGTGCGGGTGCAACGCCCGGACTCCTGCACCACGAGGCGCCGCTGCCCGTCGAGCACGTTCTTGCCCTGCAGCAGCATGTTCCCGCGCGAATCGGGGCAGATGTAGAGATCGATGCTCAGCGTGCCGCCCACCTCGGGCGTCACGTCGAGGAAGCGGCCGTCCCGCGGGCAGCGGCCCTCCACATAGCGGCCCATCCACTGGAGAAGAGGGTGGCTGAGATAGCTGATGCGCCGCTCATAGTCCTGCTTCAGGCACTCCGTGTTCGCCTTGCATTCGCGATTGCGCACCGCGATCCAGTCGCGCTGGTCCCGTTTCAGGATGGCAGGCCACTGGCCCGTGCCGGGCATCTCGGCCTGCCGCTTGTAGAGCGCGGCCATCGCTTCGTCCTGCCGCGAGAGTCCGGCGTCGGCGCAGATCGCCTTCTCGGTGGCGTTGCCGGCCTTGGAGCAATCGAAGCTGGTGGCCGACGCCCAGGGCCCGGCTGCGATGAAGCAGAGTGCCGCGACGGCCCGGCGTGTGGATGTCTGCATGCTGGGGTTCTCTCCTCGAAGCGAATGCTAGGAGAGGGCGGACACGCCGTCGATGTGCCAAACGGACAAGGGCGCTATGCCCTTGGACAGAGAACGCTCAGCCCCGGACGGCGTCGCCGGCCAACTGCATCCATTCGCGATTGACCGAACGTGCGTGCGAGTTCCAGTGGCGCGCGGCCTGCTGGAGCTCGTCCCAATGGCGTTGCGCGCCGGCGGCGTCGCCTTGCTGGGCGAGCCATGCGATGTAGCGGGCGCGGGCCTCGACGGTGTTGTAGCGGCTCAGCGCATCCTCGAAGGCCTGGCGCGCCTCCGCCTGCTGGCCGTCGGCGGCGAGGGCGCGGGCGATGAGCACTGCCACTTCGTCCTTGCGGTAGTCGTCGCGCGTGGAGCGCAGCGTCTGCAGGGCCTGAAGGGCGTCGCGCCCGGCGGTGGCGCCACCCGCCGCGAGCAGGGCGCTGGCGAGGCCGAACTGCAGTTCCGGGTCGGAAGCCAGCGGGCCCTTCAGTGCGTCGCGGTAGTGGCCGACCGCGTCGGCGGCCTGGCCCCTGTCGAGCGCGGCCTTGGCGAGGCGCAGCTTGTTCTGTGCCGTGGGCGCGAGGTCGTAGGCCTCGGCGGCGGCGCGGTACTCACGCTCGGGGTCGATGAAGCCGATGGCCGCGTTCGCCACCTTGCCCGCGGTGCGCTGCATGCGCGAGGCCGGCAGGTACTCGACCACGAAGTACACGATGCTGCCGAGAAGCGGAAAGCTGAACAGGATCAGCAGCCAGTACATCTGCTTGCCGTGGCGCATCGCATGCACGGCAAAGAACAGCGCGATGAGGACGTGCAGGCCCAGTCCGATGAATGGCATCGAGTTCTTCCTCTCTGGATTGTTGTGGATGTCGGCGCTTTTATAGCAGCGCCGAATTGCAGCTCAACCTGACTTGAAGGGGCTGCGCTCTCCCAGATGGTCCATGTAGTTCTCGATGCCCGCCCCCTCGCGTTCGAGGAAGCGCTCCACTGCGTCGGCGAAGGACGGATGCGCCAGCCAGTGCGCGCTGGTGGTCTTCACCGGCATCAGCGCCCGCGCCATCTTGTGCTCGCCCTGGGCACCGCCTTCGAAGCGCTGCGCGCCGTGCTCGATGCACCAGGCCAGCGGCTGGTAGTAGCAGGCCTCGAAATGCAGGCAGTCGACGCGCTCCAGCGCGCCCCAGTAGCGACCGTAGGCGACCAGGGGGCTGTCGGGTTCCGTGGAGAGTGCGATCAGGCTGCTCGCCATGGGCTTGCCGTCGCGCTCGGCGACGAAGAGCAGCCAGGCCTCGGGCATCGTGTCGGCCATGCGCCGGAAGAAGTCGCGCGTGAGGTAGGGCGGGTTGCCGTGCTCGCGGTAGGTGCGTTCGTAGCAGCGGTAGAAGAAATCCCAGTCGGCCTTGCCGATGTCGGCGCCGCGCGACCAGCGAAAGCGCACCCCGGCGTCGGCCACCTTGCGGCGCTCCTGGCGGATCTTCTTGCGCTTGTCGTGGGAGAGGCTGGCGAGGAAGGCGTCGAAATCGGCGTATTGCGCGTTCGTCCAATGGAACTGCACCGTGTTGCGCAGCATGAGGCCCGCCTCGGTGCAGGCGGCGATGTCCGCGTCGGCGCCGAACAGCAGGTGCAGCGACGACAGTTCGAGCTGCTTGCACAGCGCGATCAGCCCCTGCACCAGCAAAGTGCGGCTCTCGGCATCGCGCGCCAGCAGCCGTGCACCGGGCACCGGCGTGAAAGGCACCGCCACCACCGCCTTCGGGTAGTAGGCCAGCCCATGCTGCTCGTAGGCATTGGCCCAGGCCCAGTCGAAGACGTATTCGCCGTAGGAATGGTCTTTGACGTATAGCGGGCACGCGGCCTGCAACTGCTCGCCCTGCCACAGCGTGACGAACTGCGGCAGCCAGCCGCTGTCGGGCGTGGCGCTGCGGCTGTCCGTCAGAGCCGAGAGGTATTCGTGGCGCATGAAGGGCGACGGCTCGGCCTGGGCGGCGAGCAGCGCGTTCCACGCTTCCGGGCTCACGTCCGACGGAGACGGCAGAACCCGAATGACATAATCGTTCAAGCCTTTTTCTTCCTTCTGTATGACGCTCAAGCTCGCCATCGCGCAACTCAATTTTGTGGTGGGCGACCTCGCCGGCAACGCGAAGAAGATCGTCGATGCCGCGCGCGAAGCCCATGCCCAGGGTGCGCGCCTCCTGCTGACGCCCGAACTCTCGATTGCCGGCTACGCTGCGGAGGACCTGTTCCTGCGCCCCGCCTTCACCGAAGCCTGTGATGATGCCGTGAAAGGCATCGCCGCCGCTCTGGCCGACCTCAAAGACATGGTCGTGGTGGTGGGGCATCCGACGGGCGGCAGCCTGCGCAGCCGCTCGGTGGCCGTGCAGATGCGCCACAACGCGGCCAGCGTCATCAAGGAAGGCCGCATCCTCGAGACCTACGCCAAGCGCGAGCTGCCCAACTACCAGGTGTTCGATGAGCGCCGCTACTTCACGCCGGGGCAGGGCACCTGCGTGTTCGAGGTGGAGGGCGTCTCGGTCGGCCTGCTGATCTGCGAGGACGCCTGGTTCGACCAGCCGGCGGAACTGGCGCGCGATGGCGGCGCCGAGGTGCTGGCGGTGATCAACGCCTCGCCCTACCACGTCGGCAAGGAGGGCGAGCGCGTCGCGCGCATGGCCGACCGGGCGCGTGCGGTCGGGCTGCCGCTGGTCTACGCGCACCTGGTGGGCGGGCAGGACGAGGTGGTTTTCGACGGTGCTTCCTTCGCGCTGCAGGCCGACGGCGCCACCGCCATGCAGGCCGAGAGTTTCCGGGAGAAGCTGGTTTTCGTGCAGCTGGAGCGCAAGCCGCAGGGCGGCGTGGGCTTCGTCGCGGAGCCGGGCGCCGTCGCCCCCCCGCGCGACGCCGAGGCTCAGCTCTGGGATGCCCTGGTGCTCGGCGTGCGCGACTACATCGGCAAGAACGGGTTTCCGGGCGCCATCCTGGGGCTTTCGGGTGGCATCGACTCCGCGCTGGTGCTCGCGATCGCGGTCGATGCACTGGGCAAGGACAAGGTCCGAGCGGTGATGATGCCTTCGCCCTACACCGCCGACATCAGCTGGATCGACGCACGCGACATGGCCGGCCGCCTGGGCGTGCGCTACGACGAGATTTCCATCAGGCACACCTTCGAGTCCTTCAAGGGCGCGCTGGCGGAGGAGTTCAAGGGCCGGCCCGAGGACACGGCCGAGGAGAACATCCAGGCCCGCATCCGCGGCACGCTGCTGATGGGGCTGTCGAACAAGTTCGGCTCCATCGTGCTGACCACGGGCAACAAGAGCGAGATGGCCACCGGCTACTGCACGCTGTACGGCGACATGGCAGGGGGCTTCGCGGTCATCAAGGACCTGCTCAAGACCACTGTTTTCGCCCTGGCGCGCTGGCGCAATGCCCACGACCCGTACGGCACGGGTAGCGAGCCGATCCCCGAGCGGATCATCACGCGCCCCCCGAGCGCCGAGCTCCGGCCCGACCAGACCGACCAGGACAGCCTCCCGCCCTACGACATCCTCGACGGGATCCTGGCACGCTACATGCAGGACGACGAGGGCATCGACGAGATCATTTCGGCCGGCTACGAGCGCGCGGTGGTCGAGCGGGTCGCGCGGCTGATCAAGATCAATGAGTACAAGCGGCGCCAGGCGCCGGTAGGCATCCGGGTCACCCACCGAAGCTTCGGCAAGGATTGGCGTTACCCTATCACCAGCAAATTCAACGAAACCGCCGGAGCGCAAAAACCATGAAGCAGATCACCGCCATCGTCAAACCCTTCAAGCTCGAGGACGTGCGCGAGGCCTTGGCCGAAGTGGGCGTCACCGGCCTGACAGTGACCGAAGTCAAGGGCTTCGGCCGCCAGAAGGGGCACACCGAGCTCTACCGCGGCGCCGAATACGTCGTCGACTTCCTTCCCAAGATGAAGGTCGAAGTGGTCGTCAACGAGGCCGACGTGGAGCGCTGCATCGAAGCCATCGTCAATTCCGCGCGCACCGGAAAGATCGGCGACGGCAAGATCTTCGTGACCGCCGTGGAGCGCATCGTGCGCATCCGTACCGGCGAAGAGAACGAGAACGCTGTTTGATTGGTTCGCCCCCAGGCTGCGCGCGACTTCGTGTCGCTGCGCCAACCCCCTTCCGGGGGCAACACCTGAGGCCCGGCGGAGCCGGTTCCTCGGTGTTTCTGGATTGACTTCCCCCGGGGCTGTCCGAGGTCAGAGGTTTTCCGAGAGGCGGTCTCCGCGCGCGTGCAGCGGTACTTCGGCGCGCAGCGCCGTGAGCAGTTCGGTCACGTCGGTGCCGGTGCGGATCAGTTCCATCTGCCATTCGCCCATGAAGCCCTCGCGCACGCTGTGCGCCAGGAAGGCGAGCAGGCCGTCGTAGTAGCCGGCGGTGTTGAGGATGCCGGTGGGCTTGTCGTGGTAGCCGAGCTGGCGCCAGGTCCAGATCTCGAACAGTTCCTCGAACGTGCCGATGCCGCCCGGCAGGGCGACGAAGGCGTCGGCGCGCTCGCCCATCATGGCCTTGCGCTCGTGCATGGTGTCGACCACGTGGAGCTCGTCGCAAAGGGGATTGGCCAGTTCCTTGTCGACCAGCGCCTTGGGGATGATGCCAACGACACGGCCGCCGGCCTGGCGGGTGGCCTCGGCCACCGTGCCCATCAGGCCGGTTCGGCCACCGCCGTAGACAAGCTGGCCGCGATGCCGGCCGATCCATTGGCCGACGGCCTGGGCGGCTTGGGTGAATTCAGGGCGCTCGCCGGGGCGCGAGCCGCAGTACACACAGATCGAAAATTCGGGAGTCATCCCGCCATCATGCCGCAGCCGATGGGCTGCCTCATGACATGAAGCGTTGCCACAGCGCCGCTGCCCAGATCCCTGCGCAAAGCGTCAGCGAAAGCAGCACGGCGGCGCTGCCCATGTCCTTGGCGCGCTTGGAGAGGTCGTGCCACTCGGGCCCGATGCGGTCGATGGCGGCCTCCACGGCGGTGTTGAGAAGCTCCACGATCATCACGAGCACGGCGCTGCCGGCGAGCAGCGCGACCTCGACCCAACTGCGCCCCAGCCAGAAGGCTGCCGGGATCATCACGATCGACAGGATGGCTTCCTGGCGGAAGGCGGGCTCGCTCCAGCCGGCGCGCAGGCCGTGCAGGGAGATCAGCGTGGCATGCCAGACGCGATCGAGGCCCTTGCGGGCCTTCTGCGGGTTGACGGCGGGATCGGGAAGCTTCGGCACGGCACTCATCGGCGGCTCATCGGTTTGGAGGTGATGAGCCGTGTACCGGCCCAGGCGTCATGCCAGAACTGGCGGTCGGGGTGAAAGCGTGCCAGAACGGCCCAGACGGCCACCCAGCCGAAGATCAGCACGGTCGACTCGCCGCCCGAGAGCTTGAAGGGCGCGATGGCGGCCAGCGGCGGCAGGAACCAGACCCAGCTCAGCAGGTAGCGCGCGAGCGCGCGGCGCTGGCTCACGGGTTGGCCGTGAACGTCGACGATGCGGATGTTCCAGGTCTTCATGGCGAGGGTCTGGCCCTTGGTCCAGAACCAGACGAAGTACACGCCGAATACCACGAAAAGAAAAGCCTGAAGGAGATGGCGCCGCGAATCCATCGCGTCGCGCATCTGGCCCAGCGTGCTGAAGAGCCAGCCCGAGACGAACACCACGGCAAAGAGCAGCATGCCCTCGTAGAGCCAGCAGGCCATGCGGCGCCAGAGGCCGGGCACTATCGAAACAGGAGCGCTGGGAGCAAGAGGGTTGGGCGAGGCGGGCTGATCGGAGCTCGAAGCTTCGGAGGGGCTGGAAACCATCGAGGCCTGCGCTCAGGGGGTGGAAGACGACGGTTGATCCGCTGCCGTCGATGGTGCCGGCACCTGGGCTTCTGCGGGAACAGGCTGTGCCGTGGCGCCGGAGGAGGCCGGGGCGGCTGGCGTGACGGAAACAGCCGGTGTCGCCGCGGCAGCCGCTGCGGGAGCACGTTCCGGAGGCGAGGCGACCAGAACCGTCTCGGCCGGCGCAGGGGGAGGGGCGAGCAGGATCCGCGGCGAGTGCCCGGCAGGCGCAATGGGAGGCACCGGCACCAGCTTCTGGGAAGACACCGGTCGCACGGGAATTGCGGCGCCGCGCGGTTTGGCGGCGGCGCGCTCGGCCAGCTTGCGCTTTTCTTCCTCGCTCAGAGCCTGGTATTGCTCCCACTTGAGCTTGCGCTCATCGGCCGGAATGCGCTTCACCTCGGCGAAGTTCAGGCGGGCCTGGATGCGCTGCTGGTTGCTCAGGGCGGCCCATTCGATCATCCGGCTGTGGAGGGTGGACTGGTCTTCCGTCGACATGCTGCCGAAGTTGCGCGACAGCGCCAGCCATTTCTTCTTCTGACCGATGTTCAGCGTGTTCCAGTGCGAACTCAGCGGCTTCAGCGCCTGCTGCTGCTCGGCCGTGAGTTCGTTCCACAGCGGCTTCGTCGGGGCTACGGCCTTGGGGCTGCTTGCCGACGCCGAAGTGCTCGAAGGCGGGTTCCCAGTCGCCTTCGAGGCGGTCTCGGAAGGAGGCTGGGCGCAGGCGAGCGTCAGGCCGAAGGCCGCGACAGCGAACGCGCCCGCCCAAATGAATGCGCCCGCCGGAAGCGGGCGCAACGGGCGGGGGCTGTTCAAGCTGGAAGAGGTGCGACGTCGCATTCGATCGATGAAGGTTCAGTCGGAGGCGTTTTCGGCCTTGAGGAATTGGGCAAAACCGGGGTCGGTGTAGGCGGCGGGGGGCAGATCGCCTGTCAGCAGAGCGGAATCCACTTCGGCCAGTTCGCTGGCGCGGTCCTCGTCCTGCATCACGCTGATGGTGATCAGGCCCGCAACGAGCGCGATCAGCGGCACCACCGATGCTATGCGAGTCCACCAGCTGCCGCCCATCGTGAGCGTGTTGCCCGAGCGCACCACCGCAGGCGCGGTCCTCAGTTGCGGGGCCTGCTTGCGCGCCGCCACAGCCTGCGCACGCGCCACGCGCAGCCGCTCGCCGATGTCGTGCGGCAGTTCCTGGTTGCCAGCCGAGAGGCGGGCTGCCAGACGCTGGCCGAACTGGTCTTCGGCAACGGTGTTGATCGAGGTTGGAACCTTAGTGTTCATAGCGATATTCCCTTGGCCTTGAGCGCCTTGCTCAGAGCGTGGACGGCTCGCGAGCAATGGGTTTTGACGCTGCCCTCGGAGCAGCCCATCGCAGCGGCCGTCTCTGCGACGTCCATTTCCTCCCAGTAACGCATCAGGAAAGCCTCGCGTTGACGGCCCGGCAAAGCTGCGATCTGCTCCTCGATCTCCTTGAAGATCTGGGCGCGGCGGGTGGTGTCTTCGGCGCTCTCCGCCTCCCTAGAGTCGGCGGGCGAGACGAAGTTCTCCAGCAGATCGAAATCTCCGTCTTCGTCGACCGAATCGAAATCGCTGAGGTTGGAGAACAGGGCGCGCCGGGTCTTCTGGCGGCGGAACCAGTCAAGCGTGCAATTCGACAGGATGCGCTGGAACAGCATCGGCAGCTCGGCCGCGGGCTTGTCCCCGTAGTGCTGGGCCAGCTTCATCATGCTGTCCTGCACGATATCGAGGGCCGCTTCTTCATCCCGCACGTGGTAGACCGAGCGCTTGAAAGCGCGCCGTTCGACGCTTTTCAGGAAGTCGGAGAGTTCTTGTTCAGTGGCCAAGCGAGAGGGGGCGCGCAGGGCGCGCCGCGTGGGAATGGGGTCTAGCGATCGCTACGTTTATCGCCGCGGATTATGCCTTTGTAGCTTTACAAGGCAGCTGAAGCGAATATGAACGCCCGGAAATGTCATAATCCGCCTTGCAAGTCAAAAGGCAAACGGGTCACGGTCCGGCGGAACATCAGTCCGTCCATGGCTTTGGCCTCAAGTCCTGGCGCGACCTCACAAGGGTTGGCAAGGGGCACCCAAGGTATTTCGTTCCCGAAATAAACAAAGGTTGATCATGGAAATCTCCAAGGCGGAAATCGTCTCCGCAGCCGCTGCGTCCGCTGGCGCAGGCAATTCGACTCAAGAACTCATGGGCGCCGAAGTGCTGGTGAAGGCACTGCAGGCCGAAGGCGTCCAGTACGTCTGGGGCTACCCGGGCGGCGCGGTTCTCTATATCTACGACGCTTTCTACAAGCAGGACACCATCCAGCATGTGCTGGTGCGCCATGAACAGGCCGCCGTCCACGCTGCCGACGGCTACGCCCGTGCCACCGGTGAGGTCGGCGTGGCGCTTGTCACTTCCGGTCCCGGCCTGACCAATGCAGTCACCGGCATCGCGACGGCGTACATGGACTCGATCCCGATGGTGATCATCTCGGGCCAGGTGCCAACGGCAGCCATCGGCCTCGACGCCTTCCAGGAATGCGACACGGTCGGCATCACCCGCCCCATCGTCAAGCACAACTTCCTCGTCAAGGATCCCAAGGATCTGGCCATGACGATGAAGAAGGCCTTCCACATCGCGCGCAGCGGCCGTCCGGGCCCCGTGGTGGTGGACGTGCCCAAGGACGTCTCGTTCAAGAAGATTCCGTATGCGGGCTATCCCGACAAGGTCGAGATGCGCTCGTACAACCCGGTGCGCAAGGGCCATGGCGGGCAGATCCGCAAGGCGCTGCAACTGCTGCTGGCCGCCAAGCGCCCCTACATCTACACCGGCGGTGGCGTGCTGCTGGGCAACGCCTGCAACGAACTGCGCACGCTGGTCGACATGCTGGGCTATCCGGTCACCAACACGCTGATGGGCCTGGGCGCCTATCCGGCGAGCGACCGCAAATTCCTGGGCATGCTGGGCATGCACGGCACCATCGAAGCCAACAACGCGATGCAGAACTGCGACGTGCTGCTGGCCGTGGGCGCGCGCTTCGACGACCGCGTGATCGGCAACCCCAAGCACTTCGCGCAGAACGAACGCAAGATCATCCACGTCGACATCGACCCCTCGAGCATCTCGAAGCGCGTGAAGGTCGACATCCCGATCGTCGGCGACGTGAAGGACGTGCTCACCGAGCTGATCTCGATGATCCGCGAGAGCACCACCAAGCCCGACGCTGGCGCATTGGCCGACTGGTGGAAGACGATCGAGGCATGGCGTTCGCGCGACTGCCTGAAGTACGACCGCGGCAACAAGGACGTGATCAAGCCGCAGTACGTGGTCGAGACCCTCTGGAACATGACCAAGGACACCGACACGTACATCACGTCGGACGTCGGCCAGCACCAGATGTGGGCCGCCCAGTACTACCGCTTCGACGAGCCGCGCCGCTGGATCAACTCCGGTGGCCTTGGCACCATGGGCGTGGGCATTCCCTATGCCATGGGCATCAAGCTCGCCAAGCCCGATTCGGAAGTGTTCACCATCACCGGCGAAGGCTCGGTGCAGATGTGCATCCAGGAACTCTCCACCTGCCTGCAGTACAACACGCCGATCAAGATCTGCTCGCTCAACAACCGCTACCTGGGCATGGTTCGCCAGTGGCAGGAGATCGAATACTCCGGCCGCTACAGCCACAGCTACATGGATGCGCTGCCCAACTTCGTGAAGCTCGCCGAGGCCTATGGCCACGTCGGCATGCTGATCGAGCGTCCACAAGACGTGGAGCCGGCGCTGCGCGAGGCGCGCAAGCTCAAGGACCGCACGGTGTTCATGGACTTCCGTACCGATCCGACCGAGAACGTGTTCCCGATGGTGAAGGCCGGCATGGGCATCACCGAGATGCTGCTGGGTTCCGAAGATCTCTGACCGGATCGACGGAACGGACATTCGCTCAACTCTTTACTACTGACGAATCTATTGCCCGCCAAGCCCGCGCATTACCGTGCACGGGGGAGGGCGGCGAAAAGAGGAGTCACGCAAACATGAAACACATCATCGCAGTGCTGCTGGAAAACGAGCCGGGTGCTCTTTCCCGCGTGGTGGGCCTGTTCTCGGCCCGCGGCTATAACATCGAATCGCTCACGGTGGCGCCCACGGAGGACGCAAGCCTCTCGCGCATGACCATCGTCACCACCGGTTCGGACGACGTGATCGAGCAGATCACCAAGCACCTGAACCGGCTGATCGAGGTGGTGAAGGTCGTCGACCTCACCGAAGGCGCCTACACCGAGCGCGAGCTCATGATGGTGAAGGTGCGCGCGGTCGGCAAGGAACGCGAGGAGATGATGCGCATGGCGGAAATCTTCCGCGGCCGCATCATCGACGTGACCGACAAGAGCTACACCATCGAACTCACCGGCGACCACGGCAAGAACGACGCTTTCCTGGAAGCGATCGAGCGTAGCGCTATCCTCGAGACTGTCCGTACCGGTGCCAGCGGCATCGGGCGCGGCGAGCGCATCCTGCGCGTGTAGGAGGGTGAAGGCGCCCTCAGTTCATACGTTCATCCACACATGAGGCGAGAGTGATGCGAGGACTGCTTGGTTTCGACAGGATGGTGACCCCGGCGATCGTCCGGGTGCTCTATTTCCTCGGCCTGCTGGGCGTGGTCGTGCTGGCGGTGGCAGCGCTGTTGCAGCGCCAGTACCTGCCGGCCTTCACGGTCCTGATCTTCGGCACCATCGGCGTACGCATCTACAGCGAACTGCTCATCGTGCTGTTCCGCATCCACGACAGCCTCGTGTCCATCAACCGGCAGATGAAGGACCGGAATTCCTCCGGCCTTTGAGTGAAATGCATCCCGCACGGGTGCGAGAGATTTTTTAGGAGAGATTCAAATGAAGGTTTACTACGACAAGGACGCTGACCTGAGCCTCATCAAGGGCAAGACGGTTGCAATCATCGGCTACGGCTCGCAGGGCCATGCGCACGCGCAGAACCTGAACGACAGCGGTGTGAAGGTCGTGGTCGGCCTGCGCAAGGGTGGCGCTTCCTGGCCCAAGGTCGAGAAGGCCGGCCTGAAGGTCGCCGAAGTGGCCGAGGCCGTGAAGGCCGCCGACGTGGTCATGATCCTGCTGCCCGACGAGCAGATCGCCAACGTCTACAAGAACGACGTCGCCCCGAACATCAAGGAAGGCGCTTCGCTGGTCTTCGCGCACGGCTTCAACGTGCACTACGGCTTCGTGCAGCCGCGCGCCGACCTCGACGTGTGGATGGTCGCTCCCAAGGCCCCGGGCCACACCGTGCGCAGCACGTACACCCAGGGTGGCGGCGTGCCCCACCTCGTGGCCGTGCACCAGGACAAGACCGGCAAGGCGCGCGACCTCGCGCTGAGCTACGCCACTGCCAACGGCGGCGGCAAGGCCGGCATCATCGAGACCAACTTCCGTGAAGAAACCGAGACCGACCTGTTCGGCGAACAAGCGGTTCTGTGCGGCGGCACGGTCGAGCTGATCAAGGCTGGTTTCGAAACGCTGGTGGAAGCCGGCTACGCGCCCGAAATGGCGTACTTCGAATGCCTGCACGAGCTGAAGCTGATCGTCGACCTGATCTATGAAGGCGGCATCGCCAACATGAACTACTCGATCTCGAACAACGCCGAGTACGGCGAGTACGTCACCGGCCCGCGTGTCGTGACCGAAGAGACCAAGAAGGTCATGAAGCAGGTCCTGAAGGACATCCAGACCGGCGAATACGCCAAGAGCTTCGTGCTGGAAAACGCCGCTGGCGCTCCCACGCTGATCAGCCGCCGCCGCCTGAATGCAGAGCACCAGATCGAAGTCGTCGGCGAGAAGCTGCGCGCGATGATGCCCTGGATCAAGAAGAACAAGCTGGTCGACCAGACCCGCAACTGATCTGCCAGCCAGGAGGGCGCTTCGGCGCCCGTTTCCCGAGGGCCACCCGTTGCGGTGGCCCTTTTGTTTGAAAGGGGACGACGCGGGCCCCTGAACTACACTGCGAACCATGCGATTCACAGATCAAGATGCTATCGAATGGATAGCTACCCACGCAGCACGCACGAGGGATGGAGGCAAATTCGATGCATGACGACACGCTTCCCGACGATGTGCCGCCGCGCAAGCGCCGCAAAGGCATCTACATCCTGCCGAACCTGTTCACGCTGGCGGCGCTGTTCGGCGGCTTCTATTCGGTCGTGATGGCCATGAACGCGCGCTTCGACCTCGCGGCGCTCGGCGTGTTCGCGGCGATGATCCTCGACAGCCTCGACGGCCGCGTTGCGCGCATGACCAATACGCAGAGCGCGTTCGGCGAGCAGATGGATTCGCTGTCCGACATGGTGTCGTTCGGCGCAGCGCCGGCGCTCATCGCCTACGAGTGGTCGCTCAAGGGGCTGGGCCGCTGGGGCTGGATCGCTGCCTTCGTCTATTGCGCATGCGCGGCGCTGCGCCTCGCGCGCTTCAACGTCAACACCGGCGTGGTCGACAAGCGCTGGTTCCAGGGGCTGCCTTCACCTGCAGCTGCTGCGCTCGTGGCGGGCTTCATCTGGCTGGTGAACGAGTGGGGCAAGCGCGGCGGCGAGGTGCTGTATCTCTCGTGGACGCAGATCACGTGGGTCACCTTCGCGTTCACTCTGTACGCGGGCCTCACGATGGTCACCAATGCGCCGTTCTACAGCTTCAAGGACATCCAGATGAAGAAGAGCGTGCCTTTCGCGGTGATCGTGCTGATCGCGCTGGGCATCGCCGTCATCAACATCCACCCGCCGACGGTGCTGTTCGGCCTGTTCGTCGTCTACGGCCTGAGCGGCTACGTGGTCTATGCCTGGCGCAAGGCCAAGGGCCAGCAGGCCAGCGTGATCAGCACCTCGACGGAGGAGCCCGACGAACGGGGCTTGCATAACTGAGCGTGGCTTGTGCTACATTCGACACCCTCATGAACAAGATTTCGCTTCTGGCCCTACTAGCCCTCCCTCACGGGCGGAGACGGTAGCGCACGCGCAAATCCCTCATCACGGCCCGTTCGCACCAGCAACGGGCCGTTTGTTTTTTGGGGTTGCTGGTCGATTACCAACCATCACAGAGAAATCGACATGCTCAAGCAACCTCAAAGCAAGTACCGCGCATTCGCCCCGATCGGCCTCAAGGACCGTACCTGGCCCGATGCCGTGCTGACCAAGGCGCCGATCTGGCTGTCGACAGACCTGCGCGATGGCAATCAGGCCCTGGTCGAACCCATGGACATCGCGCGCAAGATGCGCATGTTCGAAACCCTCGTGGCCATCGGCTTCAAGGAGATCGAGGTCGGCTTCCCCTCGGCTTCGCAGATCGAATTCGACTTCGTGCGCAAGCTCATCGAGGAAGACCGCATTCCCGACGACGTGACGATCCAGGTGCTGACGCAGGCGCGCGACCACCTCATCGCCCGCACCTTCGAAGCGCTGCAGGGCGCCCCGCGCGCGATCGTGCATCTCTACAACGCGGTTGCGCCCGTCATGCGCCGCGTGGTGCTCGGCATGGACGAGGACCAGATCGTCGAACTCGCCAGCAGCCACGCCCGCATGTTCAACGAGTTCGCTGCCAAGCAGCCGAACACGAAGTGGACCTTCCAATACTCGCCCGAGATGTTCTCGGGCACCGACGTCCACTTCTCCAAGCGCGTGGTCGATGCGGTGACCGAAGTCTGGGCGCCGACGCCCGAGCGCAAGTGCATCATCAACCTGCCCACCACGGTCGAGCACTCCACGCCGAACATCTTTGCCGACATGATCGAGTGGATGCACCGCAACCTCGCGCGCCGCGACTCCATCGTGCTGTGCGTGCATCCGCACAATGACCGTGGCACCGGCACGGCGGCGGGTGAACTGGCCTTGATGGCCGGCGCCGAGCGCATCGAAGGCTGCCTCTTCGGCAACGGCGAGCGCACCGGCAATCTCGACCTGGTGAACGTCGCGCTCAACCTCTATACCCAGGGCGTATCGCCGGAGCTCGACTTCTCGAACATCGACGAGATCCGCGCCACCGTCGAGCACTGCAACCAGATCCCGGTGCACCCGCGCCATCCGTACGTGGGCGACCTGGTCTACACCTCGTTCTCGGGCTCGCACCAGGACGCGATCAAGAAGGCCTTCGCGGCGCGCAAGGACGGCGACGTCTGGGAGATTCCGTACCTCCCGATCGACCCGAAGGACGTCGGCCGCAGCTACGAGGCGGTGATCCGCGTGAACAGCCAGTCGGGCAAGGGCGGCATGGCCTACCTCCTCGAGAGCGAGTACGGCATCGAGATGCCGCGCCGCCTGCAGATGGAGTTCATGCAGTCGGTGCAGCGTGTGATGGACGTGGCCGGCAAGGAGCTCACCGCGGCCGACCTCTGGCAGCTGTTCGTGCGCGAATACGGCATCGAGACCGCGCAGTCGCTGCCGCATCGCCTGATCGAGGAAAAGGGCGAGGGCGCAGAGGCTGCCGTGGCGATTCAGGCCGACGTGCAATGGGACGGCGAAGTCCGCGCCATCGAGGGCCGCGGCAACGGTCCCATCGACGCCTTCACGCAGGCGCTGAGCCAGGCCACGGGTCATTCCGTGCGTGTGATGGACTACCACCAGCATGCCATCGGCGCGGGTGCCGACGCGAAGTCGGTGGCCTACCTGGAGCTGCGCGTGGACGGCACGCACACGCTCTTCGGCGTGGGCGTGGACGCGAACGTGGTCACCGCTTCGCTGAAGGCGATCGTCTCGGGCGTGCAACGTGCGCGTACCCGGGGCGCGCACAGCGCACAATCGGTGGTTGAAGTCGCCTGACGCTGAAGCGCTGGTCCGGTCCGGACGCGCAGGAAAGGCGCGTACGAAGGAGAACCACGATGACCGACCAGCTGATCATTTTCGACACCACCCTGCGCGACGGCGAGCAATCGCCGGGCGCCTCGATGACGCGCGACGAGAAGATGCGCATCGCCAAGCTGCTGGAGCGGCTGAAGGTCGACGTCATCGAGGCGGGCTTCCCGGCCAGCTCGAACGGTGACTTCGAGGCGGTGAAGGCGATCGCCAACACGATCAAGGATTCGACGGTGTGCGGCCTCTCGCGCGCCAACGACCGCGACATCGGCCGAGCAGCCGAGGCCCTCAAGGGCGCGGCCCGCGGGCGGATCCACACCTTCATCGCCACCTCGCCGCTTCACATGGAAAAGAAGCTGCGCATGTCGCCCGAGGAGGTGCATGAACAGGCGAGACTGGCGGTGCGCTTCGCGCGCAACCAGATCGGCGACGTGGAATTCAGCCCCGAGGACGGCTATCGCAGCGACCCCGACTTCCTGTGCCGCGTGCTCGAAACCGTGATCGCCGAAGGCGCCACCACCATCAACGTGCCCGACACCGTCGGCTACGCCATCCCCGAGCTCTACGGCAACTTCATCAAGATGCTGCGTGAGCGCATTCCCAACAGTGACAAGGCGATCTGGTCGGTGCACTGCCACAACGACCTGGGCATGGCCGTGGCCAACTCGCTGGCCGGCGTGAAGATCGGCGGCGCGCGCCAGGTGGAGTGCACCATCAATGGCCTGGGCGAGCGCGCGGGCAACTGCTCGCTCGAGGAGGTCGTCATGGCGGTGAAGACCCGCAAGGACTACTTCGGGCTCGACCTGCGCATCGACACCCAGCACATCGTGGCCGCCAGCCGCATGGTCAGCCAGACCACCGGCTTCGTGGTGCAGCCCAACAAGGCGGTGGTGGGCGCCAACGCCTTCGCGCATGCCTCGGGCATCCACCAGGACGGCGTGCTGAAGGCGCGCGACACCTACGAGATCATGCGTGCGGAAGACGTGGGCTGGACCGCCAACAAGATCGTGCTGGGCAAGCTCAGCGGCCGCAACGCCTTCAAGCAGCGCCTGCAGGAGCTGGGCGTGGCCATGGACAGCGAAGGCGAGATCAACGCTGCCTTCCTGCGCTTCAAGGAACTGGCCGATCGGAAGTCCGAGATTTTCGACGAGGACATCCTCGCGCTCGTCAGCGCGGAGGAGGTGTCGAACGTTGGTGAGCAGTTTGCTTTCGTCTCTCTCTCCCAGCACAGCGAAACCGGCGAGCGCCCCCAGGCGAAAATCGTGTTCACCGTCCAGGGCAAGGAAGTCACCGGCGAATCCGACGGGAATGGCCCGGTTGATGCTTCCCTGAAGGCCATCGAGTCGCATGTCAAGAGTGGTGCCGAGATGGTTCTTTACTCTGTAAACGCCATCAGCGGCTCGACGGAAAGCCAGGGAGAAGTTACAGTCCGGTTACAAAACGCAGGGCGGGTAGTCAACGGTGTGGGTGCAGATCCGGACATCGTTGTCGCTTCGGCTAAGGCTTATTTGAGTGCGCTCAACAAGTTACAGAGCCAAGCTGAGAGAGTTGCGGCACAAGGTTAGGTTGTCGGGCGATCCTTGTTATTCGAATGAAGAAGAGGATGCAAGTAACTGATATTGCGTGTCTTTTTTGATTTCGATACACTGCGGTCCTCGTTTGTCGCCGCTGGAGATTTATTAATGCCTGAAGCCCGCCTAAGCCGAGTTTCCAGCCAGCGGTTCCTGCCCGCTTTCAAAGTCATCGCCGTCGCGCTCTGCGCCACGGCGTTTTTGCTGCCTGGCGCCCAGGCAGCAAAGAAGGAAAAGCCCGCCGCCAAGACCGCCGTCGCCGCCAAGAAGGCGAAGGGGCCTGTGCCCGTCGAAGTCAAGCGCAGCGCCGCTTCCTCGAAGACCGCCGTCGTCGCCAAGCGCGGCGGCCGTGCCGAAAAGGCCGAACGCGCCGAGAAGGTGGTTCGCGGCGGCCGCAACGTCGTCGCCACCATCCACAAGAAGAACGGCAAGACCGTGGTGGCCGTGCAGCGCCGCTCGGTGGTTCGCGTCGTGGAGGCTCCGCGCCAATCCTTCGGCCAGATGGCCGGCCTGCATGGAACCGAAGATGCGCTCGACCTGAAGTCGAGCGTTGCGCTGGTCATCGACCAGGACACCCACGAAGTTCTGCTCAGCAAGAACGACCACGCCGTGCTGCCGATCGCGTCGCTCACCAAGCTCATGACCGGCCTGCTCATCAGCGAGGCCCATCTGCCGAACGACGAACTCATCACCATCACCCAGGACGACGTCGACACCGAGAAGCGCAGCAGCTCGCGTCTGACCGTCGGTACCACGCTCTCGCGCGGCGAACTGCTGCACCTGGCGCTGATGTCGAGCGAGAACCGTGCAGCGCACGCGCTCGGCCGCACCTATCCGGGTGGCCTGGCGACCTTCGTGAGCATCATGAACGCCAAGGCCAAGATGCTCGGCATGAAGGACACGCGCTACGTGGAGCCCACCGGCCTGTCGAGCCGCAACCAGTCGAGTGCGCAGGACCTGGCTCTGCTGGTCAACGCCGCCTACGCCGATGCCACCGTGCGTTCGCTGTCGACCTCGCCTGAGTACCAGGTCGAAGTCGGCAACCGCGTGCTGCAGTTCAACACCACCAACCGTCTCGTGAAGAGCCCCGATTGGGAAATTGGCGTGCAGAAGACCGGCTACATCTCCGAGGCCGGCCAATGCCTCGTGATGCAGGCCCGGGTTGCCGGCCGCAAGCTGATCATGGTGTTCCTGGATTCGGCCGGCAAGTTCAGCCGCATTGCCGATGCGGAGCGCGTGCGCCGCTGGGTGGAAGCCACGCATGCGGTCGGTTCGCCGGCGGCCTCGTCGCGCAACGCTGCATACCAGGTGGCTGGCTGATCAGGCAGATCCTGCCCCCAACGAAAAACAGGCCCTGCGAGGGCCTGTTTTGTTTTTGACGGGCGGCGTGGCTGCTGCCGGTGCCAGGTCAAGCACCAGCGGAAGGTGAGGAGCTGGCGGAAGGCGAGGGCGTGGCCGACATGCCTTCCTTGAACCCCAGCGCGCCCGAGATCTCGTTGGCCGTGGCCTGCAGCTTGGGTAGCCAGCCTTCGTCCAACCTGTCGGCTGGCGCCGAGATCGACAAGCCGGCCACCAGCTTGCCCTGGTCGTCATAGATGCCTGCAGCCATGCATCGCACCCCCAGTTCCAGTTCTTCGTTGTCGCGGGCAATGCCGTACTGGCGTGCCTTCGACAGTTCGCGCTCCAGCGCGGGCAGCTGGGTGATGCTGTTGCGGGTGTGGCCAGCCAGCCCGGTGCGCGTGGCGTAGCTGCGCACCCGTTGCGGGTCGTCGGCTGCCAGGAACAGCTTGCCGGTCGAGGTCAGGTGCAGGGCGGCGCGGCCGCCAATGGCGCGCACCACCTGCATGCCGGAGCGCTCGCTGTAGGAGCGCTCGATGTAGACGATCTCGTCGCCCTGGCGCATGCTGAGGTTGACGGGCTGCTGCGTCAGCTTGTGCAGCTCGCGCATCGGGCCCAGGGCTGCATCGCGTACGTTGAGCCGGCCCTTGACCAGGTTGCCGAGCTCCAGCAGGCGCATGCCGAGCCGGTAGCTGCCTGCTTCGGGGCGGTCGACGAAGCGGCCGACGGCCAGGTCGTTGAGGATGCGGTGCGTGGTCGACGGGTGGAGCCCTGTCTTTTCGCTGATCTCCTTCAGCGAAATCGCGTCCTCGCGGGAGGCCAGGACGTCGATCAGCGCGAACATGCGCTCGATCACCTGGATCACGGGAACGGCGGGAATGTCGGATTGGTTTTTTCTCATGGCGCTCTGCGGTGATGACCGAGCGCCATTTTATCTTGTGAAATCGCCTGGTGCCTGCCAGCGGCCGTCCAACAACACTTCATGAGGGGAAAAGCGCGCCTTGTAGTTCATCTTGGGGCTGTGTTCGATCCAGTAGCCCAGATAGACGTGCGGCAACCCCAGCTTGCGGGCCTGCTCGATCTGCCAGAGCACGCTGTAGGTGCCGTAGCCGGCGCTCGAGTCGGGCTCGTAGAAGGTGTAGACGGCCGAGATGCCGTCGTTGAGCACGTCGAGGATCGACACCATCCTGAGCGCGCCAGCGCTGCCGTCGGGCAGGGTCTCGCGGAATTCCACCAGCCGCGAATTGACCCGGCTCTGCAGCAGGAACTGGGTGTACTGGTCGATGCTGTCGTGGTCCATGCCGCCGCCGGCGTGACGGCCGTTCTGGTAGCGCAGGTAGAGCTGGTAGTGCTCCGGCATGAAGCACAGCTTGAGCACGCGGGCCTGCAGGTTGGCATGCTGCTTCACCGCCCGGCGCTGGCTGCGGTTGGGACGGAAGGAGTTGGCCAGCACGCGCAGCGGGATGCAGGCGCGGCAGCCATCGCAATAGGGCCGGTAGGTGAACATGCCGCTGCGCCGGAAGCCGCTGAGCACGAGGTCGGAGTAGGCGTCGTTGTGGATCAGGTGGCTGGGCGTGGCCACTTGCGAGCGGGCTTGCCGGTCCGGCAGGTAGCTGCAGGGGTAGGGTGCAGTCGCATAGAACTGCAGTGTGTGGAGCGGGAGATCCTTGAGGTGCGTCACGTCAGGGAGGGAGGTCGCGCTGAAAGGAGTTCGGACCAGTATACGGGCTCGAATCGCCACCGTGGGCCCTGTTCCTGCCGTGCCCCTGCCACGTGCGCGACGAAGCGCTTGCGCGGCATTTCGCGGGCACCGAGGCTCGCGAGGTGGGCGGTGTTCTGCTGGCAGTCGATCATCCGCACGCCGAAGTGGCGACAGAGCGACACCAGCGCCGCCAGCGCGATCTTCGATGCGTCCGGACGGCGGGTGAACATCGACTCGCCGAAGACTGCGCGACCCAGCGAAACGCAGTACAGGCCGCCAGCGAGCTCGCCGTCGATCCAGGTCTCGACGCTGTGGGCGTGGCCCGCGCGGTGCAAATCCGTATAGGCCGCCACCATGTCCGGCACGATCCAGGTGCCCGACTGGCCCACCCGCGGCGAGGCCGAGCAGGCCCTGATGACGGCCTCGAAACCGTGGTCGATGCGCACCTCGCAGCCGGGTGTTTCCACGAAGCGCGCCAGGGTCTTGCGCAGCGATCGGTGCAGCCTGAACTCGTTCACCTGCAGCACCATGCGCGGGTCGGGGCTCCACCACAGGATCGGCTGATCCTCGCTGAACCAGGGGAAGACGCAGTTGCCGTAGGCCTGCATCAAAGTATCGACGTCGAGCGCGCCGCCGGCGGCCAGCAGACCGGGTACCGGGTCGGCTGCTCCCCAGGCCGAAGCGGGGTCGGGCAGGGCATCTCCGGGTTCGAGCCAGGGCAGTTGTCGCATGTCCATAGGTATACACGGCTTCGCAAACATGGGGCCAGTCGGTGAAAATCGCGTCCGGTCGACATCGCCACCAGCAGTCGGCTCCTACGACCCGGCGCCACAAGACCCGCCGGAAACCCTATAGTGCACAGCTTGCATTTGCAGCATCAACGACCAGATCAGGCAGGCCCGAGCGAACGCCGGGGATAAGTACAAGAGGACAACGTTGACCACTGAACCCAATCCCACCCGCTTCGGCAGCGGCCAGGCAGTTCGCCGCCTCGAAGACGAAAGCCTTCTCTCGGGCGCCGGACGCTACACCGACGACGTCACGCTGCCTGAGCAGGCGCACCTCGTCTTCCTCCGATCCTCGTATCCGCATGCGCGGATCGTTTCCATCGACACCAGCGCCGCCGCCGCCATGCCCGGCGTGCTGCGCGTGATCACCGGCGCCGAGATGGCCGATGCCGGCGTCAAGCCCCTGCCGGGCGCCGCGGGTTTCAAGCGCGCGGACGGCAGCGACAGCGCCAGCCCGCCGCGCCGGGCCATCGCCCATGAGCGCACCCGTTTCGTCGGCGAGGTGGTGGCCGCGGTGGTGGCCGAGACCGTGCAGCAGGCGCGCGACGCGGCCGAAGCCATCATGGTCGACTATGAAGAGCTGCCCATGGTGGTCGACCTCGCCAGCGCCACCGCCGAGGGCGCGCCGCTTCTGTGCGAGGAGGCCACCGGCAACATCAGCGCAGAAATGCGCCACGGCAGCAGCGAGGCCGCCACGGCTGCCTTCGCCCGGGCCAGCCACGTGATCGCCCTCGACGTGATCAACCAGCGGGTGGTCGCCCTCACGATCGAGCCGCGTTCGGTGCTCGCTGCGCGCGACCCCAAGACCGGCCGCCTCACGATCCGCATGAGCACCCAGATGCCGTCCGGCGTGCGCGACGCCATCTGCGCCGCCATCGGCCTGCCGAAGGAGAAGGTGCGCGTCGTGGTGGGCGACGTCGGTGGCGGGTTCGGCATGAAGACCGGTGCCTATCCGGAGGACATCGCCGTCGCCTATGCGGCGCTGCAGGTGGACCGGCCGGTGAAATGGGTGGCCGACCGCAGCGAGGAGTTCCTCTCGAGCGCGCACGGCCGCGACATCGAGGCGCGCGCCGAGATGGCGCTCGACGCCGACGGCAGGATCCTCGCGCTGCGCATCAAGACGCTCGCCAACGTCGGCGCCTACGCCACCGGCACGGGCGTCGCGATACAACTGCTCATCGGCCCCTGGGTGCAGACCAGCGTCTACGACATCCAGACCATCGACTTCCATTTCAAGGCGGTGCTCACCAACACCGCGCCCACCGGCGCCTACCGCGGCGCGGGGCGCCCCGAAGCCATCTTCACCATCGAGCGGCTCATGGACGAGGCCGCGCGGCAGACCGGCATCGACCGCGTCGCGCTGCGCCGGCGCAACTTCATCCGCCCGGAGCAGATGCCGTACAAGAACCCGATGGCGCAGACCTACGACACCGGCAACTTCGAGTCGGTGATGGACCAGGCGCTTACGCTCGCGGACTGGCAGGGCTTCGAGGCCCGCGCCGCCGAGTCGGCCGGCCGGGGCAAGCACCGCGGCCTGGGCATCGCTACCTTCCTGGAGTGGACGGGCGGCAACGTCTTCGAGGAGCGCGTCACCGTCTCGGTGCAGGCCGATGGCGTGATCGAGGTTTTCTCGGCCGTCAACGCCATGGGGCAGGGCATCGCCACCTCGCTGGCCCAGCTCGCTGTGGACGCCTTCGGCGTGCCCATCGAGAAGGTCCGCGTAGTGCTCGGCGACACCGACCGCGGCGACGGCTTCGGCAGCGCCGGCTCGCGCTCTCTCTTCACCGGCGGCTCGGCCGTGCGCATCGGCGCCGAGCGCACCATCGACAAGGCGCGCGAACTCGCAGCGCAGGAGTTCGAGGCCTCGCTCGACGACATCGTCTACAGCCGCGGCGTGTTCAACGTGGCCGGCACCGACCTCGAGCTCGACCTGTTCACGCTGGCGGCGAAGCAGCCCGGGCGCGAGATCTTCGTCGACTCCACCAGCACCGTGGCGGGACCCACCTGGCCCAACGGCTGCCACATCTGCGAGATCGAGATCGATCCGCCCACCGGCGAGATCAGCGTGGTGGCCTACAGCTCGGTCAACGACGTGGGTCGCGTGATCAATCCGATGATCGTGCGCGGCCAGCTCGAGGGCGGCGCTGTGCAGGGCATCGGCCAGGCGCTGTACGAGCAGGTGGTGTACGACCACGAGACCGGCCAGCCCGTCACCGGCAGCCTGATGGACTACGCGGCGCCGCGCGCGGACATCGTCGACACCATGTTCAACATGGAGATGGACGAGTCCACGCCCTGCAAGAACAACCCGCTGGGCGTGAAGGGCGTGGGCGAGCTGGGCACCATCGGCGCCACGCCGGCCATCGTGAACGCGGTGGCCGATGCCTTCGCGCGCAACGGCCTCGCCACGCGCGCGCCGCGCCTGCACATGCCGCTGAGCCCCGCACGCGTCTGGCAGGCGATGCAAACGGTCGATTGAGCAATCGTTTTCGTGGGGCACGAGGGCGTCGGCCATGCTTGTCACCAACGAAGTACAGACCGACGCAATCCGCATCGCCAGCTACCGCTGCGATGCGGGTCCCGACGCGCAGCCTTTCACCGAAATGCACGAAGGATATTCGGTCTCGTACGTGCGCAAGGGCAGCTTCGGCTATCGCACGCGCGGCAATGCCTATGAACTGGTCGCCGGCTCGGTGCTGGTCGGCTGCCCGGGCGACGAGTACGTCTGCACGCACGACCACCACGTCTGCGGCGACGAGTGCCTGGCCTTTCACCTCTCGCCGGGCTTCGTCGACCTGATCGGCGGCGACGGCAAGACCTGGCGCGCCGGTGGTGTGCCGCCGCTGGCGGAACTGGTGGTCATCGGCGAACTGGCCCAGGCCGCGGCCGACGGGCAAAGCGACGTGGGGCTGGACGAGCTGGGCATGTGGTTCGCGAGCCGCTTCGTCGAGGTCGTCTCGGGGCGGGCGAAGCCGAAGCTGCCTTCGTCGGCCATCTCCCGCGACCGCCGCCGCGCGGTCGACGCCGCGATGTGGATCGACGCCAACCTGCAGCACGACATCGGCCTCGACGGCGCCGCTGCCGAAGCCGGCCTGAGCTCCTTCCACTTCCTGCGGCTGTTCTCGCAGGTGCTGGGCGTCACGCCGCACCAGTACCTCGTGCGCTCGCGCCTGCGGCGCGCCGCGCGGCTGCTGGCCGAAGACGATCACCGGCCGGTGACCGAGGTCGCGCTGGACGTGGGCTTTGCCGATCTGAGCAACTTCGTGCGCACCTTCCATCGGGCCGCAGGGGTGTCGCCCGGCGGCTTCCGCAGGGCGGCAAAGGGCGATCGCAAGATTCTCCAAGAGCGGATCGCGGCGCTCTTCGATGATGGACTCCTGATCAACACATCGAGCAGGAAACCATCATGTACGACCACATCGGACTGAAAGTCGCGGACCTCGCCGCGAGCCGCCGCTTCTACGAGGCCGCGCTCGCGCCGCTGGGCCACGTGCCGGGCCCGCACGACGACAGCTACGCCGGCATCGGCCCTGCGGACGAGCCGGCACTGTGGCTCTATGCCGCCAAGGGCGCGGCAAAAGGGCCGGGCACCCATATCGCCTTCCGCGCACCCAGCCACGAGGCCGTGGCCGCCTTCCACAAGGCAGGCCTGCAAGCCGGAGGCACCGACAACGGCGGTGCAGGCCCGAGGCCGGACTACAGCCCGACCTATTACGCGGCCTTCCTGATCGATCCCGACGGCAAAAACGTCGAGACGGTCTGCCCCTGAACGAGAGGAGCGGCACCATGGCCACGGTCTACAAGGAATTCGTCGTCGAGGCAGGCGCAGCGCAGGTCTGGGATGCGCTGCGGGATTTCAACGCCGTGCACACGCGGCTCGCGCCGGGTTTTCTCACGGCCTGCACGATCGACGCGGAGGGCGCCCGCATCCTGACCTTCGCCAACGGCCTCGTTGCGCGAGAGGTGCTGGTGGGCATCGACGAGGCGCATCGCCGGCTGGCCTACACCGTCTCAGGCGGCAAGGCGACGCATCACCATGCGACGGCGCAGGTGTTCGAGGAAGGCGAGGGCCGCTCTCGCTTCGTCTGGATCACCGACGTATTGCCCGACGCCATGGCTGCCTACATCGCACCGATGATGGAGCAGGGCGGGGCGGCCATGAAGGCCGCGCTGGAAGGCCGGCCTGTTGCGGCCAAGGCTACGGCTGCGGCCTAGAAGTCTTCGAGCGGCAGCCCGACGTAGTTCTCCGCCAGCGCGGTGGAGGCTGCGGTCGAGTGCACGAGGTAGTCGAGCTCCGCCTCCTGGATCTTCTGCCCGAAGGCGCCCGTCTCGGGAAAGCGGTGCATCAGCGAAGTGAACCACCACGAGAAGCGCTCGGCCTTCCAGACGCGGCGCAGGCACAGGTCGGAGTAGCGGTCGAGCGCCGAGGCCGACTTCTCGCCGTAGAAGATTTCGAAGGCACGCGAGAGATACCCCACGTCGGCCGTGGCGAGGTTCAGGCCCTTGGCGCCGGTCGGCGGCACGATGTGCGCCGCGTCGCCCGCCAGGAAGAGGGAGCCGAAGCGCATCGGCTCCGCGACGAAGCTGCGCAGCGGCGCGATGCTCTTTTCCAGCGAAGGGCCAGTCACCAGGCGCTCGCGCGCTTCGGGGTCGAGCCGCTCGCGCAGCTCGTTCCAGAAGGCCTCGTCGCTCCAGTTCTCCACCCGCTCCTCGGTCGGCACCTGCACGTAGTAGCGGCTGCGCGTGGCGCTGCGCATGCTGCACAGCGCGAAGCCGCGCGCGGTGTTGGCATAGATGAGTTCGTGCGAAACCGGCGGCACGTCGGCCAGCACGCCGAGCCAGCCGAAGGGGTAGATCTTCTCGTAGGTCTGGATCGCGTCGGCCGGCACGCTGGCGCGGCTCACGCCGTGGTAGCCGTCGCAGCCGGCGATGAAGTCGCATTCGATTTCGTGCGTCTGGCCGTCCTTCTCGTAGCGCACGCGCGGCTTGCCCGACTGGAAGTCGTGCAGGCTCACGTTGGCCGCGCTGTAGATGGTGGTCAGGCCCTCGGCCGCGCGTGCTTCCATCAGGTCGCGCGTCACTTCGGTCTGGCCGTACACCGTCACCTGCTTGCCGCCGGTGAGGCCGTGCATGTCGATGCGGTGGCGCGCGCCCTTGAAGAGCAGCTCGATGCCCTCGTGCGGCAGGCCCTCGGCCTTGGCGCGGGTGTCGACGCCGGCACGCGCCAGCAGGTCCATGGTGACCTGTTCCAGCACGCCGGCGCGGATGCGGCCGAGCACGTAGTCGCCGCTCTGGCGTTCGACGATGACGTTGTCGATGCCTGCCTTGTACAGAAGCTGACCGAGCAGCAGGCCGGCGGGACCGGCTCCGATGATGGCGACCTGGGTGCGCATGTGGGTGTCTCCGAAAGGGTTTTGCGGAGCGTAGGGCGCGCGGGGCGTTCCGTGGAGGCCGCTTGCGCGGCTGTGTGCGATCATGCGAATGCGTGCGCGATCATCGCGCAACACTTCCACAGACGACGAACCATCCCGCCGAATGAGCATCGCCAAGGCCGACTTCATCGAGGGCATCGCCAAGGGCATGGCCGTGCTCGAAAGCTTCGACACCGAGCGCCAGCGCCTGAACGCCACGCTGGCCGCCGAGCGCGCCGGCCTCACGCGCGCCGCCGCCCGCCGCCACCTGCTGACGCTGACCCACCTGGGCTACCTGGAGACCGACGGCAGCTATTTCTGGATGGCGCCGAAGGTGCTTCGCTTCTCGGGCAGCTATCTCGCCTCGTCGCGCCTGCCGCGCGCGCTGCAGCCGACGCTGAACCGGCTCGCGGCGCAGACCGGCGAGTCTTTCTCGGCCGTGGTGCTCGATGGCGAGGAGGTCGTCATCGTTGCGCGCAGCGGCACCTACGGCACGCCGACCCGGGTGCTCGCCTACGGCCTGCACCTGGGCGCGCGGCTGCCCGCGCATGCCACCTCCACCGGGCGCGTGCTGCTGGCGGCGATGGCGCCGACCCAGTTCACGCAATGGCTCAAGGGCCGGCACCTGGCGCGGCTCACGCCCCGCACGGTGACGCAGGCACGGGGCCTGCGGCAGCTGATCGCCCGCACGCGCAAGGACGACTACTGCTTCGCCAGCGAGGAACACGAGCTGGGTGTGCAGGCGCTGGCCGTGCCGCTGCGCGACATGCAGGGCCGCACGGTGGCGGCGCTCAACGTGGTGCTCTCGGGCACGCGCTACCAGGAGGAGACACTGCAGCGCGAGATGCTGCCGCTGCTCTTCGAAGCCGCGCGCGAAGTCCGGTCTCTGCTCTGAGCGCCGGCCCGATCTGAACTTTGGCCGAAGCCCGCGCCTCGAACCCCCGAAACGGACACAACCATGCGACTGCTCCTCCTCGAAGACGACGTGATGATCGGCGAAGCGGTGCTCGACCTGCTGCGCGCCGAACAGTACGCGGTGGACTGGGTGAAAGACGGCGAGGCCGCCGAAACGGCGCTGCGGACCCAGCAATACGACCTCGTGATGCTCGACCTGGGTGTGCCCAGGCGCGACGGCCTCGAGGTCTTGCGCAACCTGCGCGCGCGCAAGCAGCGCATGCCGGTGCTGATCGCCACCGCGCGCGACTCGGTGCAGCAGCGCATCGAAGGCCTCGATGCCGGCGCCGACGACTATGTGCTCAAGCCCTACGACCTCGACGAGCTCCTCGCCCGCATACGCGCCTTGCTGCGCCGGGCGGCGGGGCGCGCAGAGCCGGTGTACGAGCACATGGGCGTGAGCATCAACCCGGCCACGCGCGAGGTCACGGTGGCCGGCCAGCCGGTGGTGCTGTCGGCGCGCGAATGGGCCGTGCTGGAGCCCCTGCTGGCGCGGCCCGGCATGGTGCTGTCGCGCGCGCAGCTCGAGGAGAAGCTCTACAGCTGGAAGGACGAGATCAGCAGCAACGCGGTCGAGGTCTATGTGCACGGGCTGCGCAAGAAGCTCGGCGCGGAGTTCATCCGCAATGTGAGGGGGGTCGGCTACATGGTGCCGAAGCTATGACTCGCCCCCAGGCTTGGCGCACTTCGTGTCGCTTCGCCAACCCCCTTCCGGGGGCGACGTCTATTGACCAGCGAAGCCGGTTCCGTGACGTCCCGCGAAGGGAGGGGGCATGAGGCGGCTGTTTGGGTCGCTGACCGGCTCGCTGCGCGCGCGCCTGTTGTGGTTCCTTCTTGCAGCCATCGTTCTGGCTGCGGGCGCACAGGCGCTGGTGGCCTATCGCACGGTGCTCGCGGAGGCCGACGACATCTTCGACTATCACATGCAGCAGATGGCGCTGTCGCTGCGCGCGGGCCTGCCGCCGAGCGCCGCGGTGGGAGGGCCGGGCGCCGCCGAGCAGAACTTCGACTTCGTCGTGCAGGTGTGGACAGCCGACGGCGTGCGCATCTTCGAATCGGCCGAGCAGGCCGCGCTGCCGCAGCTGGCGGTGCTGGGCTTTGCCGACGTGAACGCGCGCGGCACCACGTATCGCGTGTTCTCGATGCAGACGCGCGGGCTGGTGATCCAGGTGGCGCAGGACATGGCGGCGCGCCGCCACATGGCCGGTACGCTGGCGCTGCGCACCATCGCGCCGGTGGCGCTGATGGCGCCGCTTCTGATGCTGGTCGTGTGGTGGGTGGTGAGCAGGTCGCTTGCGCCGGTGGCGCGCGTGCGAAGGCAGGTCGCCTCGCGGCAGGCGGACGATCTCTCCCCGGTGAGCGACGAGAATCTGCCCGACGAGGTGCGTCCGCTGGTGCAGGAGCTGAACCTGCTCTTCGACCGCGTGCGCCATGCCTTCGATGCGCAGAAGCATTTCGTCGCCGATGCCGCGCACGAACTGCGCTCGCCCCTGGCCGCGCTCAAGCTGCAGGTGCAGGGCCTGCAGCGCGCACCCGACGATGCCTCGCGCGAACTCGCCGTGAGCCGGCTGGTGGCGGGCATCGACCGCGCCACGCGGCTGGTCGAGCAGATGCTCGCGCTGGCCCGGCACGAGGCCAGCATCGCGGCCGGCGCCAGGCCCGAGCCGGTCGACCTGGCCGAGGTCGCGCGGCTCGCGGTGTCCGACGCGGTGGCGGCTGCGCAGGCGAGAGGCATCGACATCGGCATCGCGCATGCCGACGAGGCTGCGGTGGTGCTTGGACAGTCGGAGGCCCTGCGAATGCTGCTTCGCAACCTGCTGGAAAACGCCATCAAGTACACGCCGGTCGAGGGCCGGGTCGACACCGGCATCGCCCGCGTGGGCGACACCGTCGAGCTCACCGTGGACGACAGCGGACCGGGCCTGCCGCCCGAGGAGCGCGAGCGGGTGCTCGACCGGTTCTACCGCTCCGGCGAGTCGCAGGCGCCGGGCAGCGGGCTGGGGCTGGCCATCGTCAAGTCGATCGCCGACCTGCACGGGGCGACGGTGGCGCTCGACCAGTCGTCCAGCCTCGGCGGCCTGCGCGTGCTGGTGCGCTTTCCGGCGCGCGCCTGAGTCCCTTGCGGCGGCGCCGCGCCGTTTAAGCGGCGCTTAAGTCAAACCCGCGACATTCCTTTCATCGTTTTGCGTCCATACGCCTTGAAAGGAACCGACGAATGAACTCACGTCTGACTTCTCCCCGTGCCCTGGCCATCGCCCTGGCAAGCGCCGGCGTGATCGGTGCCGTCGGCGCCGGCGCCTACACCAGCGCCCGCGCCGTGGGTGCGCCGACCACCAACGCCGTCGCGACAGCGCCGGCCGCCATGGTCACGCTGCCCGACTTCTCGACGATCACTTCGCGCGACGGCCCGGCCGTGGTCAACATCAGCGTGACCGGCACCATGAAGGCGTCCGACGACGAGGCCGCCGCCGAGATCCAGGGCGTCGATCCGGACGATCCGATGTTCCAGTTCTTCCGCCGCTTCCAGGGCCAGATGAATCCGCGCGGCCAGCAACAGCAGCGCGAGGTGCCGGTGCGTGCGCAGGGCTCGGGCTTCATCGTCGACCCCAGCGGCATCATCATCACCAACGCCCACGTCGTGAAGGACGCGAAGGAAGTCACCGTCAAGCTCACCGACCGCCGCGAATACCGCGCGAAGGTGCTGGGCGCCGACGCCAAGACCGACATCGCGGTGCTCAAGATCGACGCGAAGAACCTGCCGGTGCTCGCGCTGGGCAACACGAAGGACCTGAAGGTCGGCGAATGGGTGCTGGCCATCGGCTCGCCCTTCGGTTTCGAGAACACCGTGACGGCCGGCGTGGTGAGCGCCAAGGGCCGCTCGCTGCCCGACGACAGCTACGTGCCCTTCATCCAGACCGACGTGGCTGTGAACCCCGGCAATTCCGGCGGCCCGCTGCTCAACACGCGCGGCGAGGTGGTCGGCATCAACTCGCAGATCTACAGCCGCAGCGGCGGCTACCAGGGCGTGTCGTTCGCGATCCCGATCGACGTGGCGATCCAGGTGAAGGACCAGATCGTCGCCACCGGCAAGGCGCAGCACGCACGCCTCGGCATTGCGGTGCAGGAGGTGAACCAGGCCTTCGCCGATTCGTTCAAGCTCGACAAGCCCGAAGGCGCGCTGGTCTCGAACATCGAGAAGGGCGGCCCCGGCGACAAGGCCGGCCTGAAGGCGGGCGACGTGATCCGCAAGGTCGACGGCCAGCCCATCGTGTCCTCGGGCGACCTGCCGGCTGTGATCGGCCAACAGGCTCCGGGCAAGAAGGTCACGCTGGAAGTGTGGCGCCAGGGCGAACGCCAGGAGCTGCAGGCCAAGCTCGGCGATGCGAGCGACAAGCCCGCCAAGGTCGCGAAGGCCGATGCCGACGTGGGCCAGGGCAAGCTGGGCCTGGCGCTGCGGCCGCTGCAGCCGCAGGAAAAGCGAGAAGCCTCCGTCGACAACGGCCTGCTGATCGAGGACGCGGCCGGCCCCTCCGCCCAGGCCGGGGTGCAGGCGGGCGACGTGCTGCTGGCCATCAACGGTACGCCGGCGCAGAGCGTGGAGCAGGTGCGCGAAGTGGTGGCGAAGGCCAGCAACAAGTCGGTGGCGCTGCTGATCCAGCGCGGCGAAGACAAGATCTTCGTGCCCGTGAGGATTGGCTGACCCCCCGGGCTACGCGCACTTCGTGTCGCGCCGCCAACCCCTGCGGGAAACACCCGAGGCCCGGCGAGGCCGGTTCCTCGGTGTTCCACGAAGGAACCGAGACTTCAGAACCGCCGCTCGAATGACGTCACCTGCACAGAGCCTCTCGGCGCACATCCTGCCCACGTCGGCCACCATGATCGGCGTGTGCATGACGGTGATGTCCATCGGGCACCTCGGGCCGCGCGACGACATGCGGCTGCTGATCGACCGCCTGCTCGCAGTGGACGCGCTGGTCTTCCTGGCCAGCGCGTTGCTGTCCTTCATCTCGATGCGCTCACGCATTTCCGGCGCGAAGCTGGAGGCGTGGGGCGAGATGGTGTTCATCGCCGGCCTCGGGCTGCTGGCGCTGGGCGCGGTGACGCTGGCTTTCGCCCTGCGCTGACCGGGCAGCGCCTCAGGCCGGCGAGCAGGGCCAGTCGAGTTGCATGCGCGTGCCTCCAGCGGCCGGATCCACCGTCTCGATCTGCAGCCGCGCGCCGATGGACTGGGCGCGTGCCCGCATGTTGGCGATGCCGTGGCCCGTTCGCCCGCCGCTGGCCGGCGCCGAAGGCAGGCCGCGTCCGTTGTCGGTGAGCATGATGCGCACCAGCGAGGGCGTCTCTTCCCCGTGCCAGCTCGCATGCATCACGATGCGCGTGGCACCCGCGTGCTTGAGCACGTTGGTGAAGGCCTCCAGCAGGATGCGCTGCAGCTGCAGGGCCGCCTGCGCGGCGAAGGGCTCCAACTGCGGGATCACTTCCACGTCCCACACCAGCTCGATGCCGGCGGCATCGAGCCGCGGCTGCAGGCGGTAGCGCAGCGTGGCCAGTACGGTGGCCAGGTCGTCGTGTGTGGGCTGCAGCGAATCGACGGCCATGCGCATCTCGTCGAGCGCGAGCTTGACGTGTTCCTCGATCACCGAGCGGTCGGGCCGTGCCTGCGTCACCACGTTGAGCAGCCCGACCAGCTGCGAGCCCACGCCGTCGTGGATCTCCCGCATGATGCGCTGGCGCTCCAGCAGCACGGCCTGTTCCTGCTGCTGCTGGCGCATGGTGTCGAAGGCGCTGCGCAACTGGTCTTCGCGTTCGGCCACGCGGGCCGCGAGGTTGGCGTTGAGTGCGCGGTAGTCGGCCACGGTGCGGCTGTAGCGCTCGACAACCAGGCCGGCCAGGATCATCACGAAGAAGAACATCGCGTGCGCCGTGAGCGTGTAGTAGGCGCCGCCGAAGAGGCCCATGCGCACCAGCAGCAGGTCATGCGCGCCGGCCAGGATGGCCAGCGTGCCCGCGGCCATCAGCACGCCGGCAATGCGTCGCCGGTCCACCAGCGCGCCGTACACCACGTAGGGCAGGCAGATGATGCTGGTGAGCTGCAGGATGACCAGCCCGCCGGTCCACAGCAGCGGCTGCGCGAACGCGAAAGAAGCGCAGGCCAGCGTGACCGACAGCGCCAGCGCGGTATAGATGGAGCGCACCAGCCACGGCGGATTGCGCTCCAGCACCAGCAGCACGAAGCGCGCGATCAGCCCGATGTGGCAGGCGTAGCAGACCGCCACGATGGCGCCCCACAGCGGCCAGGGGATGGCCACGTCGGGCCACACGCGGTCGAGGTTGCGCGCCACGCCCGAGAGCGCGGCCAGCGCGAAGCAGCCGTAGAGTGCGTCGCGCTGGCGCAGCCAGAGCCCTCCGGCGATGCCGCCCATCAGCAGCAGGCTGACGGCATAGACGATGGCCGATGTGTTGCGCCAGTTCTGCCTGGCCCGGTAGACCGCCGCGAGGGACGTCTCCGGGCCGTAGTGGACGCTGGCCAGCCCCGCGCCGCGCTGGCGCTGGATGGTGGTGCGCACCACCAGCAACTGCGGCTGGCCTTGCTGGTGCAGCACGGTGGGCACCGGCACCAGCAGGTTGCTCTTGGATGCGTCGTAGTTCGGCGCGCCAAGGGTGCCGTAGCTGGCCACGAGCGCGTCGTTGAAGGAGATCGCCACCTGGTTGCCCGCACCCGAGAGCAGCAGGGCCGCGGACTGGCCCACCGGTACCGCGGAGGCGGGCAACTCGATGCGGTAGGTGGCCTTGCCGCCGCGCCCCGGAAACTCGTGGTCCCAGCGGAAGGGCAGCTGTACCCGGCGTTGCAGCGCGGGCTGGCCATCGGGTTCGAGTTCCGCTTCGGCCCAGATCACGTCGAAGGCATCAGGCGCTTCCGCCGCGTTGGCTGGGGTCCCTGCCGACGCCAGCACGAGCCACAGGCACAGGGCGGCGAGCAGCAGGCGGCACAGGCCGCCGCCGGTCACGCTAGGGAAGCCAGCCGAGGTTGCGGGCCTCGAAAACAGCTTCCGATTTGTTGTGCACATCCAGCTTGCCGTAGATATTGCGGATATGGGTTTGGACGGTCGAGGCCGAGACTCCCATCTGCATCCCGACTTCGACATAGGTGAAACCACGAGAGACCAGGTCGAGCACCTCGAACTCGCGCGGCGAAAGTCGTTCTGGCGCGACCGTCGGGGCACCGGCGGCCTTGGCCGCAGCCTGTTCCCTGGATGCACCGCCTGAGTGGGCCTGCCAGCGGCGCAGCAGCTTGCGCGCGATCACCGGCGACATCGGCGAGCCGCCGGCGCGCAGGTGGCGGATGTGGGTGGCGAGATCGGCCTCGGTGCCGTCCTTCAGCAGGTAGCCGCTGGCGCCGGCCTCGAAGGCCTGGACCATGTTGGCCTCGTCGCCGAAGATCGAAAGCACCATCACCGCGCAGGCCGGCTGCATGTTGCGGCACTGGCTGATCACCTGCAGCCCGGGCCGGTCGGGCAGGCCGAGGTCCACCAGCAGCACGTCGACCGGGTTGTCGATCAGCCAGCGCAGGATGTCGCTCGCATTGGAGGCGCTGTAGGCCAGGCTCAGGGAGGGGTCTGCATCGACCACGCGCGAGATGCGCTCGCGCATGCCGGTGTCGTCTTCGACGAGGGCGACCTGTGTTTCCGCGATCATGCGTGGACCGGGCCTGTGGAGGAGAAGCTGCATGCGCTCATGCATGGCGTGGTGACGAGGCGCATGGGAAGAAAAGGCCTGGGTTGCTGATGTCGCAGAGGGTAGGGGGCGGCTGGTTCGCTGCCCATCCTATATACGGGGGAGGCGGCCTACCGCTTTCGGTGGCCTATGGGATGGGCGGGATGCACGGGACGCCGCCTTGCCCAGCCGCCCCGCCACGAGCGAAAGGTGCGCGACCAGCTCCGGCGGCGACTCGACCTCGAAATCGTGCGGCATGCAGCCGAGCCAGACGGCCAGCGCGTCGAGCGAATTGGCCGCCGTGGCGATGCGCGTGGAACCATCGCCGACGGCCTGGGGCGTTCCGCCGACCCAGGCGAGATAGGGCTCCAGCGCCTTGATGGGCGCGTGGACCACGATCTGCGCATGGTGCAGGTAGGGCGACACCTTCAGCGCATGCTCCATGTAGGCAGCCACGTCGCCATGAGGCAGCCGGCGCGGGGTAAAGCGCTCGCCGGTCGGCACGGGCTCGACGATGCGGTCGAGCCGGAAGGTGCGCCAGTCCTCGCGCGCCACGTCCCAGGCCAGCAGATACCAGCGCGTGCCGGTCTGCACCACGCGATGAGGCTGCACGGTGCGCTCGGTCGGGGCGTCGTGGTGGTCGCGGTAGCCGAAGCGCAACTCCAGCCGCTCCGTGCAGGCCTCGGCAAGCAATGACACGGCCTTCAGGCGCACGGGCGACTTGTCCTGCATCACCGGCACCACCGATGCGCGGACGCTGTCGAGCCGGCGGCGCAGGCGCGGCGGCATCAGCTGTTCGAGCTTGGCCAGCGCGCGCATCGAGGCGTTCCCGATGTCTGCCGACGCGCCTGCGGGGTTGCCCAGGCCGAGGGCGACCGCGATGGCTTCCTCGTCTTCCAGCAGCAGCGGCGGCATCGCTGTGCCCGCACCCAGCCGATAGCCGCCGGCCACGCCCGAGGTCGAGTCGACCGTGTAGCCCAGGCTGCGCAGGCGGTCTACGTCGCGGCGCAGCGTGCGCTCGGTGATCTCGAGCCGGGCGGCAAGGTCGGCGCCCGTCCAGGAGCGTTGCGCCTGGAACAGGGAAAGAAGCCGGATCAGGCGTGCGGTGGCAGACAGCATGCGCACATCATGCCTGCAATCGAGGACAGGAACTGTCCGCAATGGGGCGTAGCCTCGGGTCTTCGCTCAACAGCCTCCGCAGCGAGGAAAACAGGAACACAGACCATGAAGAAAACGTACAACGGCAGCTGCCATTGCGGCAAGGTCCGCTTCCAGGCCCTGATCGATCTGGCCGAAGGCACGGGCAAGTGCAACTGCTCGATCTGCACCAAGACCCGCGCATGGGGCGCGATCGTGAAGCCGGACGCCTTCACGCTGCTGTCGGGGCAGGAGGAGCTGTCGCTGTACCAGTTCAACTCGCACAGCACCGAGTGGCTGTTCTGCCGGAACTGCGGCGTGCGCTCGTTCGGGCGCGGCAATGTGCCCCAGATCGGCGGCGCCTACGTGAGCGTGGCGGTGAACTGCCTGGACGACGTGACGCTGGACGAACTGTCGACGGCACCCGTCCGGTACATGGACGGGCGCAACAACAACTGGTTCGAGGCGCCGGCCGAGACGCGCTACCTCTGAGCGAGGTGGGCCGGCCGGCGGGGCATTGCCTCTTACTTGCGGCGGCGTGCCGGGGCCTTCTCCGACGGCACGTAGGTCTGCGACGGTGCCGCGCCGCCATCCACGCCCAGCCGGCCGCCGCCGCCTAGGCCCTGGCCGCGCACCGTCTGCGCCTTGTAGTTGCGCAGCGAGCGGACCATCTGGTTGAAGGCATCCATGAAGGCCGCGGCGATCACCTTGCCCTGCGGCGTGCGGGTGTAGCCGCCGATGCCGCCGGCAGCGGAGAGACCGCCCAAGCCTGCGAAGCCCGCGAAGTCGGTCTTCGACGCGCTGCCTTCGGAGGCCGCGACCTGCACGCCCGAGCGGTTGTCGATCAGCGTCAGCAGCGCGCTGGCTTCCTTGGTCTGCATGTTGCCGCCGATGGCTGCGAGCGCACGGCCACGGCCGCCGCCCACCAGCCCGCCGAGCGCGCCGCCGATGCCGCCGGCATCGCTGTTGCTGAACACGATCTCGGGCGACAGGCCATAGTCGGAGGCGACCATCTGGCCGCGGCCGAAATTGCTGCCGCCGCGCATTTCGCCCGACTGCTGCAGTGCGCGTTCGCGCGTCATGGCGTTCATGCCGGCGGCGCTGCGCTCGACCACCACGAAGCAGTTCGATTGCTGCACCAGCAGGCGCAGCAGGTTGGCCGTGGGAGGCAGCTTGTATTCGCCGGTGAGGATGGTGTACCAGCCCGCGTTCACGTTCTCGATCAGCGAGATCGTGCCCAGCGGCGAATCGCAGCGCTCGAGCTGGCTGCTTTCACCGGAGGTCGCGCTGCCGGCTGCGCTGCCGGTGGCCACGGTCTTGGCCGACTGGCTGCCCATTTGCATGTCCATGGTCTGGCAGCCCGAAAGGGCCAGCAGGCCGGCGAGTGCGCTTGCGAGAGAGAGTTTAGAAAAAGCCATGTCCCGATCTGTCAAGTGAAAAGAATGCGGCGCCCGGTGCGGACGTCACTTGTCAAGATCGAAGATGGATCTGCCTTGGCCTGTATGACCTCCCGATTCGACGCGCCGCCGGCGACCGCGCGACGATACGACCCGTGAATCCGGCACGCCAGTGCCGAAAGTCATGTGCATGCACGCGGTGCGGCCGAGTGGTTTCCACCGCGCGGGTGGTGCATCGGCCGGAGCCCGAAGTGGGGAGGTACGGGCTGCGGCAGCCCATGTCCTCGATCGCCCTGGGCCGCGGCGTCGGCCGGCGCACTGCACCGGGGGACGGGCGGGTAGGGCGCGGCGATTCTATTACTTTGGATACTTCCTGGAACACGCTGCAACCAGGCACGAGTCCGTACCCGCAGCCTGCGAGCGACCGGACAGCGAACGCGCTGTCTCGAAAGTTACAGTCGCTCCTTTACTCCCAGGAGTTTCAGATGGCGACCAAGAAGAACATCGTTGGAGAAGCGGCTCCGGAACTGACCCGCCAGCAGGTACAGCAGGCGCTGGCCATCGCGGGCGCTTCGAACTTCAACAGTCCCGCCGATCCTGCTTTCGTCGGCGCCGTCCTGGTCGCTTTGGCGATCAACACGAGCTCCGTGAGTGCGACCATCGACAGCGCCAAGGACCGCACCAGCGCAGTCATCAAGCACTGAGCGAAAGCCCCGCTTCAGCGCGTGAAGTCCCCGCTGGCTTCCGGCTGGAAGAGCACCGCCGACACGCGCGCGGAGCGCTCCACCCCGTTGGGCATGCGCCAGCAGGCGAGCGTGCCGGCCTTCACGCCCAGCAGGCCGATGCCGACCGGCGACAGCACCGAAACGAAGCCTGCACCGGGCTGCGAGTCGCCCGGATAGCACAGCGTGATCTGCTGGCGTTGGCCCGTGGCCGGGTCTTCGATCTCGACCTGCGAATTCATCGTCACAAGATCGGCCGGGACTTCGCGCGAGGGCAGCACGTCCGCCGCGTCAAGCAGTTCGGCGAGCGCTGGTGGAAGTTGTTGATCGGCGAGTTTGCCCAGCCGGACGAAGTCGAGTTCGGTGAGCGTGCGCTCTCCGTGAATGGTTGCAAGCATGAAGCACTCCAATCGAGTGCGGCGCCGTCAATGAGGAATGAAATGAACGGCGTCGCGGCCGCGCGGCGGGTGCCCGGCGGTCAATGGTTTGCGCATCAGAAGGAAGGGTAGCGGACCGCCGGGCTCAGGAAAGTGCGCAGGTGCGTCGGTAGACGGCCATGGTCGCCGTGGTCGCGACATCGCCGACGCGCGCTGCATCGAGTGCAGCGTGCTTGCGGGAGTCGAACGAAAGACGGGCCATTCGCGCGAGTGTAGGGATGCCTCCCGGGCCCATCAAGCAATGGCCCCGCGTTCGTTGCCGGTAAGCGCGCTGCGAGCCGCGCCTCACAATCCACGCATGCGGACCTTTCTTCTCTACGTCGCGACGGCGCTCGCGGAAATCGTCGGCTGCTATCTGCCTTATCTCTGGCTCAAGCAGGACCGCTCCGTATGGCTGCTGGTGCCCGCTGCGATCAGCCTCGCCCTGTTCGCATGGCTGCTCACGCTGCACGCGACGGCCGCCGGGCGTGTCTATGCCGCGTATGGCGGCGTATACATCGGCGTGGCGATCGCCTGGCTCTGGGCGGTGGATGGCGTGAGGCCGACGACGTGGGACGTGGCTGGCGTGGCGGTGTGCCTCGCGGGCATGGGGCTCATGGCTTTCCAGCCCCGCTAGCTGTGCTGTTTCAAGCCGCAATCGCGCGGCGGATCGGGATCAGCAGGTCGGTGCGCAGTTCGGACGGCGAAACCTGCCGCGGCGAATTCAGGTAGTGCTCCAGCGTGGGCCTGTCGTCGGGCTCGTAGCCGCTGGAGGGCAGCCAGCGGATGTAGAGGGCGCGCACGGCGGCGTTGATCTGCGAGTACGGCCCGGCCAGGCGATGCGCCGCGTAGCAGCCGCCGGGAATGTCGAGCATCTCCACGTCGACGGCGTCGGGCCAGGGATCGGGGGAATCCACCGCGGCGTAGTAGCTGTAGCCGACGCCGCTCTCGGGATCGCCGAAGGAAGCGCCCCAGCGGTCCGAAATGCGTGCGGAGCCTGCGTGCTGGCGCAGCCGCCGATGCGTATGGGGAATGGTGGAGAACGGCCCCTGGTGCCGCAGTGCATGAAGTCGTCTCGTGTGGTGCTCGACGATCCGCACGGCCGGCGCGGCGATGCCTTCATCCGGCTGCGGCAATGCGTCGACATCGAGGATCGCCCGCACCACCTTCTGCTGGAACGAACGCGGCGACTGTCCCGTGAACTGCCCGAAGGCCCGCGTGAAGGCCTGCGGGCTCTCGTAGCCCACTGCCAGCGCGACCTGGGTGATGCTCTGGTCGCCGGCTTCCAGCAGCCGTGTCGCGAGCGCGAGCCGCACGCGCCGCACGGTGGCGGCAACGGTTTCGCCGGCCACGCTTGCGTAGACGCGATGGAAGTGGAAGGGCGAGAAATGCGCGAGCCGTGCGAGATCTTCGAGCCGGTGCTCGGCCATTGGATCGGCCACGATGGCTGCGACGGCGCGCGCGACGCGGGCGCGGTAGTCCTGCTCGGTGCGGCGGCTGCTTTCCATGCGCGCGAGTGTGCGCCCTGCGCGTGAAGGGCGCTTAGCCGACTTTGCGCAGATCGCAGTGAAGCAGGCTGGCCCAAAGAAAAAGCCCGCTGTCCGGAAAGACAGCGGGCTCTTCAGAGGCCTTGCGGCTTGATGGTGGCTCCTCGACCTGGGCTCGAACCAGGGACCTACGGATTAACAGTCCGGCGCTCTACCGACTGAGCTATCGAGGAACAAGCCTTAAATTATATGCAATGGATTTGCCGATCTTGGCTCTTCGACTGCATTTTTTGCATCGATGCGACGATTGCCTGCGACAAACACCGCGCACCACTTCAAATGAAATGCCCCGCTACCTTGTGAGTAGCGGGGCATCCAGAGGCCTTGCGGCTTGATGGTGGCTCCTCGACCTGGGCTCGAACCAGGGACCTACGGATTAACAGTCCGGCGCTCTACCGACTGAGCTATCGAGGAACAAGCCTTAGATTATAGCGTCATTTTTCGCGACTTTTAGGCCGCGCGTTCAAAGCGCAACGCTCAGCCCCAGGCGCAGCGTGCGCGGCGCGCCTGGGAACAGGTAGACATGCCCGAACTGGTAGGGCGATTCCTTCCAGTAGCGGCGATCGAACAGGTTGTCGACCGACAGCGTCCAGCTCGCGTTCGCGCCGCGCAGCTTGGTGTCGTAGCGCAACACGGCATCGACGCGCGTCCACGAGGGCAGGGTGACCGAGCCGTCGGGCAGCACGTTGCGGCGGCCTTCGTACGAAAGCTGTCCGGCCACTTCGAGGCCCGGCACCGACGCGAAGCGATACGCGGTCTGCGCGCGCAGCACCTGCTTGGGCACGTTGGTGGGTGACTGCCCGTTGAGCGCCGGATCGGCAGTGCTGCCGCGCCGCTTGGCATCGATCAACGTCACGCTGCCGCCGACGCGCCACGGCCCCTGGTACCACTGCGCGCCAGCTTCGAGGCCGCGATGCACCGCCTTGCCGTCGTTGCGCACTTCGCACAGGCCGGTGCACAGGTCGATGTTGGTCAGAGGCCGCGAGATGTCGAACCAGGCGAGCTGCCAATTGAAGGCATCGTTGCCGCCCTTGAGGCCCAGCTCCCACTGCCGTGAGCGCAGTGCCGGCAAGGCCTGCCCCGCGTTGCTGTATTGCGAGATCCTGTTCGGCACCACCTGTGATTCGACACCGCGCCCCCAGCTCGCGTAGGCCAGGAGCCCCGGCTGGATGGCGTAGCTCGCCGCGATCCACGGCGTGGTCACGTCCTGCTTGTAGCCGGTCGGGTTCGATCCGTCGTTGCCGATGCTGCTGCGGTCGAGCCGCGTGTGGCGCGCGCCGAGCCAGGTGGTGAAGCGGTCGTTCCAGCGGATCGCGTCCTGCACCGAGAACTCGGTCGACCGTTCGTCGCGATTGGTCTGCGGCGTGGTGGCATCCGGCGCCGGCGGCACGATGGCCGTGCCCCAGATGTTGCCGGTGCCCGCGTAGTTGTAGGCCTGGTTGTCGAAGCGGTTGCGCACGCGGCTTTGCAGCAGGCCGAAGCCGAGTTCGTGCCGCACGCTGCCCGTCGTCACGTTGCCCTTGAGGTTGATGCTGCCGGCCGTCAGCGTGCGGCGCTCGTTGTCGCTGCGGAAATCGTAGAAGTCGAAGGTGCCGTCGGAGCAGTAGCGGTCGTAGTTGCCTTCGGCGCCGCAGCCGAAGGCGTAGGCGAGTCGGTCGTCGCTCTTCAGGCGCTGCTGGCCGATCTGCGCGCTCCAGCGCCAGTCGGCATTCAGCGCCTGGCTGAAGCGCACCGTACCCGTCAGCGCCTTGAACACCGAGGGCTGCGACCACGGCTGGTTGTTGAGGTTGATGCGCGGATCCACCGGCGCGGGCAGCACGCTGCCCAGCAGGCTGTAGCCGTTCTGGCTGGGCTGCGTCTTGCGGCTTTGCTCGATCTCGAACTCCAGCACCGAGTCGCGCGTGATGCGCCAGTCGGCCGCGAGCGAGAACAGGTTGCGGTTGCCGTCGAGGTTGTGCGTCAGCGGCTTGAGGTTCTCGCTCGCCACGTTGATGCGGTAGCCGAACTGCCGGTTCTCGCCGAAGCGCCCGCCGAGGTCGATGGCGCCGAGCAGGCTGCCACGGCTCGTGGTCTCGATGCGCACCGTGCGCAGGTCCTGGTCGGTGGGGCGCTTCACGACGTAGTTGACCAGTCCGCCCGGCGCGCTGGTGCCCGCCTGTATGCCGCTGGTGCCGCGCAGGATCTCGATGCGCTCCTTGTTGTCGAGCGGGATCGATGTCTCGGCGCTGATCGGCAGGCCCTCGCGCCGATAGTTGAAGCGGTTGTCGAGCACGAAGCCACGCACCGTGAGGTAGTCCCAGTAGCCCGCGGAGTTGTAGGCGTCGGTGACCGAGGCGTCGAACTGCGTGAGATCTGCGAGCCGGCGCGCGCCTCTGGCCTGCAGCTGCTGGCTGTCGATCACCGTGGCCGAGATCGGCAGTTCGCGCAGCGGCACGTCGCCGAAGCCGCTCACGTCGGCCTGAGGCGCCGCCGTGCCTTCGCTGACGGTGATCTCGGGCAGCGCCGATTGCTGCTGCGCATGCACTGAACATGCCGCCGCGAAGAACAGGGCCGCCAGCGCACGAGAAACGGGAGAAAGCCGATGCCGGCCGGAAGAATCGAAGGGAAGCTCGGTCTTTTTCATTCTGTTCATTCGCCTGCAGCGGCATCGATGGCCGCGATCCACTGCGCGGCCGTGGCTTCCGGGTCGTCGGCCGCGACAAGCGCGCGCACCACGGCGACGGAGCCCACGCCGGTGGCCAGCACCTCCGGCAGCCGCACCGCATCGATGCCGCCGATGCCGACCTGCGGATAGCCGCGCAGCAGTCGCGCATAGGCGTCCAGCCGCGCCACGCCCTGCGGAGCGGTCGCCATCTTCTTGAGCGTGGTCGGGTAAACCGCGCCCATCGCGATGTAGCTCGGACTCACCTTGTCGGCGCGCACCATCTCCGCATAGCCGTGCGTGCTGACGCCCAGCCGCAGGCCCGATGCGCGCAGCCGGCCGAGGTCTTCGTCCGAGAGCGCGTCGAGATCCTCCTGGCCCAGGTGGATGCCATAGGCGCCTGCTGCGATGGCCACCCGCCAGTGGTCGTTGATGAAGAGCAGGGCGCCCGTGCCTTGCACCGCCTCGACGGCCGCCTGCACCTCGCGTTCGACGGCGTCGCCGTCGTCCGACTTGAAGCGCAGCTGCACGGTGGGCACGCCCGCGCGCGCCATGCGGCCGACCCATCGGGCATCGGGCAGCACGGCATAGAGGCCGAGCCGCGCGGGGCAGGGCGGAAACGCGTCGTCGCGAGCGGTGGGCGGAAAGGGGCGCATGCCGAAGTCTTCCGGCGCATCGGGCCACAGCGCCGCGTCGAAGCTGCTCAGGCGCTGCGTCTGCGCGCGCCAGGCGTGGGCCAGGCATTCGGCGTCGATCTCGATGAAGCCGAGCGCGGAGCACGCGCGCTTGGCGCCGCGGTAGACAGGATCGTCGGAAGAGAAGTTGGGCGCGCTCACCGGCGCCGACGTGATCGCGCCGAAGCGCAACCCGTGCGCCGCGACGATGGCCTGCGCGATGGCGCCGGAGTCGAATGGGGTGCTCATGATTCGTGATGCCAGAAAGGCGTGCCGAGCACGGGCGTGCTGGGTTGCGCCGCCTCCTGAGCGGCCATGGCACCGGCGCGATGTGCGCTGCGGCCGGCCTGCACCGCGTCGGCGAAGGCGCCAGCCATCGCGACCGGGTCCTGCGCCAGCGCGACGGCGGTGTTCAGCAGCACGCCGTCGTATCCCCACTCCATCACCTGGCAGGCGTGCGAAGGCAGGCCCAGGCCCGCGTCCACCAGCATCGGCACCTTGAGGCGGTCGCGCAGCACCTGCAGCGCGTAGGGGTTGACCGGGCCGCGGCCGGTGCCGATGGGCGCGGCCCACGGCATCACCGCCTGGCAGCCGACGTCGACCAGCCGCTGGCACAGCACCAGGTCCTCGGTGCAGTAGGGCAGCACCTTGAAGCCTTCGCGGATCAGCTGCGAGGCCGCGTCGACCAGGTTCAGCGTGTCGGGCTGCAGCGTGTAGTCGTCGCCGATCAGCTCCAGTTTGATCCACGGCGTGTCGAACAGCTCGCGCGCCATCTGCGCGGTGGCGATCACCTCCTGCACGCTGTGGCAGCCGGCGGTGTTGGGCAGCACCGGCACCGCGAGCTTGCGCAGCAGCTCCCAGAAGCCGTTGCCCAGTTCGCTGTTGCCCGAGCCCTGGCTGGCGGTCTGCCGTCGCAGCGAGGCGGTCAGCATCGCGGGCTTCGCGCGCTTCACGGCAGCCTCGAGCAGATCGGGCGAGGGGTAGCGCGCGGTGCCCAGCAGCAGGCGGCTGTGGAAGGTCTCTCCGTAGAGCACCAGGGGATCGTTCGTGGTCGTCATTTGCGTTGTCTCCATCAAATCAGCCGCCCGTCACGGGGCGGATCACCTCGACGCGGTCTTCGGGTTTCAGCGCGCGTGTGGCGTAGGCCGAGCGGGGCACGAATTCGCGGTTCACGGCCACGGCGAAGGGCGGCGTGGCCTCCAGCGCGGCCAGCGCGTCGGCCAGCTTCGCTTCGTCGGGCAGCGTGAAGGGCTTGTCGTTGATCAGGATGTTCATCGTCATGTGTCCTGGGTCTGCATGCCGAAGCTCTTGGTCAGTGGCGAGTGGCCCTGCGTCAGCACTTCCAATGCGGCATCGAGCATCGCGGGCGCGATCATGAAGCCGTGGCGGTAAAGGCCGTTGATCTGCAGCACGCGCGGCTGCGGCAGGCGCAGGGCAGGGAGGTTGTCGGGCAGCGTCGGCCGGCATTGCGTCGCGATCTCTACGATGCGCGCCTCGGCGAAGCCGCTGTGCACCGCATACGCGGCGCTGAGCAGTTCGAGCGTGGAGCGCACGCTGGCGGGCGACATGTCGTCCGACTCGATCTCCGTTGCGCCGATCACGAACAGCTTGCCCGGCTTGGGCGCGATGTAGAGCGGGTAGCGCGGATGCACGAGGCGTGTGGGTCGCTGCAGGCTCACTTCGGGGGCATGCACGCGGATCACCTCGCCGCGCACGCCGCGCAGGGCATTCCACTGCGGACGGGCACCGAGGCCGCGGCAGTCGATCACCCAGTCGGGCTGGCCGGCGGCACCAGGTGTGAAGTCCGAGGGCGCACGCGGAGATTGCCAATGCAGCGTGACGCGAGGATCGCCCTCAAGCGTGGCGAGCAGCGAAGCGAGCAGCGCGCGGTTGTCGAGCTGCCCTTCGCCCGGAAGGAACAGGCCCTGCGCGAAGCGCTGGCCCAGCGAAGGCTCCAGCGTGGCGATCGCGCGGGCATCGACGGATTGCATCGGCGCCAACTCGGGTACCTGCGCGCCGGTGTTCGCGAGCACGCGGGCGAGACGTGTGGCCTCCGCGGCATCCTGCCGGTGCCAGAGCACCAGCGTGCCTTCGCGCTGGAAGAACACGGGCTGCACGAGCGGCGCGAGCAACTCCGGCCAGCGCGACAGCGCGTGCTGCCCCATGCGCACCACCGAGACCGGCGCGACCGCCGACTCCGCCAGCGGTGCGAGCATCGCGGCGGCCACGCGCGCGGCGGCGCCTTCGGCGTCGGCGCCGCCAGCCTCGAACACGTCGACCTTGCAGCCGGACCGCGCGAGCGTCACTGCCATCAGCCGGCCCATGAGGCCTGCACCGAGGATGGCGGCGGAGTTGAAAGGAAGGCTCATGCCGGGGCTCCTTCGCGTCGCGGATAATTTTCGGCATGACCCAAGGCACCAACCAAGAGCCCGCACAGCGCTACGCACGCGTGCTTTCCATCGCCGGTTCCGACAGCGGCGGCGGCGCCGGCATCCAGGCCGATCTCAAGACCTTCGCTGCGCTGGGCTGCTACGGCATGACGGCCATCACCGCGCTCACCGCGCAGAACACGCTGGGCGTCTCGGGCATCCACGGCGTGCCGCCCGACTTCCTCAAGGCGCAGATCCAGGCCGTGGTCGAAGACATCGGCGTCGACGCCGTCAAGCTCGGCATGCTGCATGCGCCAGAGGTGGTCGAAGTGGTCGCGTGGGCCATCGACCGCTACCAGCTGAAGAACGTGGTGCTCGACCCGGTGATGGTCGCCACCAGCGGTGACCGCCTGATCGCGGCGGAAACCGTGCAGGTGCTGGTGCGCGAGTTGTTCCGGCGCGCGATCGTCGTCACGCCCAATCTCGACGAGGCCGCCTTGCTGATCGGCCGTGCCATCGACGGCGTGGATGCGCTCGACGGCGCGGCGGACGAACTCCTGGCGCTCGGGGCGAATGCCGTGCTGCTCAAGGGCGGCCATCTGCCGGGCAACGAAGTGGTCGACGTGCTGCTGCAGGGCGGTGGCGAACGCCGGCGGCTGGCCTCCGGCCGCATCGAAAGCCGCAACCTGCACGGCACCGGATGCACGCTGTCGTCCGCCATCGCCGCGCACCTGGCACTGGGCGCCGCGCTGCCCGATGCGGTGGAGCGCGCGCGCGCCTACATCCTCGGCGCGATGGCCGCGGGTGCGGACGTGAAGATCGGCGCGGGCCATGGCCCCCTCAACCACGGCTTTGCGCCAGTGCCGACGCACCGGCTGCCGTTGAAGGCCGGCTGAGCCAGGCCAGCACGAAGGTCGCGGCCAGCGTCGGCAGCGCGGAGCCTAGCTGCGGCGCCCACTTGGCGAGCGCGTGATAGGCGGCGATGCCCGCGATCCAGATCAGCGCCGCGACCAGGTCGACCTTGCGCTGCGTACCTTGCGGCGAGACCGTCTCGCCGCTGCCGAGCCGGCCGATGATCACGCCGTACAGCGGCACGAACACCGAACTCAGCATCAGCAGGAAGGGCTCCAGGGTGTGCATCGGCAGCACCAGCGCCAGCGCGATGCACAGGGCGGCCAGCAGCAGGCCCCAGCGCTTCACGCTCCAGCGCGGCAGCAGGCTGTGCGTGGAGACCGAGCCCGAGTAGACGTCGCCGTACGCGTTGTCGAGCTCGTCGATCAGGATCAGCCCCAGCGCCACCAGCCCGCCCTGCGCCAGCAGCAGCGCGGTGACGAGGCCCGTGCCCGGTTCTGCCACGCTCACCACCATCACACCCAGCGCGTAGCACCAGATGTTCGCGACCGCATAGCCGATCCACGTGCCGCCGAACGCACCGCCCAGGCCGCCCGTGCTGCGCTTGCCGTGCCGCGCATAGTCGGCTACCAGCGGCAGCCATGACACCGGCATCGCGATCACCAGGTCGAGCGCGCCGAACATGCCCATTGTTCCGTCACCAGGGCGAGCCCAGAATGCATCCAGGCCCTTGGCCTGCAGCTGCGTCGCGAACTGCCAGCTGAGCCACAACAGCGACAGCACCACCAGCGGCAGCCCGAAGCGGCTCACGAAGCGCCGCACCAGCTTCACCATCGAGCCCGCGAGCAGCGCCAGCAGCACTGCGCCCCACAGCAGCGTCGTCAGCACGCCGCCCCAGAAGGAGCCGATCGAAGGGCCGACCACCGTCTGGCCGATGGCCTGCGTGCCCTCGCGCATCACGACGAGTTCGAAGGTGGTCCAGCCCACCAGCTGCACGATGTTCAGCAGCACCGGCAGCCGCGCGAAGGCGCTGCCGTAGGTCGCGTGCATCAGGCCGGCGCTTGCAAGGCCGCTCTGGCAGCCCAGCCGGGCGGTCCAGGCCAGCAGGCCCGCACCGATGCAGGAGCCGAGCACGATCGCGATCGCCGCGTCGCGCGTGCCCACGGCCGGCACGAGGTACGCGCCGATCTGCATCACCAGCAGCCCGACGCCGAGGCTGAACCACAGCGACGCATGGTCGTGCCAGCCGAACACGCGCTGCGAGACGGGCAGGGGAGTCAGCGCTTCGTTGGAGACGGCGGCGCCGCCGGCGCTGTCGTTGTTGTTGTCTTGTGCCATCCGTTTGCTCCAGTGCAAAAGGTTTGGCAGGTGGGCGAGGCCCCGGCGGCGCGGCTGTCACGCGAGAAGGCGTGAGAGGCCACCGGACCAGCTTCCCTGCGCGAGGATTACCTCAAGCCATGCAAATAAACATGGCAGAACAGGTTCAAAGGGTGTGTTCTCAGCCAGATCGGTCGCCCGATGTAGCACCCCTAGCGAAGTGGCGGATTGTAGCCGTCAAGGCGGGGCCGGAAGTAAGAAGGCCGCAGTGCGGCACAATGTGCTCGCAAAAGTTGTTGATATGACGTCCGAATCGGTCTCCCTTCCAGATCCCAAAAGTGACAGCGCGGTGGATCGGCGCATCAACGATCTGTTCGGGGAAATGTTGTCGGAATCGGATCGCGGGGTGATTCTCGTAGGTGCGAGTGCTGTGGATGACGCACTGAGATCGTTGCTCGTTTTAAAACTCGCAAGAGACGAGCATGTTGCTAAGGTTGCAGCCGACCCTTTGTTTGCGGGAATGGGACCGCTGGCAACGTTTTCGTCACGAATCAAGCTTGCCTATGCGATGGACTTGATACCTCGTTGGATGTTCGAGGATCTTGAGCGAATTCGAAAGGTTCGAAACAAAGCCGCCCACGAGATGTCAGCGAAAACATTCGAGTCAAACGAGGTCGTCCAAATGACGGGGGCGCTTACAGCTGTTTCACTTGCTCGTGATTCCAAACCTGTTCACTCATTGTCGGCTCTCGAAAAGGCCGCATCTGACCCCGGTACCGACCCTCGGCTACGAGCACTTCTCGAGCGGGCTAACTTCCAAGTCGCCGTCGGTTACATCGCTGGATACTTGGATCGGACTTCGCGCTGATCCTGTCCGCAGTAGGAAGTCGCAAACTGGAAGCCCTTGTCGACTGACCGGGTCACTACTTCCCTCGTGCGCAATCGACCTGCTGTTGAATATAGCCGTCAAGATGCAGTACGTTTTCGTCCAGAGCTTCGCGAAACGCTTCCGTCTGCTTCATGAAGTCGCAATACTTCTTGAGCGCCGCGTCCGCGCTCTTCTCGTTCTTCAATGAGCTGTGCCGCTTTTTCCAGCTGGCAACGGGATCGGTCTTGATCTGCCAACTGTAATTTTGTCCTAGCCATTCAACGTAGTCGCTCATATTGAGAGCCGTGCATCCGTTTGCATTCGCAAAGGCCTTGGCCTCGTCAGTCCATGCGAACGGCCACGCTTGACATTGCCGAACCACTGCGTCCCTACTCGGGCAGCTAAAGTCGTTTTTCGCGATGAAGTCGAGCCAGTCGTCGGACTGTTCAATCGTCGAGAGCATGTCGGCCTGCAGATCGTCGATGAGGTTCTCGCCAAGCGCCTCCGCGACTTCGGCAAGGCGGCCAGCTGCCCGCGCGAACGCATCGCTCTGGCTGAAGAGGTCGGGCTTGCCCAAGTACTTTACTGCGCGGTGCGATATTTTGTCGCCTGCATAGATCCCATAGAAAACCGGCCTGTAGGCGCTAAGCACAACACACGCCAATCGCACGTAGTACACCGCTAGCGAGTGCAAGATGCTCTCGTGACGACTACCCTTATGGTATGTCGAGTTTCTGAAGGAATGCAGGTACTGGATGCTGTCCGCCGTTGCCGAAGAGATCATCAATGTCTCGCGGGCGTAGCGCACCTTGGCATCAAACCCTTGTCCGGTTGCAGCCACTGCCGTCTTCCATTCTGGCTTCGGCTTTTTGTTTGCTTCGAACGCTCGGCCCATCGTGACCTTGTCCTTCGCGTGCTGATGAAGAACGAGTTCCACGACATTGTCGACAAGCATGAGCGCAAACCGATCGAAGTTCCTATCTCGAACCGCCAACTGATCGATGGCTAGATCAAGTTGATCAATCTGGTCAGCAAAGAACTGATTCATAGAACGTATCTAGCCAGACGCTTGGGGTCTTAGCACCCCTGTGGGGCCTTGGGCTTGTTCGGAAGGGGCGCCGCCCTCGACGGGCGAAGACCGCGCCCCAGTCCCTGTTTTACCTCGGGCCTCCTAAGTAAAGGAACAAAAAAGGCGCAATCAGGTTCAAAGGGACTTTCTCAGCAGGGACGGCAAGCCGCCCCAGCACCCCTAGCGAACTGTCATTCTAGGCGCTCATTGAAGTGCTCAGCGAGAAGTGGGCGGCCTACGGCAGAATCCAGCCACTGCCGGGCCAGTCGGCGCCACGGCACAATTCGCCCAAAGAAGGGCGTACATACCGCGCTGCGAGCGATTGACCGACGAAGTCCTTGCAAGACATGCGGCTAGTCTCCCTATGACTAAGTTACAGCGCCGACTGAGATCACGCCAATGCCTAGAGCAAAGCTCGAATCTGCTGGAAAGACCTATGGTGCTTGTGCACGCGCCGTTCAAGCTGGGAGCGCGACTCCTACCAATCCGACAGCACAAGAGTCGGAGCTACTGATTGGGTTTGGCATCGCCTCAGACTGGGTTCGCCGTGCTGCTGCGCTGGAACCTCTCCAGTACGACAAGCGGCTGATGAACAAGTCCCCTAAAAGCCCAGCGGTGGCTGAATTAGTTAGATTCACAATGGCTTGGTCGGGGCTGAATGCCCTTTTTGCTCGTCCCGAGGTGCTGAAGCTTTTGGGTGGAACAAGCGCAACCAGTGAACTGAAGCTTTTTCAATATCTTCTTGCAAACAGTGGACTCAGTGCTGCAACGATTGGTGGCTACGAAAACACCCTGCGCGCACTCCTTTCGGCTCCCGTGATCTCGGCTATTCCAGGCCATCCCCTGGGAACGGCATTTCCATCTCTTCAGGTGCTTCACGAGAAGTTCACACCTCGGCCATACCGGACAAAGGGTGTCGGAAAGACGATCCAAGATGCGATCCATTCGGGAAACTATTCCTTGTTGGACCTAGCAACAATCGTCTACGCGATGCGTAACTGGAGCGTGCATGGCGGTCTCATCGGCAGCAGCTTTCGGAGCGTGCCGCGTTTTAACGCATTCATTGGCACTGTCTTGTCAGCTATCGCAGACGTCCACGCGGGCGTTTCCGGAGCGCTGCTTGCGAAGATTTGATGCGCTCCACCCCCCGGTTGTAGCTAGCGCCCAACTGCGCTCCAGAAGGCAATCGTTGAGCGCGCTGGAGCGTGGCGGTGTGATCGCCAAGACTTGGCTGCGAGGCCCGAAGAAGTCGGCGGGGCAGTGGCCTCGCACCTGGCCCCGTCTTACCGCGGACCCACAAAATAAATGTGGGCGCAATCAGGTTCAAAGGGACTTTCTCAGCCATGTTGGCGTAGACCAACGCAGCACCCCTAGCGAGCGTGCGTTGTACCCTCGGGTGAACCCTTTGTATTAACAATGTGTCACACTCCGCGGCTGAGCACGTTTTCACGTTGTCTACATGGAACAGAGACCACCATGCCCTTTCCTGCGAAAGCTATCCGCATACTGATTGCCTCCCCGTCGGATGTAAGTAACGAGAGGGCGGCTGCCGTAGAAACGATTCAGCGTTGGAACGATTTGAATTCCGAGAGTCGTCAGATCGTCTTACTGCCCGTCCGCTGGGAAACCCATGCGGCACCGGAGTACGGTCAGCGGCCCCAAGAAATCATTAATCGGCAGCTGGGCGACAAATGTGACTTGGTGGTGGGCATTTTCTGGACGCGTATAGGCACGTCGACGGGTGTTGCCGAAAGTGGGACTTTGGAAGAAATAGAGCGGGCGGCTAAAGAAGACAAAATTGTCATGCTCTATTTTTCTACGGCGCCTCAATCGCCAGAATCGATTGACTTGGAGCAACTCGGAAAAATTCGTTCGTTTAGAGATGGAATTAAGGATAAGGCGTTGTTCGACAACTTCTCCGATCTTAATAATTTTCGCGAACTTTTTTTTCGTCAGCTCGACATCCAAGTGCGGAAGTTAGTCCAAGAAGAGCAAGATCCTGAAAGCAGTGTGGATAGAGTTCCGGCAGAGCGGATCATCGACTTCCAGTTCGCCGACCCTAAGACCCATCTTGGAGGCGTTGGACTGCGACGGGCCGTCGTACTCACCTATCTCAATGTGGTCGACTTCGAAAAAATTCCGGATTACACGGGCCCAAAGCAAGGCCATAACGCGCTGGCCGGACAGCTGAACACCAACTATTATCGACAAAAAATTACAGCAGCCGTGCTTAAAGGCGCCGTGGCAGCCGTTCCTTTTGTGCTTACCAATGTTGGAGAAATAGGTGCGCGCGATGTTTATATTGAACTTAGTCTTTTGGAGCGCTCGAAAGATTCCAGCGGTTTCACGGTTCTCGGCCAACACCAGCTTCCAACAAGTGAGCCCCAAAAAGTAGCCACCCTTTGGACGATGTCGGGTCCCTCTCCCAATGCGCCGACAGAGCTGTTGTCGGAAGGGGTGGTTTGGACGTGGTCGATGGAAATTCCGGCTCTCCAGCCGCAGAGACAAGTCATTCCAGCAAACAAAATATTGATAGGTTCGAAGAAAAGCGTTGAAATTGAAATTAGCGCGACGATCTACGCAGACATTCTTGCAAAGCCGATTTCCAAACAATTGGTTTTAGACGTTGAGGTAGTGACCGCAGACGTGAATTACGAAGAAATATTGGTAAGTCTAGGTGAGGACCTGCCACGGCTTGCGGCTGCTGACTGAACCACAATGTGTGCTCAACATTGCTTAGTCGTGGCTCTCGGTTTTAATTAGAGAAGTGCTCAGCACCCGTAAAAAGCCTTTGCCTTGCAGGATATTGCGATAACAGTTAACCGCAACGGCCTCCGCTTCCCGGGCAACTACGTCGCCCACAGCGATTACCTGGCCATCGTCGTTCACGATTGCCAGCTTGGCCGGCTTGCCGTCGACCGTGACGGTGAGCCCCTCGTGCGAGACGGCACTTATGATCACCCCCTTTATTGCGCCCGTAGGCTGCGTGCCGATCATCATGGTGCCTCCTGCAGCATGTCTGCCTGTTGCGCCGCCGGCGTGACGACCCGGCCGCCGGTCGACCGAATCTCGCCGGCGGCCTTCTTGACCGCCCGGCTGACCTCGCTGTAGCTGAGCCGTTTCAGCTGGAACTCGTGGAGGTCGACGGCCGCATTGATGTGGTCGAGCTCCTGGTTGTTGATTTCCATGCAATCCTGACCCGCGATTTCCATCGAGTATTGACCCACCCT